>CAVRZU010000158.1:0-43196 GCA_963725365.1 uncultured delta proteobacterium | reverse complement strand
ATGTATTGCTAAACAGCGGGCCGACGCCATACGATCTTCTGGTATCGGCCCTTGGCGCATGTACTTACGGGGATGACTTTCAGATTGTACGCGGACCACAAAAAAGTGCCTGTGGAAGCCATTCACGGTAAGACTCAGGCACCAAAATTACATGCGGAAGACTGTCAGGATTGCGAAGATCCGGAGACTAAGATAGATTTCATAGAAAGGGAAATTGAGCTGCATGGGGACATTGACGAGCCTACACGGAAGAGGATGCTCAAGATCGCCAACCGGTGTCCTGTACACAGAACGCTCGAATCAAAGAGCCGGATCGCCACGACGCTAAAGGAATAATCCCGCTGCGCTTTAGCGCCGGGCATGCAAACGGTTGGGAAAAGGCTTATATTACGGTTAGCCGCTCGTAACCTATACCGATACTCATAATAACAATGAGGGGAGAACTCAATGAAAGTACCGCTGGAAATCAGTGCACGCGACGTGCACATCAGTGATGAAACCGAAGGGCTTATCCGCGAGAAAGCTTTAAAACTCGACAGGTTCTACGACCAGATCATCGGTTGCCGGGTAAAAGTGGACATGCCCCACCGCAGCCAGCGTAGCGGAATGATGTATAACGTCAGGATCGACATAACAGTTCCCGGTGGCGAACTGATTGTGAAAAGAGAACCTGATGAAGACATCCATGTGGCTATAGTCAATTCGTTCGAAACCGCACAACGGCGTTGAGGGAGTATAGGGAAAAACAAAGAGGCGAGGTTAAGACTCACTTTGACAAGCCTGTGGCAAGAGTTATCACCATATTTCCCGACGAGGGATACGGGTTTCTGGTAACACCTGAGGGCCGTGAGGTTTACTTTCATGAAAACGCCGTACTGGACGGCAAATTCGGAGCAATTAGCGTCGGGACGGCAGTGACCTTTGTGGAGGAAACAGGCGACAAGGGAGCGCAGGCCAGTTCTGTGGCTGTGGCGTAAGGCGGTGTGACCGCCGGCCGAGTTCGCCACTCAAACCTTCGGCGGCGAACCGAATACGGCAAATTATATGAAGGCCAATAAGCTGAAATTTCACACGGCGCCGCCGTGTGCCCTCCATCGAGCCTGCCGGTGGATACGCCCGTGTATCCACTGGTAGCTCCGCCTTCCACTGCGGCGTTATTCTCTGAAAACTCAAAACTCGAAACTCAAAACTCTTCGCCATTGATGAATTGCGCGAAGACATCGATGACGGAAACATATATCATAGGGCGTTGTATCCGTTGATCGTCTGAAAATATTCTGCCATTCACCTCTCAGGAAGCGTACCGGAGAACAGGGAGATGTTTTGGGGTATCGTGTATGTAATAGTTGTCCTGCTGCTCATTTTAATGAACGGCTTTCTTGCAATGTCGGAACTGGCGGTGATTTCGTCGAGCAAAACGCGGCTGCAGGGCCGCGCAGAGGAAGGCGATTCCAAGGCGGGCGCTGCCCTGGATCTGGCCGGGAACCCTAATCGCTTCCTGGCGACCGTACAGATCGGAATCACGATTATTGGTGTTTTGAGCGGGGCCTTCGGGGGTGCGACTCTTGCCGGACGGCTTGCTCGACCGCTGTCATCTTTGCCCTATATCGGAAAGTATAGCGAATCGCTTGCGCTGGTGCTGGTAATCGGCATAATTGCCTACTTATCGCTCCTGGCCGAGCTTATCCCCAAGCGGATTGCAGTATACGCTCCCGAGAAAATTGCTGCGGCTGTTGCAAGACCGATGGCAAGAATCTCCACCATTGCTTCACCCCTTATTCACGTGCTAAGCGTTTCGACCGATTTTGCGCTTCGCTTGTTCAGGTTTGGGCAGATGAAGCAGGCGCCTGTAACGGAGGAAGAAATCCGCATGCTGATAGCCCAGGCCACGGTTGCAGGGATCTTTCATGAAGCCGAGCAGGAGATGGTGGAAAGAGTTTTCCGGTTAGGAGACCGTCGTGTCGGGGTGATGATGACTCCGCGTAAAAAGGTTGTGTGGCTTGACGTAAACGAATCTTCGGACAAGATGAGACGGAAAATTGCCAAGAGCCCTTACTCCAGGTTCCCCGTCGGCCAGAAACCGGGAAATATACAGGGGATCGTTCATGTTAGAGACATTGCGGTACGTTGTCTGGGCGGCAAACCTCTGGACCTGAGGGCGTCGATGCACAAGCCTCTCTATGTCCATGAAAGCGCCCACGCCTTAAAAGTGCTGGAGAGCTTCAAAAGATCCGGCTTGCAAATGGCCCTGGTAGTGGACGAATATGGGACGATAGAAGGCATTGTAACGATGACTGATATCCTGGAGGCCATAGTCGGAGACATTGCCTCGGCAGGAGAGCCTGAGGAGCCCCAGATCCTAGAGCAGGAGGAGGGCGCATGGCTGGTGTCAGGAATGCTGCCTATTGACGAATTGAAAGCGAATTTACACATTCGCAAGCTTCCCGGTGAGCGTTCGAGACGCTTTCAGACGCTGGGCGGATTTGCTATGGCTCACCTCAGGAGGATCCCGGCTGTTGGAGACCTCTTCGAGTGCTGCGGCCACAGCTTTGAGATAGTAGACATGGATGGACGCAGAGTTCGGAAGGTGCTTATAAAGAAGTTGGTGAACAGTCAATAGTGACCGGTAATTGGTCAATGGTGAACAGAACTCAGGACGGGATTTGCACCGATGCTCCAGCTTTTCAATACAATGACACGCCAAAAAGAGTCCTTTCGGCCGGCAGACAGCACAGTAAAGATGTTTACATGCGGGCCCTCGATTTACAGCCGGCCTCACATCGGAAATTACCGCACGTTCATTTGGGAAGATGTCCTTCAAAGGTACCTGGGATATCTGGGCTATGAAGTAAAGCGTGTCATAAACTTAACGGACATAGAAGATAAGGCTATCGATGAAGCGGAAGAGCGCGGCCTGCCGGTGGGAGAACTTACCGATGGCATAGCCATGCACTTTTTTGAGGAAGCCGGGCGTTTGAGAATAAAATTGCCTGAGCGGATTCCGCGTTCGTCAACAAGCATCGAACCGGCAGTTTACCTGATTCGAAAGCTGATCGAGAAGGGTTATGCTTACCGTCACAACGGCGATATCTTTTTTGATCCTCTCAAATTCAAGGGTTTCGGCAAATTGTTTCGACTGGACATGAGCAAGTGGCCGAAAACCAGGAGGCGATACAAGCGGGACACCTACCCTGGAAAGAGATGGAACCTCGGCGATTTCATTTTGTGGCACGGGTGCAAGGAAGGGGATAAGGTTTGCTGGGACGCGGAAATAGGCAGGGGGAGGCCATCCTGGAACATTCAGGACCCGGCCATGATATCCGAAAGCCTGGGCTATTCACTCGACATATTCTGCGGAGGAATAGACAACCTCTACCGGCATCACGACTATAATATAGCAGTCATGGAATCGGTTTCCGACCGTGAACTGTCGCGCTATTGGATGCATGGAGAGCATGTTCTTACCGGCGGGAAAAAGATGTCGAAAAGCCTTGGCAATATAATTTACCCCGATAATCTCATCGATCACGGATTTTCCTGGGAGCAAATCCGTTTCTACCTGCTGACCAGGCAATACCGCAGAAAGCTCAACCTGAACATGGATAAAGTCCGCATGGAAGGTTCGAAACTCGAGGGTTTGAGGGCGATGACGCGAGATCTTTCAATTCCCGGAAACAGTTCCACAACGCCCGGGGACGAGGCGGTAACAAGCCTGACCGAAGCGCTCACAGGTTCATTCGAGACGGCAATGAACAACGATCTTGACACACCTTCGGCTATCGAGGGCATCTTCGATACGGTTCAACGGCTGCACTTCCTGCACAAAGACGGTAAAATCGGCAGAGAGCAGACACGGGTAATCGAAGAGAAACTTCGGAAAGCGGACTCGGTGCTGCAGGTCTTGTATTAGGCCGAAGGGTTTCAGGTGCTGCCTGCGTCCTCACAAAAGATCGAACGCCGAACTATAAGCGTTTAACGTGGGACCGAAGGTTTAACGCGGAGCCCGAACCTGGTGAGGGTTCACAGGCCTTCAGCCTTTCTTTTGCTTCAGCCTATTTAAGCACTTTCCTGATGGTTTCGGCGAAGTTTGCGACCATGCAGGGCTTCATAATGAACTCGCGGATGCCTATTTCTCGAGCCTGCTTTTCATTGATAAGCTCGCTGTACCCGGTGCACAGGATGACAGGCATTTCCGGCCGAAGAGCGATGATTTCCCTGGCGAGTTCCTCACCCCTCATGCCGGGCATGGTCATGTCGGTTATTACAAGATCGAACCCGACAGGATCGGCCCTGAAGGTCTCCAGGGCTTCGAAGCTGTTGGTTTTGATAACGACCTTGTAGCCAAGAGACTCCAGCAGTTCCTTCCCCAACTCAGCCAGGATAATCTCATCGTCAACAAAGAGTATTCGTTCGGCGCCGGCGCAAAGAGTTTGCATTGTCGCCGCTTGATCCGGGGCCTGATTCTCCATCCCCCGCAGGAGCACCTCGAAGGTCGTTCCTTATCCGGTTCGCTATGGACCGTTATGGCTCCGCCATACGTTCCGACTATTCCCTGGACCACAGAAAGCCCAAGCCCTGTGCCTTCACCGACTTTTTTCGTAGTGAAATAGGGATCGAACTCTTTTTCCATTACCTCAGGCTCGATCCCATGGCCCGTGTCGCTCACTTCAAGACGCACATAAGGTCCGGGTTCCAGAACAGGCGTAGCACTCTGAGGCGTTCCTCCGTTCCCGGACCCCACTGCGCTCCTCGCAGACGGCTGGTTTTCCAACAGTTCACACCCGACATCCGGCACCTGGACATGGGATAATTTCACGAGCAAAACGCCGCCCTGGGCTCGCATGGCATGGGCCGCATTAGTGCAAAGATTCATCAGCACCTGGTGTATTTCGGTCGGGTCGGCAAAGACGGCCCCATCTCCGGGGACCAATGATATTTCGTTGCGAATCTCGATGGTTGCAGGCAGAGAAGGCCGCAGCAGTTTCAAGGCTTCGTTCACTACAGAGATGATGGGCACGGGTTGACGTTTTTGTTCGGTCTGGCGGCTGAAGGCCAGGATTCGTTTGACCAGGTCCGAGGCGCGAGCGCTTGCTTTGAGGACCTGATCAAGATTGTGGCGAACCGGCTCTTCCGGCGGGAGCCTTAATCCGGCCATTTCCGTATGGCCGACTATGGCAGCCAGGATATTATTGAAATCATGCGCGATACCGCCGGCCAGGGTGCCGATGGCCTCCATTTTCTGCGCATGACGCAGATCTCTTTCAAGCTTTACCTGGCGGCTGATGTCCCGGTGGATGCTCACATAGTTGATGACAGCCCCCGGCTTGTTCCGCACTGGAGACGCCGAGGCCTCGGTTTCGTATAATGAGCCGTCTTTCCCCTTGTTGGTGAGCCGCCCCGACCATACCCGTCCTCCGGTGAGCGTTTCCTTGATATTCCTGTAGAATTCACGATCCTGCTTGTCGCTTTTCAGCATACTCAAGTGCCGGCCGATAGCCTGCGTGCCATCATAGCCGGACATTGCCGAAAAAGCGGGATTTACGTAATCGATGACCCACTTTGTATCGGTAATGATGATTGCATCGGCGCTTTGTTCTTATTGCCGTCACCAGGCGCATGCGCTCTTCGGCAGCCCGTTGACGCTCGGTGATGTCACGAAGTATACCTTCGGCTCCCAGGATGGTTCCCTTATCGTCCCTGCGAAGCGCGCACGAAGTTGACACAAAAATCGGGGAGCCGTCTTTTTTCTTGAGGGTAAGTTCATAGTCACTGACCGATCCATATTCCTCCATGCGGTTGAGCATTTTTGCATATTGTTTGGGACACATTATAAACCTGTCCACATTTGCGCCCAGGATGTCGTCGAGCGAGTCCAGCCCAAGGAGTTCGGCCGCTGATGGACTAACCAGGGTAAAAACACGCCGCTCATCGGTCCGGTAGAAAACGTCTCTAATATTCTCTATCACGCTGCGCCAGAGTTCCTCACTTTCCCTTAGCGCTATCTCGGCACGTTTGCGCTCGGTGATATCCTCGTATGTACCCAGCAACCCGATTATCCGGCCCTCACGGTCAAACATCGGGACCTTGCTGGCGGTGATCAAGGCATGGCTGCCGTTGACCCTGGTCAGCGACTCTTCGTAATCAAGCTTGGCCTCTCCGGTTTGTATCACCTTCAGGTCATCGGCCAAGAAGCGCTCCACATTCTCCGAAGGGTTTAGCTCATGTATGGATTTGCCGGCCACTTCGCTCTGGTCACTGTAGCCGTGTTCAAGTGCGAAAGCTTTATTGCAGCCGATATAGACCGAGTTTCGATCTCTCCAAAAAACCCTCTCCGGAATATTGTCCAGGACAGACTGAAGCATCTGGCGGGATTCAAATAGCTCGTCCTGCGCCTTTTTGCGCTCGGTTACATCATTGCCGATGCACAGCACTTCAGCCACGCTGCCGTTTTGATCAAAAATAGGCTTGTTGGTCCAGGCAAACCAAACCCGTTCGCCATTGCGGCGCATGTTCTCAATGGCATTTGCCGCGTAACGGCCCGGATCGCTTCCGATTTCTGCGATCAATGCCTTGAGGTCCCGGCCGGTCGTCGATTCCACCGGAGGAACGATAGTTCCTACCACGTTTTTGCCAAGGATCTCCTTCTCGCTATAGCCGAAAAAGCGCTGGGCGAATTCATTGAAAAAAGTCACGTTCCCGGCCTTATCCATCCGAAGTATGATGCTGTTGGCATTTTCAACCAACTCGCGGTATTTTTCCTCGCTGCGCCTCAGAGCTTCTTCCGCCTGTTTGCGTTCGGTTATATCCCGGACAGATTCTACAGCGCCCGTGCGCCTGCCCCGCGCATCGAAGAGCGGCGCAGCGGTAAGCCGCACGTGCCCTCCCTTTTTTCCATTCAGACATGGAACGTATGTTTCGGCAAATAAAATATTGCCCTTCTTTTTTATGTAGCTGAACCTGCCTTTAATGTCCTTTTCGCTCTTATCGAGCAGGTCCGTAAGACAGGGCTGCTTTTGGCCCCAGAATGGAACTGCATATGCATAATTGCCTTCGCCTATAATGTTTTCCTTGGGCACGCCCGTCATCTCTTCAATGGCGCGGTTCCAGGCGATAACCTTGCCATCGGTGCCCACAACATAAGTTGCGTCAGGGAGAAATTCTATAATATCGTTTAGTTGCCGGTTAACATCCGTCAACGCCTTGTTGGAGGATTTCAGCGCATGGGTGCGTTCTTCGACGCGCTGTTCGAGTTCTCCCATCAGTTTTCTCAGTTCAGCTTCGACTTGCTGGCGTTCGAAAACCTCTTGAGTCAACTGCTGATTGATTGATTCGATCTTCATGTTCTGCCGGCAGGCGAGGCAGGAGTCTGCCAGTTTGCGGTTAAGGCGATCGAGCGACCGGACCACTAAGGGAGAGAAATCTTTGCTGCTTTTGACCAGAAGCAGGAGTCCGAATCCCGGAAGCTCCATCAGGTGGGAAAAACGGCCTTTATCGTCATGTACGCAAACGGGCAAAGTAGACAGAAACTCTGCAACAGAGGCTTCGCTTAAATCCTTGGGGATGCATTCAAGGGCGGCCCGATAGTCAAAACGCGGGTTTCGCGGGCTCGAAAACACAGGCGTAAAGCCCAGGGGGCCATCAGGCCCTTTTTGCATCTCGAAGACGATCCCCGCCGAACAGTTTAGCTTTCTAAGGTAGCAAGACAGGGCCTCTTTGAGCATCTTTCCAAGATCGAGGCTGTTTCCGATCGATATCGCTATTTCATAGAAAATCTGCGTCTGAATCGATGTTTCCATTTACTTGGCTTCCAGCACAGCTACAACTGCCGTCTTGTTATAGAACTCGAGGTATTCAGTCCCACAGTTTGCAATTTCCCCTATGGTGCAAGCCCCGATCGTTGGTCGAGTTCCGTGGTTCACAACTTCGATCTCCTCTCTGAATCTGTCCCCCAAAAACAAAACCCTGGAGATGCAATCCATAATGATCTTCAGCCCCGGCTCGCATTTGTCCGGAAAGGCCTCCAAGGCAAGGCGCCGCGAATTGGCGGCAGCCCGTATAAGGGAGGATTCATCTCCTTTGAGGATAGAGACCAACGCTCCGTCCGGCACTTCGCCCACACATCTAAGGCTTTTGTCAGGCCCTGCGTGAAAGGCGGCCCTGATGATAGGCTCGGAATCGAGTCGAGGAATTCCAAAGGGATGACATTTTGCCATATCGAAAAAATTGTCTTCACCAAGGGTCATTCCCAGGTTCGCTTCAACTATTTCCCGATACACATCGAGAGCAGGCCTCCAGTCCAGGGTATGAATGACATTGAGATCGGAGCTTGTAACCCGATAGGGCCCGCACATGTGTGCATAGCCATGAGAAACCCCCACTCCGCTTCCAAGTCCCAGCAGGGCCAGGACAGCTCCGTCAGCCATCATCCCCTGACTGGTGAAAAGGCAGGGCTTTGATACCAAGCTCAAAGAACCCGCCCCTCCGCCGATGTAATTCATTTGCATGTCGAAAACGTTAAAAAGACTCTCGATAAGTGCGCCTATCCGCCTTGAAAAGCCGTTGACGAAAACCATCATGGTGAGGGCCGATGGCTGGTCGAAAGCCTTGTAGTTTAGAAAAGATTCGTAATTGACATCCTTGTTACTAAGATCCGGGATGAACGAGGTTTCGAGCAACCCGGGAAGCCCGACCACAATGCTGCCTTGCCTGATCAGCTCTTTGCCGTATATGAGTGCGGGGAATACACCGCCGAAAATGGGAAGAGGCGCGCTGCTCAATACTCCGTCGATGTTTTCCGGCGCGAATCCGTTAGCGTCGCAGGCCAGAATCATAAGAGCATTCACACCGGGAAGCGAAGAGGCGCTCAAGATCATTTCCTGCAAGTTTGCCTGCGAACCGGATGGGTCAAAGAGGACAGTCATCTCAAAACCCCCTTGAAGCACAAATCGGTAAACGGTAATGAAAAGATTAGCGCGATTAACGGGGGGGGGGCAGCTAGATAAGGCAACGGACGATCCTGGATTTACATCTTCTCCCGCCAGTGCAACGGATAGATCGGCGGATTCTAATAGAGAATTGCTTGCGTTAAAAGCTATATTATTACTATTTACAGAGATCAGGGAAATGGAAACGCCTCAAATTCTCAAGCCTCTGAATCGTATCGGAATGAAATTTTTGAAGGGACTGGTTCCTTTGGAGCTGATCGCAGAGCGCCCTGTGCATAGGTTCGATGCTTTCGGATTTTTGGCAAAGCAAAAAGAAGTCTGTTGAGCAGGAAAGTCCAAGGAAAGCTGATTCTTCGGGCGAATAATTCTTGGAAATCGCTGCCATGTCCAGATCGTCGGCAAAAAGGATCCCTTTGAAGCCCAATCGCTCTCTTAGCCACCTGTGGTTGATTTCATAGGAAAGGGTCGCCGGATAAATGGGGTCCACCGCTCGATATACCGCGTGCGAACTCATAACACAGCCAACCCCGGCGCTGATCGCGGACTGAAATGGAACCAGATGAGAGCGGAAATTATCTTCGTTGTCATCTTCGATGACGGGGGCAAAATGGTGTGGATCCAACCGGGCGAGTCCAAGCCCGGGAAAATGCTTTGCGGTGGCCGAAATACCGTTTGCCTGCTGATGTTCGATCCAAACAGCTCCCAGTTCGGACACTTTCGCCGGGGTTGAACCAAACGATCTGGACCCCATAAAGTGTTCGTCCCCCCCGGGAACTATATCGAGAACCGGAGCAAAGTTAATCTGAATTCCGATCTCCCTGAGGTCTGCCGCGCATACCGCAGCCCATTGGGCAACAGCCTCCTCTCCTTTCTCCGCAAGGGACCTCGCCGAGGGAATAGGACTGAAGTAGGGCGTGAGCCTCTGGACGCTGCCGCCCTCCTGATCGATTGCAAAAAACAAAGGACGCTTGAGTTCACGCACCGCAAACGCCTGAACAGCGGAAACGAGGGCCTTGAGCTGGGCGCGGCTGGTGATATTTCTTTTGAAAAGGACGATTCCGCCAGGACGGTACTCCCTGATAAGATAATTTAGCTCCTCGTCGGGGCTTACACCTCTAAAACCGATAAAAAGATGAATTCCAGCTTCGCTCATATTCTTTCTATCCCATATGTCTGAGTGCCTCGGCTATTCGAACACGGCCGGCGCTCCAGATCGGAAGAAGCGCGGACACGATTCCAATGCCGAAGCTGATGGAAGTGCACAGGCAGATTAATTTCCAAAAATGTATCTGGAAAACCGGCAATAATGATCCGGTGCTGCTGGAAAATATATTTGCCACCGGATAGGCAAGAGCCATCCCGCACACCGCGCCAAGCATGGAAATGAACACCGATTCCCCCGCGATCAGGAACCACAGATGTTTGCTCCCGAAACCCATTGTCTTCAGGATAGCATACTCCGGCGTACGCTCCCGCGAAGTCATCGCCATGGTATTTACCAGGACAATAAGGATAACCCCGATGACCACATAGGAGACAATCCGCACCGCTATTACGATCGCCTCTGTCATAGATAGAAACCCGGCTTGGAAAGCCTTCTCCGTCTCGGTCAGGATTTCCGCCGAGGAGTTTTTGAAAAGAGCGTCCACAGATTCCGAAATCTGCCCGGCATCGGCAGGGTCGTGTACCTGAATCACATACCAGCCTACCTGCCCTGCCCTGGCGGGCATCTTCTGCTTCAGTGCCTCATCGAGATAATCCCAATGAAAGAAAAACACTGTCTCGTCAGTTGTTTTGGTCGCTCCGGTGTAGACTCCGCTCAGCACGAAATTCCATTCCCCCGGGTAAATGTTGCCTGTAAGAGTGATGGTATCTCCTGTTTTCCATCCAAAGCGTTCTGCTGTCCTGCGCCCGGCGATGCACGCGTTTCGCTGCTTCCAAAACGCTTTGAGTTCGTCTTTGGGGACGAGGAATTCAGGAAAGACGTCGAAATAATTCTCAGGCCCCACAGCTATTCTCGGGAAAAAATGCCGTTCGTCGATGAAAACTCCTCCGAACCAGTTGGCGTAGACAACATGATCGACTCCGGGAACGGTTTGTATCCTCGACCCGTAGCTCAGGGGAAGCGGGAAAATCAGAGAAACGGAACTGCGGGATACAAGCCGATTTGGTGAGGCGGAGTTCACGCCCACATACCAGGCATCGACAACCGTATCGAGCAGGCAGAAAGCAAGGATTGCAACCGCCATCCCAAAAACGGTGAGTGTGGTTCGAAGTTTTTGCCTGAATGTATTTCGGATGAAGAGTTTAAAAAATTGCATAAGGATTCATTCATTTTCGTATGACAACCTGCTGCCGTTCTACTCCATCTTGCGAATTCGGACCTCTGTTTCCGGCTGGTCCTTCAGTAACTCCTTGAGTTCGTTGATGTCAGTGTCGCCGTAACGATATGGATAAAAAATCTTGGGCTTTATCGCTTTCACCGTGTCCGCCGCCATTTCCACCGTCATCGTATCCGGGGGCTCGACTGGAAGAAATGCTATGTCTATTTCGCTAAGCTCGTCCATCTCGGGTATCTTTTCCGTATCGCCCGCTATGTATACACGTTTGTCTCCGAAGGTAATAACATAGCCGTTTCCTATCCCCTTTAGATGATAAGGAAACCCGGAGGCGCGTTTCTCTACGATGTTATAGGCTGGGACACCCTCTATCTTCAGACCTTGGATTATCTTAACGTCCTCGTTTTTCATTATTATGCCCTCTCCGTATTTAACGGCGCAGATTTCGGGCATGACAATGAGCGTGTTCTCGCTGCAAAGCTCCTTCAGTGCCTCCAAATCGAAATGATCGCTGTGTTCGTGGGTGAAAAGGATGATATCCGCCTTGGGCATTTTGGAAAAATCCGCCACATGGCTCCATGGATCTATATAGATGTGTTTGTCATGGAAATCCATCATAAGGGATGCGTGTCCCAGGAAACTGATCCTGAGACTTCCGTCAGAGGTCCTGAAAACGTCGGTTTCGAACTGGTCCGCACCCGAGGCCGCCATCGGCAACAACAGAATGCATGCATATAAAATCCAAAATTTCACTACCCTGCTCATAAGATTCCTGACACCTATCTGGATGCGGTTCTTCGGATGCAGTTGACTAGACTACCCCTGAACCCTTGAGCGCTTCGATGCCGGCCGAAGAATAGCCCAGTTGCTCAAGGATCTGGCGTGTGTGTTCTCCGAGTTCGGGTGCATGAGATTTGATGGAACCCGGTGTAAGGGAAAACTTTGGCGCTATTCCGAGCTGCTTATAGGCGCCCCAGGATTCGTGGATCAGATCGACGACCATTGCCCGGCGCCTGGTCAACTCCGTATCCATTGCTTCATCGAGGTTCAGCAACGGTTCGCAGCAGCAATCCGCATCCTTGAAATGCTCAACCCATTGTGCAAGGCTTTTTTGCCGGAAAAATTCCGCTATGCTCTCGATCAGCTCCTTTTGATGCGCTCCCGGTTCGAAATATAGAGGCGTAATCCACTGGGGCCGTCCGGCTGTTTGACAAAAAGATTTCCAAAACTGGGGCTCGAGTGCTCCCAGGCTCATGTACCGCCCGTCCCGTGTCTGATAGATGTTGTAGCAGGCCACCCCCTGGTTCAAAAAATCATCTCCGGGAGTGGGAACCTTTCCATCAGCAATGAATTTTCCCAGCCGCAGGCAGTTCCAGGCGAAGGCCCCGTCGGTCATCGAAATATCGACGAACTGCCCTCTGCCCAGCCTCTCGCGCGCAAACAGCGCAGCCATGATCGAGAAGGCGGCCAGAAGAGCGCCGCCGCCAATGTCCGCTATCTGGACCCCAGGCACCGCAGGCGAGTCTTTGCCGTTATAGGAAAGCACCCCGGCCCTGGCCAGGTAGTTTATATCGTGGCCTGATTTATTGGCGAGAATCTCGTCGGCGCCGTAGCCGCTTATGGCACAGTAAACCAGGCGAGGGTTTATCTGCTCCAGGCTTTCGAAGTCCAAGCCCAATTTTGCCATAACACCGGGGCGAAAGCCTTCCAGCACCACATCGGCATCCGCCGCAAGCTTTTCGAATATTGCCTTCCCCTCGGGGCTTTTAAGGTTAAGAGCGAGGGAGCGTTTATTGCGGTTCAGCACAACGTGAAATCCGCTGTTGCCACCTAATTTGGGAGTCCACCACCGAATATAGTCGCCCCCTTTAGGGTCTTCGACCTTTATTACATCGGCGCCCAGGTCCGCTAAGAGCATGGAGCAAAACGGCCCGGGCAAGAGCCTCGATAGATCCAGCACCTTTAATCCCGAAAGAGCATCCTGCATAAATACTCCTTGATCGATTCCTCAATTCCTCAATTAGTTTTTAAAATAGGAAACAATCGAATCGACAAGCCCCCGGATCGTGTACTCAGAGGGCATAATGGATGTATGGAGCCCGAACTTTTCGGCTGTTTGGGCTGTTACCGGACCGATACAGGCAACAGCCATCTTCTCTTTGCAGTATCGGAGGTCCTCGTTTGCGATCAGGCTAAAGAAGTTCGAAACAGTGGATGAAGATGTGAAAGTGAGGCAATCTATCTCGCAATTGGCCAAAAGTTCCCGAATCTTGAGCGCATCCTGTTCAGGGAGAACGGTCTGGTAAGCCGGGACGACATCGACACAGGCGCCCCATTGCCTGAGTTTTTCCGGCAAAACCTCGCGAGCTTCCAGCGCACGAGGCATGAGAAAACGCCTTTCGCTCACGTTTTGCCCGGCAAAGACTTCCAGTAAGCCTTCTGCGCGGTATTCTGTTGGAACCAAGTCAGGGCGCAACAGTACCGATTCGAGCGCCTGGGCGGTTTTTGGCCCAATTGCGGCGAGTCGAAGGCCCTTTAGGTCGCGAGCATCCCTTCCGGCGGCAAGAAGCCTTTCGATAAAGAACCTGACGCCGTTAACGCTTGTAAAAATGGCCCAGTCGTATTGTGAAAGATTGCGTATCGCGTTGTCCAGCGGGTCCCATGTTGGCGGAGGAGCGATGGCGATTGTGGGAAACTCGATGCATTTGGCCCCGAGTTCTTCCAGTTCCACCTTGAAATCGCTTGCCTGCTCCCTTGCCCTTGTAATCAGAATCTTCCGGCCGAACAGGGGCCGGCGCTCAAACCAGTTCAGTTCTTCCCGGCACTTGACGACTTCTCCTACGATTATGATAGCAGGCGGTTGCAAATTGGCTTCTTTGACCTTTGCCACGATATCGGAAAGCGTGCCGGCAACGGTTTTCTGCATCGGAGTGGTCCCCCAGCGAATGAGAGCCACAGGCGTATCGGCCGGCCGGCCGTTTTGAATCAGATTCCGGCAGATTTCAGGCAGACTTTTGACTCCCATGAAAAAAGACGAGCGTTCCGGCTCCAGTCGAAATCTTGTCCCATGCGATTTTGGATTTGTGCTCCTCTTTGTCCGCTCTCTCATGTCCGGTAATGAAGGCGATGGTAGACGTAAAGTCCCGGTGTGAAAGCGGTATGCCGGCATAGGCCGGAACTGCGGCGGCGGCGGAAATCCCGGGTACGGCTTCGAAGGCGATACCGTTTTTGACCAACGCCTGAGCCTCCTCGCCGCCTCGGCCGAAGATGAAAGGGTCGCCGCCTTTTAGCCGCACGACCACGTTTTCGCGTCCCTTTTTCGACCAACAGGGCGTTTATCGCCTCCTGGCCAAGGGTATGGTTGCCGCCTTTTTTACCGACGTAAATGCGCTCAGCGCCGGGCGGGGCAAATTTGAGCAGTTCCTCGTTGGCCAGGTAATCGAAAATGACCACCTCAGCCCTCTTGAGGACTTCCTTGCCTCTGAGCGTAAAAAGACCGGGATCCCCGGGTCCGGCGCCCACGAGATAGACTTTGCCTTGTTTCACGTTTCTTCATACCCCGCCCGGTTCGGATGAAGCCGACTTGTAAACCTCATCGAGTATTTTTTTTGCGCCAAGGCCTCGCAATTCGACAGCAACTCTTTTGCCCAGCGCCATTGCATCATGAATCGGCGCGGTTCGCACCGCGCGGAACAATTGCAGTGCCGTCCAGCGAAGCCACGATACCGGAGAGTTCCACTATTTTTCCTGCAATGCGGGCGTGACCGCCAATCGGGACCTGGCAGCCCCCTTCGAGTTCCTTTAAAAGGCTGCGCTCCGCGTCGACGGCTACCGCTGTTTCGGAATGGTCCAGAGGTGCAAGAAAACGGCGCACCTCGTGATCTGTCAGAGCCTCGCCTCAATCGCCAGCGCGCCCTGCCCTATAGCCGGCATGAATTCCGCAGGGTCCATATACACAGTGATCCTCTCCTGCCATCCCATGCGCTTGAGGCCGGCCGCAGCAAGGATGATTGCGTCGAATTGCTCCCTCATCGAGCTTTCGAAGGCGCGTGTCCAGGTTCCCGCGAAGATCGCGAACTTCAAAATCCGGGCGCATGGCTCGTATCTGTGCCCCCCGGCGCAGACTGCTCGTCCCGATCACGGCCCCCTTACACAAGTCGCCTATCGTCTTGCCTTCCCTGATAATCAAGGCATCGCGCGGGTCCTCACGCTGGGGCACTGCGACTATTTCCAGGCCCGCGGGCAAAACTGCGGGAACATCCTTCATGCTGTGGACCGCCAGGTCCGCAGACCCGTCCAGCAGGGCATCCTCTATTTCCTTTACGAAAAGCCCCTTCCCGCCGACCTGTGCCAGTGGCACGCCGGTTATTTTGTCACCAGTGGTCTTTATGATTTGGAGTTCAAACCGGGTTTCAGGCCAGAGCTTCTCCAGGGCCGTCTTTATGATCCCGCTCTGTTGAAGAGCGAGCATACTGCCCCGGGTCGCAATCCGGATCGGTTTCTTTGTCAAAAATGATTCCCCTTTTCTCGGATCTGGTTAACTTGAGTTTTGCAAGAGGCCCCTTAGTGACAGGTGCTGCAGCTTCCGCCCGCACATCCCGAACAGCCTGAGGACGCAGCGCCGGCGCGGCTGCTTGCCGCCCCTTTGTCCCCGCCGCTCTTGAATCCAAAAACGGACATCTTCTTATTTACATTCGATGATTCGCACTTCGGGCAACTTATCGCCTCATCACTTCTGAACACAAGCACTTCGAAATGTTCACAGCAATTGCAACACTCGTATTCGAATATCGGCATTTTGACCCTCCAGAGAAGCAATCAGCTAAATTAAGACTTATTAGAATAACATGTCAGCGGGCAAGGTCCAACGCTATCTCATGCGAGGACCGCAGCTATCAAAAGCGGAAACATTATTTCATGGTGGCCGGTCAGATTTATGCCCGTTCCACCATCCATAACAGGCCTTTGCACCACATTTGTCATTGGCCTGTAGTGACGCATGAAGTCCATATTGATTGCGGTGAGACCATCGAGGGGAAACCCAAGGTTTCTGGCCACGCTGACGGCCTTGAGAAAAACCTCCGGGATAACCACGGCCGAACCCAGATTTATGAAAACCCCGTGCTGCAGGGTAGCGACAATCGAGCAAAAAATGCGGAAGTCCAGATGACTTAGCGCGCCCATAGCTGCGCCGTCCATTTCCGGGTGCATGTGTATGATGTCGGTCCCAATTGCCACGTGGACGGTTACCGGCAAATCGCATCGCGCGGCAGTGGCCAGCAGGCTCGAATCCGCATAAGGCGCACTTTCCATGAGCAGCGCCTCGCCAACCGCTTTCCCAAGTCCTTCACCACGCTCGTAGTACGCTTTCGAAACAGCCCGGTGGATGAATTCAGACAGTTTCGCGGGCCATTCCGAATTCGCCGCTTCCAAGATGCGCCGCAACGTCTTCAGATGTCTTGCCTGCAAGGCGATTTCCACGTCATGAATGATTCCCGCACCGTTCATTGCTATCCCTGAAAGAATGCCACGTTCGATTGCATTGATGATAACGGGATTGAGACCCGACTTTTATGGGATGAGCCCCCATTCCAAGCATGTACGGTCTTTTCGTTTCTGACCGCTTCGGATATGGCGCCGGCTGCCTTCGAAGTTCTTCGGCAGCAAGTATGGAGGGCAGGATATCCATAAACTGCCGAAAAGTGCGGCGAACCTGCACCGGACGAGCGAAATCGGCCATAGACACCTTGCTTTGCCGATCCTTGAGACTGGACATTTTAAGCCTGCCAAGATCGATTGGCATCCAGCCGGATTTACGCGCTGCCATTGGTTGTCCCCTTTTTTCTGGTCATGGATGGACACGGATAAAATCTAAATCACTGAGCACTATAGAGGCCATTTCTTAATCCTGTTAATCCTGTTAATCCTGTTAATCTGTCTAAAAAGGTTTTTCATTACCCTCTCACCCGCTCGATTTTTGCTCCCACGGCGGACAGCTTCTTTTCAATGGCCTCATAGCCCCTGTCCAGGTGGTAAATTCTTGTTATCTCACTGGTTCCTTCGGCCGCCAGGGCGCCGAGGACAAGTGAGGCCGAAGCTCGCAGGTCCGTTGCCATAACCGGGGCCCCGGAAAGTTTTCTGACCCCCCGCACGATGGCCGTCCTGCCGTCGAGATCAATGTCGGCGCCCATGCGCTGCAATTCGAGTACATGCATGAAGCGGTTTTCGAATATGCGCTCCTTTATCAGGCTGACCCCGCTTCCAAGAACCATCAGGGCCATGAACTGGGCCTGCATGTCGGTCGGAAAGCCCGGGAAATGGCTATGTTTCAATATTGACGCTTCGTATCTTGCCTTTGCAGCCGACCTTGATAGAGTCCCCATTGCTCTCTATCGAAAGCCCGGCATCGCTCAGTTTTCGAATTATCGCCTGAAGATGGTCGGCCTGCACCCTTTGAGCTTAAGCTCGCCTCCCGTAATTCGCGGCCGCGACCAGGTATGTGCCGGCTTCAATCCTGTCGGGAATCACCTCGCAACTCGACGGAGTAAGTTCGCCAACTCCCGTAATGGTGATTTCATCCGTGCCAGCGCCTTCGATCTGTGCTCCCATCAGATTCAGATATTCTGCAAGCGACACGACCTCCGGCTCCCGGGCCGAGTTTTTCAAGACCGTGACTCCATCGGCCAGACAGGCGGCCATCATGATGTTTTCTGTCCCGGTCACCGTTACCTGGTCGAAAGTGATATCGGCACCCCGCAGTCTTTTTGCCGCGTCCCACAACATAGCCGTGCTCCAGGTCGATATCTACGCCCATCTGTTCGAGGGCCTTGAGGTGCAGATTTATGGGCCGCGCGCCAATGGCGCACCCGCCCGGAAGAGAAATGCGCGCTCGTCGATAGCGGGCCAGCATTGGTCCCAGCACGAGAACTGAAGCACGCATAGTCTTGACCAGGTCGTATGGGGCCTCCAGCGTATGAATGTCCGAGGTATCCATCTCGAGGATGTCATCGTGCGTGGAGATGGCCCCCATATGTGCGAGCAGGGACTGCATAGTTCGTATATCGCGCAGGCGGGGACATTGCTGAAACTGTGCCTTCCGTTTGCGATCAGAGTCGCGGCCATAAGAGGCAAAGCGCAATTTTTGGCCCCGCTGATCTGCACTTCACCTTTCAGGGGGACCCCCCTTCGATAACCAGTTTATCCATTAACTAAACCCCTTTACCGCGTACATGCAGGACCCGCTTTACGCCTGAGTAGTCCCGGATGAATTCGAATCTTCCGGCCAAGTCCGGGGAAATCCCTTCCTCAAGGATTTCTGCCTGCCCAAGTCCGATTTCAATTAGCAAAGTCCCCCCGGGTTTCAAATGGGCATCAAACCCTTGGAGAATCTTTCGAATCAGGGCAAGGCCCCGCTTCCCTCCGCCTCGAAGGGCAGAACGGGGTTCATAATTGGCTATTTCGGGCGCGAGGTCAAGAAGTTCCGCATCCGATACATAAGGGGGATTGGAGACGATCAGATCGAACAGAATGCCGGCCTCCAAATCGCCTCGAAAAGGTCCATGGCAACGAAGCAAATCCGTTCGGCGACCCCGTTTCGCAGGGCGTTTTTTCGTGCGACTTCAATCGCGGGCCATGATTTATCCGCTGCAATGACCCTTATGCGGCTGCGCTCGTGGGCAAGTGCTACCGCTATCGCTCCCGATCCGGTGCCCAGATCAAGGACAAAAGAAGGCTTATTTCCTGCGATCTCCAGCGCCTTTTCCACCAGCATTTCCGTCTCGGGGCGAGGGATAAGCACTGCCGGCGTAACCTCGAAATCCAGGGACCAGAACTCCTGCTTTCCAGTAATGTATTGAGCCGGCTCGTAAGCGGCCCTGCGGCGAACCAAACCCCGGAACCTGGCCAGCTCTTCACGGGAAAGCGGCTTGTCGTAATTGAGGTAGAGCTGGACGCGTTCCATCCCCAAGACATAGGCCAGCAGCACCTCTGCATCGGCCCTCGGCTGCTCGAATCCTTTGTCCCTGAAGTATTCCGTTGTCCACTGGAGGACCTTCAGGACTGTCCATTGCTCTTCCATGCATTTACCTTGCAAAGCAAAGCCGGATGTCGAGTATCGCAAGCCCTCGATATCGGACACTTGTTTTCGAGAGTTTCAGAAACAATAACCGCCCTGCCCGGGCCTTACCGGCCGGTTAGGGTAAAAAACCACCGCCCATGGGGCGCGGCCTCCAGGGCCGCCGGATGCTCTTAAACGCCAACCGGAGGCGGTCCAATCGTAAAGACCCGCCGATGAATTTTAATGCCCTGTGGGACGGGGTTTGCTTTCCTCTGCTGAGCCATCGGCCCTCGGCTTGCATGCCCAGATAGATACTGCAGGTTGTACAAGGTATACCATCCCGCGCAGGATGTTTGCCCAGAAGCATGCCTTTTGCGTATTCAATCCCTTTGCTGTTGATGCTGTCCAGCAGTCCATCCCGGAACGCATTCCCCCGAAATCGCCCCAAAAGTTCCGGCAGCACCCCAACACCTTCCCGTCCCAGTTAATCTGCGGATGATCCCATAACTGGTGGCAAATCCCCTGCTGGTAATCAAAACCGTGCTTTTCTTTGAATTCACGCCTTGAGGCTGCGCCGATCTCTTTCCTCACACGATCTGGATCGAGCAGGGGCGAGAACTTGTCATCCCAGGTCAGTTTCAAACGAAACAGCATGCCCAATTCGCCCGCCAGACTTCTGGCCGCTTCAATCTCGCGCTCGTTATACCCAAAAACAACAAACTGCCACGCCAATTGGGGGAACTCGGAACGGGCCTGCTCTTTTAAATGATTTATCTTCCTCACATTGCGTATCACTGTGTCGAAGTCCCCACCAACCCTATATCGCCGATAGCTGGTGTTTCCAACCCCGTCAATAGAACAGCTGATACTGCGGAACTTGTATCTAACCAAGCCTTCGAGCACACTGTCCTCTATGTGGTTGAGGTTTGCTCCGTTATCGGCCCTTAGAATAACGCCCCGTTCGTACGCATATTTCATAATCTCCAGCAGTTCGGGATTGAGAAATATCTCGCCGTAATTGGAGAGTTCGACGTCCTTAACCCACCTGTTTTCATCGAGAATTTTGGCGAAATCCCCAATCTTGAGGAACCCGCTGCCCACAGCCGGATATATCGCTTTGCTCCAGGTCGGCCAGGAAGGACACCGAAGTTGACAAATGGATGAGGCTTCAAGCCGAATCATAGAAGGTCTTGCTTTTGCCAAATTTTTGCTCCATCGCGCCCCTGCCGGACGAGAAAGCACGGATAAAGAAATTGGAGGCGTGAAGAAAATTCCAGCCATGTAATCATACGATATGTGCACCAAAAGAGGCAACGTTTTCCTTTCCTTTGTAGAGCCTGTGATGCTATAGTCTGCGGTGGCCCGAGTGAAACGGGCAGGGAAGCCGGGTCTCACCAGAGAAGAGATTTGCCAGACAACGACAGGTCTCCAAGACGACAGATCAGAGAAACACGAGGATCAGCCATGGACAGACATTTCCCGGGCCTTTCGGGAAAAGTGACCTATAAGGGAACGCTTACCGCTCAGTTCCCTCCGAATATGCATTGCCACCCCTGACATCATGGGATTAACCAGGAACGGGGGAATCGGTTCATACGTATTCCAATCTATCCCTTGCGCTTGCCGCTGCGGGTCATAGGTCACCGTACTCTACCTTCTCTCGCACTCTGATCCGGGAATAGACGAGGAATCAGCAGTTGATTGGTATAAGAAAAAAGGTATCCGGTTGCTCCGCTTACCCGGAGAAACGCCATCGCGGATAATAGCTACGGAAGTTGCATCCATATCCTATTCAGCTTATCGGTGGTTGAAGCTACGGGATTTCGACGTCATTCATTTCCCCGAATGGATGGGGCTGGGGTATTACAGCGTTCTTGCCAAACATCAGAGATTGGCTTTCCTGGACTGCACCATGGTTGTCGGTCTTCATAGTCCCACTGCCTGGCATACAACAGAAAACCTGGACTTTCTCAATAGCGTCGATTGCCTGGAACGTGACTTCATGGAGCGCAGAAGCGTAGCCTATGCGGACGTCCTCTTCAGCCCGAGTCAATATATGATCACCTGGGCGGCCGATCAGGGATGGGAACTGCCGGCGAGATCGTATGTGCAACCCCATATACTGCCCGATGAATGCGTTCAAGAGGCCGACCCTGGAACGGTCAAAATCGAAGAGCTGGTTTTTTTCGGCAGACTGGAAAAACGAAAAGGCCTTGTTCTGTTTTGCGACGCCCTGGACCTCATTGCAAAAAATGGCGAGGTCACACAAATTCCGGTGACATTTCTGGGCAAGCAGACGGCATTGGAGGGGAGCACCAGCGAGGAATACATCTTGAAACGCGCACGGCAGTGGCCGTTTCGGGTCCGCATTATGAGCGATCTTGGCCGAAATGAGGCTTTGGCTTATTTGAAGGAAGGCGCAAGGCTGGCAATCATCGCCTCGCTTATGGAGAACTTTGGCCATACGGTGAATGAATGCTGCGGAATGGGAATTCCCTTCCTGGCCAGCGCAGTTGGGGGGATTCCTGAACAAATCCCCCCTGAGGTCCGCGAGAGTATCTGTTTTGTTCCACACCCCGGAAACCTGGCCAAGCGGCTTGTTCGGTACGCTGGAGGAAGGGGTCCCCCGGACACGGTCGGCGGTTGATTACAAATTGAACCGGAAGATATGGACCGATTGGTATGAACCCCCCGGAGAAAATCTGCCCTTACGCGATGATAAGGGAAACGGGACGCTCAATCAGCCTTCAAGCTATCCTCTGGTCAGCGTGTGCCTCGCCGCATTTAACAGGCCCCACCTTTTGGCCCAGGCCTTAGAGTCTATACGAAGTCAGGACTACCCTAATTTTGAAGTGCTGCTTGTGGATGACGGAAGCGATCAACCTGAGGCTTTGGCCTTTCTGGACCGGCTTGAACTGGAATTCAAGGCCAAGGGGTGGCGCATCATTCGGCAGGAACACAAATATGTCGGAGCAGCCCGCAATACCGGGGCAAGGCATGCACATGGCGAGTACCTGCTGTTCATGGACGACGATAACTATGCCGAGTCACATGAGATTTCCACGTTCGTGAAAGTGGCCGGGTATTGTGGGGCCGACATCCTCACCTGCATCTGTAACCATTTCAGCGGCAACGCCGCGCCCTCGTCTTCTTTTCAGGTTCCGGACGCCGTTTTTTTGCCTTTGGGCGCAGCGGCGGACGTTGGAGCGGTAAAGAACTGCTTCGGAGACACTAATGCGCTGGTGCGGCGATCAACCTTCGAACAGTTGGGCGGGTTCTCCGAGGATTACGGTGTCGGGCAAGAGGACCACGAGTTCTTTGCGCGCGCTGTTCTAAAAGGCGTTCGGCTTGAGCCGGTGCCCGAACAGCTTTTCTGGTACAGGCGCAGCCAGGGGGGTGTTTCTCAAACTACCCCTCTGGTAGCCAATACTCTTCGTTTCGCTCGCCCCTATTTGGAAGCTCTGCCACCTGATTTGCGCGGCGTCATCCGCCTCCTGCAGAAGTATCATCATAATAAAGCCCCGCTAGACCCGTATAAAGCCCCGCTAGACCCGTTCCTGGCACAGTGCATCCATCAGTATGAAACATTGTGGGATTCATGGTCCTGGCGCATGTTGAGGCCAATTCGTAATTATATCCTGCGCTGCCGTCGACTTCCGCCTGAGAGCAAGCCTGCAATCAATTCCATACCGGAGGCGCTTGCGGCAATCAAATCGATCAAGAATTCGATAACATGGCACCTGACGAGGCCTTTGCGCGTGCTTAGGAAATTGGTGAACGGTTAGCACAGATCACTGACCGCTGTTCCTCCTCACTGCTCACTGCCCGCTGAAAACAACGCCGCCTTCTCGTCGGCTGTAACTTCGTCCGCCATGAACACCGGGGCTGGTTGTTCCGCACATATCCTGTCTCTGCCCAACTTTTTGGCTTCGTACAGCAGATGGTCGGCCCTGTCTAGAAACGCGCCGGTAGTAGACTCATCACCGAAGGGGAAAACTGCTACGCCGAAACTGGCGGTAACCCTCAAGAGCTGCCCGTTGAAATCAAGCTGGCTGCTGCGAGTTGCTTCCTGCAGACGTTCAGCTATTCTTATAGATTGTCTGAGGGAGGCGCCGGGCAAAATCAGGGCAAATTCTTCCCCCCCGTAGCGGCATGGAAGGTCAATGACACGGACGCCTTCCCTCATGATTTTGCCAAAATTTGAAAGGACGGCATTGCCGCACTCATGTCCATAGACCGTGTTCACATTTTTGAAATGATCCAGGTCGATCATGACCAGGCCGGTGGGGAGCTTCGTTCGCCTGGTCCTTTCCATTTCCATTTCGAGAGATTTTTGCAAGTATCGGAAATTATAAAGACCAGTGAGTGCATCGACAAATGAGAGTCTCCTCGAGTTTGCTGCACTGCTCACGCAGAGACGCAATTTCTCCCTTCAGTGGACACTGATCCATATTCCCGCACTCGTTTGCCTCGTGCGCCTTTTTCGGGTTGAGTTTACTCAAAGCCGCCCTCCCGAGGCCAGATGTCGATCCTCATTATGCATCTCCATGGAATTCAACAAGCTCTTCTGCGCCGCCTGCCCATTTTTGTTTGAGACTCTCACAGTCTGAAATGGAAAGACCGGGAAATCAACGCAGAACCTGATCCACTTATTCGGGTGTGCTTGCGCGAGACGATTGCCGTTAATGTCTTCGAAGAATCAAGAACATGAGAAGCACTGGAACCGTCAGGGTTGAGAAACTCCAGCGTGTCACCGGGGACAAGCCTGGATCTGGGCTCGAAGAATATCTTTTCTTCTCCCGCAGGGTGTTGCTGAAAGTGAAGCGCTATCGGGCCAGGAGCGTACTAAGCCCGCCAAGGTATGAGTCTGGATGATATGAAATCCGCGTTTCCACATTGGATTTTTGTGTTTGGCGCCTTCGAACAGATTGCCTTTTGTGTAGGGGCGGTGACTCACCCTTTGCAGGTCCTCAATCCACTTCGATTCGACTCTGTACTCCGTCTTCCGTCCTCCGTAAGCCTGCGCCGCTCCGCACAGCGGTCGATCGCCTGCCGGTAGGCCCGGGTTACGCTCGATACGTAAGTGGTCCCTTCATGCGGCCCTCGATTTTGAACGAGTCTATTCCGAGGCGCGCCAGTGCGCCGATCTCCTCCAGCAGGCAGAGGTCCTTTGAATTGAATATGTAAGTGCCGCGCGAATCTTGCTGCACCGGAAAAATCTCGCCGGGCCGCTTTTCTTCGACCAGCCCCCAGGACCACCGGCACGGCTGAGTGCAGAAGCCGCTGTTGGCGCTCCGGTTCACACTCCTTCGGGGGCGGGTGGGATTCTTTTCTGCCGCCTTTTCTAAAGGCCGGGGGCGATGATTCAAAAAAGCGCTCATCAGGCAGCGGCCCGAATAGGACATGCACATCGCACCGTGGACGAATATTTCGATTTCGGCCTTAGATTTTCTCAGCAGATCTCGGCCATTTCTCGAAAACTCAATTCGCGGGCCAGATTTATCCGGCGCACTCCCTGCTCCTGCCAGAATTCCACGCTCGACGAATTGGTCGTGTTTGCCTGGGTGCTAAGATGAATGGGGATTTCCGGCGCGTATTTGCGTGCAAGCAGCAATACGCCCGGGTCCGAGATTATAAGGGCATCGACCTTCAGCTCCTGGAGATATTCGAGGTACGGAGGGATTTTCTTAAGGTCTGGCTGGCGCACAAAAATATTGACGGTCACATAGATTTTTTTGTCGAGCTTATGAGCAATAAGGCTTGCCTCCGCCAGTTCCTCGGTGTCAAGATTATGAGCAAAACCACGCAGCCCGAAATCTTTTCCCGAAACATAGACCGCGTCGGCGCCATACAAAAAGGCGATCCTCAGCTTTTCCAGGCTGCCGCCCGGCGAAAGCAGTTCGGGCTTTGAGGCTATGGTCGCGGCGCTCGATTCATTATTCGCAAATCTTTCGGGTGTAGTTTTTCCGCACCTCGTATTTTAAACTTATCGTGATTATTTGACAAATCCGGCGTCGCCATATACTTATCCTGAGCGTGCGACCGGCGCTCGATAATTGACTCTCAGAGCCCGGCGTTCAGTCTGATACCCTTCAGCATCCCATCTTAGCGGGAACGGGCCTCGGCACGAACGGATTATGGCCGCCCAAAATATTTTTAACGGGAGCAAAGCAATACAGGACATAAGCAATTCTCATTCCATTTCTTCCGATCGGGAGCGCAATCGGATCGCATGGCTCAGTCTCAAGCTGGTGCCAGGCCTGGGAAACAGGTCCATCCTGCGCCTTCTGGAGGTTTTCGGGTCTGCCGAAAAGGTGCTTGCCGCCGGGCTCAAGGACTTATGCGAAACCGGCCTTGCCAGGGACAAGCCGCTCCATGCGCTGGCAGCAAAACAATTTGTCAGAGGACCCGGAAAAGGAGTGGACGTACCTTAAGAGCAAGAATTTCCGGATGATATGTATCGGTGATGATGACTATCCCGCAAATCTGGCCGAAATTCCCGACCCCCCGGCCGTTTTATTCTCGTCGGGCGCGCTCTTGCCCCGTGACCTGGTCTCCATTGCCGTGGTCGGCTCGCGCTACGCCTCCCCGGCCGGAATTATATTTGCTGAAAAATTGAGCTCGGACCTGGCCTTGAACGGCATCACGGTCGTGAGCGGCCTCGCGGTGGGTATAGACTCCGCCGCGCACCGTGGAGCACTAAAAGCCCAGGGGAGGACATTGGCCGTCCTGGGATGCGGGCTTGATGTGAATTATCCGTCCATAAACGCTGATCTAAGGCAGGAAATAGCCCGGACAGGAGCACTGCTGACAGAATTTATTCCCGGAGCCCCTCCCTCTTCCGGAAATTTCCCGTCGAGAAACCGCATAATCAGCGGCCTCTCGCTTGGTGTTGTCGTAGTCGAAGCAGCCGAAAGAAGCGGTTCGCTCATAACTGCTCGTTTCGCGCTGGAACAGGGCCGGGAAGTTTTTGCAGTCCCAGGAATGGCCCAAAGCATGCGCAGCAAAGGCGCGCACCGTCTTATCAAGCAGGGCGCCAAGCTGGTTGAATGACGCCGAAGACGTACTGGAAGAAATCAGGCCTCTTATCCGTCCGGCAAATCCTGCCTGTCCCCGCTGTCTCTTCGCCCCCCTTGTCTAAAAGCGACAGCCAGGGAGGATTGAAAAACCTGCCGGTCCGGAGCAAACAATTCTTTTGAGAATTTTGGATAAAGTTCCGAAGCATATTGATGAAATTGCTCAGGAGGCAAATATGCCGGTCCAGCATATCGCCGCCCTACTGCTCGAACTGGAACTCAGGGGGCTTGCCTCTCAGTTGCCGGGAAAATATTTTATTTCCTGATATAATTAAACACTTGCATTCAGAATTCATGCACCTGTCACAGGAGGTTACCCGGATGGCAATCCAAACTACCTATACAACCGCAAGGGCTACTTTAGCGAAGCTCCTGAATGAAGTGACTGAAAATCAGGAGGCTGTTATCATAACTCGCCGCGGATCGGAAAAGATATGGCGATGATTGCAGCCCTGCGGAAAGAATTCTTTTGAAAATTATCGCCACTTTCATCACGAGGATGTTTTCGAATACCTGGTTGGGGAGGAAGATGTTGCCCAGTTTGTCTCCGACGGTGGAGAAGGACTGATGGATGTCCAGCGGATCACCTCCTTTTTTGTGATGTGAGATTTGTTCCCATATTTAGACGCCATTCTCTCCGATCAACACACAAATTTCAGGATTTATTATCAGCTGCAGGAATACTGTCAACCCACCGAAACATCTCACTATAAAATGATCTTTGATCATACTATCTACCCTATCTCTACTCATTAAAATCCCCGTTGCAATTGCTGTGACTGAGCATACTAATTGAAAGGTTGACAAACTGATCCTGTCATAAGATGGGAACGAGAAGCCGCCTTGCATTCTGAAATAGACATTGCTGGGATAGTAGGACAACTAGACTTCATAAAGTAGATAACATGTTTTTGCTGCCAATATCTATTTGAAGGAGAAATGATAATGAAACAACTCATCGCACTTTGCGGATTTACCGCCAACAGATTGACAAATTCCATGAATTGCAGATTCATTTCTCTAATCATGGCGACACTATCCATAGTAGTTATGCCGTTTGCGGTGCAGGCCCAACAGATTTCTCCTAATGATAATACCGGGACCATAATGATCGATACCTCTGGTATGTACAATAATCTTAACACTTTTAATAATGATCATAAAGGTGATATAGAAATCACGGCTACCGGCACTTTGACCAACGATACAACGTTGAACAATAACTTAAAGGGCACGCTGAACATTAACGTCGGCGGCACTCTGGCCAACGGCGGAGCGATGATCAATGGCACCGGCTGGAACGGTACATTGAACAATTCCGGAACAATTAACAACAACGGTTACCTGGCTAACGGTTCTGTGGGGGGCACCAGTACGCTTAACAACTATGGAATAATAAATAACAACGGCGATCTAGATACCAGGGACAACAGCATACTCAATAATTATGGCACTTTGAACAATAATATCATTGGCACACTTATATTTGATAGCAGTATTGAGGGAAGTGCCACGTTGAATAATTATGGAACATTTAACAATGCTGGTACATTAACAAAAGATCAAGGGAATATGTATAATTATGGCACAATAAATAATTCTGGAAATTTTGGAGCAGGATATGAGGCATATTACTTCAATTATGCCACTCTAAACAACAAGTCCGGTGGTATATTGACTACCTGGGGCCGCGGCACTTTGAACAACTACGGTATGTTGTACAATAACTCAGGTGGCACTATTTCGAATTATTATATTGTGAACAATTCCGGGACCATGAACAATTCTGGAACTTTGAGCAACATTGCTGGCAGCAGTAGCAGCCTGACCAACAACTCTGGCGCAACTCTGAACAACAACATCGGTGGTATAGTGAATAACGCATCTGATACTACGGTAAATAATAATGGCAACCTAAACAATCACTTGGGAGGAACAATTAATAACGATGGTACATTTAATAATTCGGGTTTGCTGTACAACGCCGGCACAATCACTGGTACTGGCAGCTATATCCAGACTGCCGGGAAAACCACCAACAACGGCAGCATGACCCAAACCTCTGTTAATATTCAGGGTGGCATCCTCAACGGGAATGGCACTATCACAAGCAACGTGACCATCGGAAGCGGGGCAACCGTTCAACCGGGCAATTCACTGGGAAGGTTCACCATCAATGGCACTTTTTCCAGCAGTGGTAACATGTTGTTCGAGATCGGCGGGCTGTACAGCGGGCAGTACGCTGCACTGCAAATCAACGGCAGCGCCACCTTTACCGGAGGAACCGTCGATTTCAATTTCATTAACGGCTTTCACGCTGCGGTGGGTAATGACTGGTATTTTCTATATGCCAATAGGATCTCTGGCTGGAATACTCTCAACTTTGAAGTTTCCAACTTAAGCAGCGGCTTAAGCTATCAAGTTGAGAGCATAGCAGGGGGAGAAGAACTGTTGATTACAGCTGGTGATCCCGCTGTCGGGACTCCAGTTCCTGAAACTTCCACTCTCTTTCTTCTTTGCTTCGGTCTTGCCGGTTTGATCGTACTCAAAAGCAAGAAGTGTTTCGGGTAGTTTCATATCAGGCGATGATTCAGGCGGAGTCGTTTCAGTGGCTCCGCCTTTTTTTCTGCTTATGAGATCGTCGGTTAGAGACCTGGATTAACCTGCCCATTCTTGTTCGTACCTGCTTCTCTGTTTTTGCCCTTCCAACGATTGTCTGTCTCCATATTGAATATGCCTGCGAATTATTCGAAATATTTCAGGTATTTCGGAAATAGCTCGGAGATTCTGTTCAAAGCTTTTCAGTATTATTGACCTATCACTTGCATGTTCATTTGCGAAATCTTACAGTTTCTGCGGATTTTGGGGTTTTCGCAGAAGTTTTTTCGAGCAGAATCCGAGGGGGACGTCCAGACGGCCTTAGAGGAGAAAAGACTATGAACCAGGAAAATAATTATTTCAAAGCGATATGCAGGGTGAGCAGAGCGTTGGGTTCAACGTTGAAGAGGGACGAGTTGCTGAATCTAATAGTAGAGAACGCCATCGATGTTATGAGAGTGAAAGCGGCGAGACTTTTTCTGTTCGACGAAGAGAAAGTCGAATTTATCCCGGCAGCTCAGAAAGGCCTCTCCGAAAACTACCTTGGGCACGGACTCACAGAGCCGGGGAAAATTGTTCCAATTTTGCAGAAAGAGGGTCATCTTTTTTCCTATGACTCCACTTCGGTACCCAGATTCAATGGGCATGACGTTAAGAAAGTCGAAGGAATTGCCTCCATACTGGTAGTGCCGGTCATGGTCAAAGGGGCAATCGTTGGAGGACTTTCTCTGTTTACTGACAGCCCCAGAAACTTTTCCCGGGACGAAATCGATTTTGCATCAGCCATGGCCGAACAGGGCGGAATGGCCATCGAACATGCACGTTTGTTCGAATTGATCAAACAGAACACCGGCCTTTTCCTGGATATGGCCGTAAATATCAACTCCAGTCTCAATATGAAGCAAATTCTTCATATCTTGACGGCTGAAGTTGCAGAAGCCGTGAAGGTCAAAGCCTCTTCCATCCTGCTCATCAATGAAGACAAGCGAACGCTCGAATTCGTTGCGAGCTATGGACTCAGCGAGACCTACCTCGATCGGGGACCTCTGTCTTCTGATAAGAGCGTGGATGAAACCCTTGCAGGCCGGCCGGTCGTAGTCACGGATGTCCAAACCGACCCGCGAGTTCAGTACAAAAAAGAAAAGGACCGGGAAGGTATTGTTTCGATCCTCTCAGCCCCAATCAAGACGGATGAGAAAGTCATCGGAGCGATGAGGCTTTACAGCGGCATTCGCAGAGAATTCACTGAAGATGAGGTAATGCTCGTCACCGCCCTGGCCTATCTGGGAGGCATAGCTATCCGGAACGCCTCGCTTTATATGTTGCTCGAAGAGGACATGAAGGACCTCAAAGAGGACACATGGATATATCGATCCTGGTTTTAAGAAACTTCATCGTCCAATCAATAGCCTTGACTAAGTCAAAGCGGGTGAACTCACGAAATCGACGCCGGTTTTCGCTATGGCGCTCAGGATTTCGAGGGTGATGCCGCATTAAATTGATCGAGATTTTCAACTTCGATTTCTCAACTCTCGGTCCTGACAGGGGCCTCCGTCCAGGCATTTAGGTCCGCAATTTGCCCATGACTTCAGGCACATCGGTTGAAGATTTGTTTGAAAAACGAATACGGTTAGAAGTCCCGGCAACAATGCCGGGCCTCGTGCGAATATGGTTCGGGCCGGGGCGCTAACCCCAGAAGTCGTCGCGGCTTGTTGCGGTACCTGAAAATCCAGTGACCACGGGGGGTTATGATTTGAAAGATCGTGAAACAACCCCAGTTTCTTTCGCCATCCGTGGTTATCCGTGTGCGTCCGTGTCAAAATTCTTGTTCTTTCCCATTATTCCCGCGTCGTGAGAACGACTCGAAACCGCGCCTTGCCGCTCAACATGCGTTCGTAGGCCTCGGAGGCGCGCTCCAGCGGGAAGACCTCTGTCATGGGCCGTACGCCGGTGAGCACACTGAAGGAAAGAGTATCCTGCGAATCGAAGGAGGTGCCGGACGGCCACCCTGCAATCGACCGGCGCGCCATGATGAGTTGAATTGCATTTACTTCAAGCGGTTCCTCGGCAGCGCCGAGGACTATCAGTTGACCGTTGACGCTCGAGACCACCCAGCGCAGCGCTCATCGCTTTGCCGCTCGTAACCGTCGCAGCGATAACCCTGGCGCCGCCCAGCTTCTCCAGTTCCGTAACAACGTCCTGTGCCTGACTGTCAATGTAGTGCAGCGCGCCAAGCTTTCCGGCCAGCGGTTCCTTGTCTTTGCCCCGGGCGATGGCCACGGTCCTGAAACCCATTTTCGCTGCGAACTGAACAGCCAAATGGCCAAGCCCCCCCAAGCCGAGTACGGCGACCGTATCGCCGGGCCGGGCCCCGCTGTTGCGAAGGGAACTGAAGGTGGTTACGCCTGCGCACATCAACGGGGCCGCGTCTACGGCGGAAAGCCCATCCGGGATGAGCGCCAGGGCCGAAGAAGGAGCGGTCATATACTCTGCGTAGCCCCCGTCGTAGGTGACGCCGGTAAATTTGAGGCGAGGTTTGGCAGGTAATGAAGTCGCCGCGCCGGCAAGAATCGCAATACCCGCAGTGCCCTCCGTACCAGCCCACGCCGACCCGTTGACCCTCGGTCCATCCGGCAACGCCGCTGCCGATTGCCTCGATGATTCCGGCAATCTCATGCCCAGGGACCCTAGGGTACTGTATAAAGGGCCATATTCCCTCCTTGGTTATGACATCGCTGTGGCAGACGCCGCAGGCTTGAATTTTGATGCGCACCGATCCAGCGCCGGGTTCCGGGACTTTACGTTCAACAAATTCAAAGGGGCCTCCAGGTTCGGCGATTTGCACAGCTCTCATCGTTGCCATATTTTACTCACCTTTCAATCCTCATAATAGCATCATTACTAAAACTGTAACCATACCGCTCGAGCCGTGCAATTTCACCCCTACGCACCTGTGCCGGTGTTCCGGCTAATAGCGGAATTTACACGGGATTTGCGGGTAAATTTGCATATCGTGAATATGCATGTTAGTTTAAAAAGTTAACTGGAACTCGGGGGTCATGTTTCTCAGTTGTCGGGAAAATATTTTATTTCCGGGTATACTTAATGGAAAGAGGATTTAGGAATTGAGGGATTTAGGGGTTGAGGAATTGGCGGTCATAAGGACTGATTCCCAAATTTTTGAATTCCTCAATTCCTCAATTCCTGAATCCCTAAATTCTCAAGAAGGTATAAAAATCAGATGTCGAAATCGCTGTTGATCGTTGAATCTCCAACCAAGGCGAAGACCCTTGAGCGCTATCTGGGCAAGGACTTTATCGTCAAGGCAAGCGTAGGCCATGTCAAGGACCTTCCCGGCAACAAGCTCGGGATCGATCTCGATGGGGAATTCAAGCCCCAATACCAGATTATGAGCGGGAAGAAGAAAATAATAGATGAACTCAAAAAGGCAGCCTCAAGGGCCGATGCCATCTATCTGGGCCCCGACCCTGACAGGGAAGGAGAGGCAATAGCCTGGCATATTGCCGAAGAGATCGGCGCCACGGACAAACCTGTTCGCAGGGTCCTTTTCTATGAGCTTACGCGCAAGGCAATCAAGGAAGCCCTTGAGAATCCGAACGAACTCAACCTCAAGCTCTATGAAGCCCAGCAGGCAAGACGAATACTGGATAGGCTGGTCGGGTACATGATCTCGCCTCTTTTGTGGGAAAAGGTGAGAGCGGGTCTCAGCGCGGGAAGGGTGCAGTCTGTCGCCCTGAAGCTGATCTGTGAGCGGGAAGAAGAAATCCAGGCCTTCGAGACCCAGGAATATTGGTCAATAGAGGCCCGGTTAAGCCCTCTCAAGGATTCTCCTGCCGGTCCGGCGCCGTTTTCGGCCCAACTTATCCGGTACAAAAAGAAAAAGATCGCTATCGGCTCGCAGGCCGAAGCCGAGCGGCACGTGCAAGGGCTCAATGCCGCCGCCTATCGCGTAGGCTCTGTCGAAAAGAAGCAGAGGCAAAAAAGCCCATCGCCTCCCTTTATTACCAGCACCCTCCAGCAGGATGCCGCCCGGAGATTTCATTATTCGGCCAAGCAAACGATGAGCATAGCACAGCGGCTCTATGAAGGGGTCGAAATTGGGGAGGATGGGGCTGTGGGCCTCATTACCTATATGCGAACGGATTCGACCCGGCTTTCACAGGACGCGGTGCAGGGCGCGCGCGAGTTTATTTCGAACAAGTGGGGAGACAAATACCTGCCTCAAAACCGATTTCTATAAATCCAGCCAGACGGCCCAGGGAGCGCACGAAGCTATTCGGCCAACCGATGTCGGCCGTACTCCCGAAAGTGTGGCAAAGTATCTCACCAAAGAGCAGTCGAACCTATACGCCCTTATCTGGAAAAGGTTTGTAGCCTGTCAGATGGCCCCTGCCCTGATAGATCAAACAACTGTAGACGTTTCGGCGGGCGATTATACGCATGAGAGTCACCGGCTCGATGATTGTCTTCCAGGGATTTTTGGTTCTCTATGAAGAGGGAAAAGATGAGCCCGAAAACGGCAAATCCGATGAAAGACTGCCGGATCTCTCTCAGGATCAGCCCCTCGACCTTCTCGGAATCGAACCGAAGCAGCATTTTACCCAGCCTCCGGCCCAAGATACTCGGAAGCCACTCTGATAAAAACCCTGGAAGACCTTGGAATCGGAAGGCCCAGCACTTATGCGACGATAATATCCACCGTGATGGACAGAGAATATGTTTTGCGCCAGAAACAGCGGTTGCTTCCGACCGAACTTGGAATGATCATAAACCGGCTGGTTTCGGCAAATTTCCCGAACATAGTGGACGTGAAGTTTACCGCCAATATGGAAAAAGATCTCGATGAGATAGAAAACGGCGAGCGCCGCTCCCAACATCTTTTGAGCGATTTTTACGGACCTTTTTCAAAGACGCTGGAGTCCGCCCGCAAAGAGATGGCCAACCTTAAGAGCACCGGTTGGCCCACAGACCTGAACTGCACGCGCTGCTCCAAGCCCCTGATTATCCGTTTGAGCCGCAACAGCGGCGCGTTTCTGGCCTGCAGCGGATACCCGCAATGTTCGTACACCTCGGACTATGAAAGGGATGAGAAGGGACACATTCATCCGGTCGAGCACGTTAAGCCCGCCGATACCGGGGAAACCTGCGAAAAATGCGGCAAACCCATGGCCCTCAAGCGCGGCCGATATGGGGCTTTTCTGGCCTGCACCGGATATCCGGCATGCCGTAACACACGGGCCGTTTCTTCCGGAATCGGTTGTCCGCGCGAAGGATGCGGCGGCGAACTGGTTGCGCGCACAGGCAAGAGGGGGCGCTTTTACGGGTGCAATAAATATCCGGAGTGCAAAATGCTGTTTCAGGGCGAACCGGTTCAGCAAAGCTGCCCCTCGTGCAATGCGCCGGTGCTTTTTCGCCGACAGGGCAAGACCGGAGACGGAACGCTTTTCTGTATAAATCCCTCCTGCAAATTCAAAAAGGCGGAAGAACCTGAACAGGAATTGGCAAAGAATGGGTAAACCCTGATGAACGATCTCCTTATTGAATCGATCCCGTTGGTTGGCGGCCAGTTTATTGCCTTCGTACTGGGCTGTATCTTCGGCAGTTTTTACAATGTGGTCATTTACCGGTTACCATCAGGTCAGTCGATTGTGCGGCCTGCCTCGAGATGTCCGGCTTGCGGAAATGCGATCGCGCCCTACGACAATATCCCGTTGGTCAGCTATATATTGTTGGGAGGCAGATGCCGCCACTGCAAGGAATCCATATCGTCTGAGATACCCGCTCGTTGAAGGTGCTGAGCGGCCTTTTGGCGCTGCTCCTGTTCCGCCGCTATGGGCTTCACCCTCAATTTCCGATCGAATTCTTCTTCTGTTCGCTCCTTTTGATAGTCACCATGATCGATCTCGACACCTTTCTGATCCCCGATATCCTGTCGCTTTCCGGAATCGTGCTGGGCTTTGCCCTCTCATTTTTTACACCCAGGCTTTTATGGTGGGAGTCGCTCCTGGGCATAATTGCAGGTGGAGGGTTTTTCTACCTTATAGCGGCGGGGTATGCTCTTGTTAGGCATAAGGAAGGCCTTGGCGGAGGCGATATAAAGCTGCTCGGCAATGATAGGAGCTTTCATTGGGTGGAAGGGAGTCGCATTTACCATCTTGGCATCGTCCAGTTGCGGGCACGATTATTGCTCTGCCGTTAATGCTGCGATCCGGAAAAGGCCTCGGTTCGGCTTTGCCCTTCGGCCCGTTTCTTGCCCTTGGCGCAGTGTCTACATCTTTTGGGGCGAGCTCTTCTACCACTGGTACTTTTCCTATTTGCTCGGAATGTAGAAGAAATGACACGCAGATGCTTCTTCGTACCCGAAGTTGCCTCGAATACTCGGGTTTTCGAACTCCCTTCTCCGCTTTCGCGCCAGTTGGAGAGCGTACTGCGTGCAAAACCAGGGAATCGATAGAACTGCTTGACGGCTCAAGGCTCGGTTTGGGAATGCCTGATCACTGGAATTCGCCGGGGAAGAGTCAGCGTCTCCCTGATTGGCAAACTGGACCGCCCGGAACGCGAATCGCCTCTGGCCATCACACTTGGCATCGCAATTGCCCGCCCGGATACGATGGACCTTGTTGTCAGGCAGGCAACCGAAATGGGCGTTTTGCGGCTGGTTGTCTTCCGGGCCGCTAGAAGCCAGTATGGTTTAGCGAAAAAAGCGAAAGAAGCGGGAAAACAGCGGAAAAGAAAAAGGAGCGCTGGTTCAAAATAGCGAGCGAAGCTATTTGCCAGTGCGGCCGCACAAGAGTTCCTGAAACTCGAAATTTTCGACGGCCTGGGCCATTTTCTAACCTCCGTTAAGGAGGAGGAAGAAGCGAGGGACCGCACAGAATGCATACTCTGAAAATATTTGCGCTTGAGCACGAATCTGGCTTCGGTTTTTTAAGAATTGCGTGGCCAAATGGGACCGGATATTCACCGGGTTTTGGCGGTTCTCGGCCCCGAGGGCGGCTGGGACAAGACCGAAAGTTCTGCGCTTATCGGGCAGGATTCACGCCGGTAGCCTTGGGCCAAGGATATTGCGCCTGGAGACGGCTGCTGTCGCCCTTGTTTCCTCCATCCAGCTTCAGTGGGGAGACGTGGATCAATCAGGATACGAATTACGAATTAGGAATGAAACCATGAGATGCGTTAAATGCGGCTATGTCAGTTTCGATTACCTGTCCGAGTGCAAAAAATGCAGCACAAGCCTTACGGCCGCCAGAGACGGTTTGGGGTTTTTTGGCGCAAAACCGTCCATCCCATCCCTGCTCGGATCACTTCTTGGCAACTATGAACCTTCGGCTCAACAGGAAAATATCTCCTCTGAGACTGAATCGTTGCCCTCGTTCAGCTTTCCGGAGCAAATAGGCGACGCCCCCCTGCAGGAACAGACCGAAAACCGGGAAGCACCTTCGGCAGCCATTAACTTCGATCTTTCCGAAGAAGATTTTAGTCTGCTCGACCTCTCGGATGAAGAACTCGAACTGCTCATTGACAAGGAATCCCTGGGAAGCGGCGAGGACGCGGCCTTGCAGCAAGGGCTTATGGTCGAAAATGGCGGGCGGCATCCCGGATTGCCTTCGGCCGGCGAATTCCCGGCCCCGGCTATGGCGAATTCACCCTTTGAGAGCGATACGACTTCGGCGGCAGGTCCATCTGCGGACGAACTTGATTTCAGCCTTGATGATTATTCTCTGGAGATAGAAGACAAAACAGAACTCTTCTCTGCCTTCGAACCGGCCCCAGAGTTCATCGGTAACGCGACGGAAGTTGAGCAGAGGCCCGAAGCCCGAGCCGGGTTCAAAGCGGATACCCAACAGAGCCGGTCGCAACTCGACGACCCTACAAACGATTTTGTAATCGAGCTTTCGGAAAACGACCTTGAAACCCTCCTGGAGGAACTGGGCACCACTGCAAAAGGATCAGACTGAGCGAATTCAGGTAAAAATATTTGACACCATGCGCCTATTCCGGTAGCATTGGCAGTTCGTGGCGAGGTAGCTCAGTCGGTAGAGCAGTGGACTGAAAATCCTCGTGTCCTCAGTTCGATTCTGAGCCTCGCCACCAGAAATTCAGGGCACTTAGCGAGAAATCGCTGAGTGCCTTTTCCTTTTCTGTGTGAGAATTTGTCGTAGCCCGCTCATAAATCTCAATAGCAAGGCGAAATAAATCATTCCAACTGTACTCATCTTCTGTGGTGGCTCAGTGCTGCTTTTCGGGTGCAAGGGTTTATTGGTTTTTCGCAAATCAGCACTTATCTTATATTGCGTTGAAAACAGCGGATTGTAAATTTGGAGAATTCCAAGTTTTGAAGGGAATTCCATATGAGAACTGGATTGCTTTTTCTCTCGCCTGTAATCGCTGTGGTCTTTTTAATTTCCGCATCGCAGGTCATTGCAGCGGATATCGGCGCCCAGTACGTATCAGCAGCGGATCGCCTCTCCATTGAGCAGTTCCGGTACTCCGGACAATGGAAAGGCAATGACCTTTCCGTCGAATACAGCTATTCCAAAGATCAGGGGCAAATGGATCTGTCGGGTAACATCAGGTTTTCCAATTCTCTGATCATGGGCTACACGGAACTGAAGGACTTTCGCCTTGGCGCGATATTACTGGATCAAAACGGCAAGGTTATCGCACAAATAGGACTGGCAACCAATCGCAACTCCTTTGATCCCATCCCCTTTAATCGCAGGATTAACATACCGTCCAATGCCGTTTTCATGGCTTTCAGCTACCAGGGGACGGCTTGCGATCAGGGCCGAGGGAAGACTTCTTTCTGGTTTTACCCGATCCACTGACAATTCCCGCCTGAAACCAACCTCCCCATTTATTGCGGTCCGGCAGAACACCAATGTCCTGTCTTACTGGAACGGGTATCGTGTGAATTAAAGATAAAGTGGATCGAGCGCCGAGCACCGGGAGTGATTAACTTCTAAAATGTTAATGAGGTCAGGGAAATAACGCAAGCCAACAGCGAGCCATCAGGATCGCTTGGGCGAAAGGGAGGGGCGGTGAGGGAATACATAGAGATCATGTGCACAAGCCCGTCGGACGTAGTTATAGAGATATCGCAAAAGATCAACGAGGAGTTCGAATTTCTTTCCGTCATCGTTAAAAGGCCGAATGCGTTTCTGTTGCGCATGAAGCGCAAGCCCTCATCAGGACCTTCCTCACGACCGGGATTGGGTTGACCTTCACCCCATTTCGAGCGTTGTCAAAAATTCCACACGCCTTGAATCCATCAATACCGGCAACAACTTACGGGAACCAGCCCCCACTGAACCGATATGGCAATTGGATTCCGGAGCGATGTAGCCAATTTTTCTTCAGACTTTTAAGTTCTCTTTCCGACAATATCACTGGAGGTCTTATGCCTCCTCCGAGAGCCGTGAGCAGGACCAATTGTGGCGTCTTCCTTCCCGGCTCTCACTATTTTTAGTACTGATTCAGGGTGATGTTTTCAACTGAGCCTCGACTTTTTTCGTCGTGAGGGCACTAACGGCAACCAGTGTTACAAAACTGATCAGAAGACCGGGATAGAGAGGGTCTATTCCCTTAGGGTACAGGATGTGGCACAGGAGGCAGGAAAGAGGTCCAAGCAAGGTCGCGGCTACCCCGGCGCGCGGTGTTACCCATTGCGAAAAGAACATTGCGCCGAGCAGGGGCAGAAGGACAGTGCATCCCCGCAGGCCCATCGACATGAAGCTCCAGCCCAGAATCAACGACTTCGTGTTGCCTTGCACGAAATACAGGGAGAGCAAGGCCACCAGAAAGATCATCAGCCTCTGCATGGCCAGTGTTTCCTTATCGCTTGCCTGCTTGCGGAAGAACTTTTTATAGATGTCCTTTGTCAGCATGGTGGAAATCCCCAGGCTCAGGCCGGCCCACGTGCCGACAACCGCAATAAGCAAGGTTGCCAGGATGACTCCTCCAAGCGCGGGAGGCAAAAACTTCAGGATAAAAACCGGCAAAGCTTCAGCCGATGGCATATCGGGGAAGGCGGATCTCATATACAGCCCGACCAAAATCCCTCCGATTCCTACCGGGGGGATCATAACGGCGGAAATCAAAGCGCCCTTGCGAGCTTCCCCTACATCCCTGCCGGAAAGTGTTGCCTGGATATAAGTCTGGGTGGAAAGCACACCGACCAGGAGAGAGAACCCTGCGGCCATGTCCACGCTGAGTCCCCGGCCAAAAAGGGAGAACCATGGGTAATAGGAAAACTTCTCGGCTAGTCCGCTTGCCCCTCCTACCAGATAATAAGCCATTGCTCCGCAGGATATAGCGCATGCATAAAGGAGAAGCAATTTCACTACCCCTACCAAGCCGGTGCCCCATACGCCCCCGAACATAACATACGCCAGGACCAGCAAGACACCGATCCCTGCGGCCAATAGAGGACTGATTGGGAAAACAGAAGTCATTATAGCGACGAAGGCCAAAAGCTGACCTATGACATTGAAAAATATGCCTATCGAAGTAAAAATACTCGAAATAGGCCCTGTACTCGTTCCGTAGGTTTTTACCAGGTATTGCGGTATTGTTTCCACAGAACTGGCATAAAGTCTGCGTACCATTCCGAGGCCCAACACCGCGCATGCTATACCGGCTCCCAGGCAAAACCACCATGCGGCCAAGCCAAATTGAAAAGCCAATTGTGCCGTGCCGATGGTCGAAGCCCCGCCGACCAGCGTACCCATAATTGTCCCGGCCACAACACGAGAACTGGCCTTATGCCCGCAGACCGTGAAATCCTGAGCCGACTTTACCTTGCTGCCTGCATAGATGCCTACGCCGGTGACCAGCGCCACGGTTAAACCAACGCCGACTAAATGACCCGATGTTAGATTCATTTTCTCACCTTTTATAAAAGATTCGCTGCAGGTCCCAGAATCAAGCGCTGCGGGTCCACTTCCTCCCTCAGTATTCGCAGTTCCTCATCTGTGGGGGGAACGAAAGGCACAGCACGAGTCGTATCCATGTCAAAACCCGTCTTTTCGGCTACCATTTCAGGAGTAACCCCAGGATAATACTCGGCTAAGTACATCTCTTTGGTATCCTCGTGAAACTTCATGACCCCGAGATTGGTTACCACCGCTAGAGGCCCCCCGCGTCTGAAACCGGCTTTCTTACGTGAGTCGCCTCCCGTGATCCATCCCGGGCTGGTACGGTAGTCCAGGGCTCAACGAATCGTGTCTTATCGTGCGTCATAAAGATAATCGTAGCATACGCGGTGCTAAGCGCATCACATGCCCCGCCGGAGCCGGGGAAACGAGTTTTGGGGCGATGATAATTGCCGATGCAGGTGGAGTTTAGATTTCCATACCTGTCAATTTGAGCCGCACCTAAAAAAGCGATCGTTCGGAATCTTGGATGCCCCACAAGCGTCAAAGTGTCGGCAAGGCCCGTGTTGACCGTAGTCCCCACCATTACTCGCCCGTCGGCAACCGACATTGGCAACTCATCCATAGATGGGTCGATACCACCGGTTTCAAAAGGACCACCGAATTGGGTGCATGGATTCGTTTAGCCACTGCGACGGCCAACATGGAGATTCCAGTGCCCGCGAAAAGGATATTTCCATCCTCGACCACCGGCCGGCACAAATGGCCATGATTTCCCGTTGGACGTATTTGGCCATAAAGTCCTCCTAACGCCTATCAAGACCCGGCCTGTAGCCGATAACCGGATTGGCTTTTATTCTGAGCAGGTCTTCGATTCCAACTTTAGCCAGGTACTGTTCCTGTGTATCGAATGGGTACACCCACTCATCGAGATACTTCTTGAAGCCGGCATCATCCGATGCCATCTCTTTATACAGTTTCAGGTGCCGAGGGTCATAATCGTAGAAATACTGGCAACCGGTGGGATGAGCCCCAAAAGGCACGTGCACTACGGCGTCGACGAAAAAAAACGGCAGGCTGTTCTGATCCGGGTCCTGGCGCAGATACCCGGTTGGGACAATTTCTTCACAGGTGACAATAACTCTGCTGAGCGGCTTTTGCTTCTTCCAGGTCCGCAAAAGTGAGCCCTTAATCCGAATAGTACCGTCTTCCCCGGCATATTGGGCATGGAGCAGGGCCACATCGGGATTCAAGGGCCGGCAGGATCACCACGTTGCCGTCTTCTTCATCCCATGGGTTTTGCATGACTTTGAGCTTCTTTTTGGGAACTTTGCCCTTCCCCGCGAACTTCTTCGGAAACCCGAGAACTTTCACTATGTCTGTTTCCAAACCCGATTTTGTGGGAATGAACGGCAATCCCATAGCTCCCGCCACAAATCTCAGAGTCATTTGGAGATTGGAATAGTCCTCGACTTCAATTCTGTCCGGCGCATACTGCTTTTTTGAAGCGAATGGCAGTGGGCGCGAAACGGGCCACTCCCCCGTAGGCTATTTCCAGGCGCTTTACGCAACCCGCGCCTATCAGCAAGTCCAATGCCTGGCCGTGAGAGTGAATCACCGCGTAAAGCTCTTTCCTGCCTTGACGAATATTTCTCTTGCCAGCGTCATTGAATTTCGCGCGGAAGTAAATCCACCAAGAGTCACCTGATCTCCGTCTTTCACCAGGCTTGCCGCCTCGGAAAGACTCATGATCTTGCCGCTGTGTTTTATTTTGGCGATGGCATCCATCATCTTTCCGCTGCCTCTCCTTCGGGAAGGATAACTTGAGTTAAAGGGCAAGAAACGACCGGTTGATTTGCGTTAGTATTCTAAAAGGACAACCATTGGATGTACATACTATTTTCATGGGCAAGCAAAGATAATTATCTTTCCAGACATGCTCTTGTTGTGATTTATGGAGATCACTAACCGATTGGACGGCCGGAGGTTTCCAAAGTTTTTGCAATGTGCTTGAATATCTGTTTGAAAGCTCCTTCCCGGAGTTCCGGGGCAAGAAAATAGCCGGGCATCTCCTCATAGAAGGCAGAGGCGATCTCTTTGACAGCGGAGTCGATGTCGGGATTTCGCCTGAACACTTCATACAGGCGCTCTTTCATGTTCAAAGCTTCCCTGATGGAGTCAACGACTATTGTCTGGGCTTCCTGTCCCGTTATGTAGCCGTAATGTTCATGGCAGGAGATATTGACTTCCAGAGGCTTCAGTTTCTCGAGGCTCTTCAGATATTGGTCGATATTGGTGCTCATGGAAGGGAAGAGTTTATCCGAAAAGGGAATTCCTATTGCGTCTGAGCCAAAAAGAATCCCCGCATCAGGTACATAGGCCGAAATTGAACAATCCGAGTGGCCGGGGGTCTCATAGATCTTAAGTGCCGTTTCGCCCAGATCGATGACGTCGCCCTCTCCGAGAGGATTCAGTTCCAGGTCTGAGCGCCAATCGAGATCGAAACCCTTGAGTGATTGCTTCCTCGCCCCGGCCATCATCGGGTTGTAGGTATTTATGAATTCGATGGCTTTTGGCTTCTGTAATGTCTTGATAGCTGCCTTGGACGCGATGATTTCAATTGCCGGATAATTTCTCTTGAAATACGGGACTATCCCAACGTGGTCGAAATGTGAATGGAGGATCAAAATTTTGGTGATTTCTCCAGAGGAAATCTCGAATTCACGCATCTGTGTTAAAACCGCCGGAAGAATGTAGGTCATTGCACCGTTGATCAACACCGTTTCATGTTGACCGCGGAGCATATAGACTCCTGCTTCCTCAGCGCCAAGGTACCATAAATTGTCGGAGATTCTACCGGGTTTTCGAAATCGCATCTCTGGCGCCTCTTCAATATCGAATATGATCTCAAATTGGGAGTGTATCACTGAGCGATGTTTTTTTCACACAGGCGATTCGAGACAGGCTACCACTTAAAGAGGAGTTCGTAAAGCTCGGGAAAGATGACTGAAACTCCTCGAGTCCTAGTCCGATTCTGAGCCTCGCCACCCGAAATTCCAAGGGGTTACGGTCTGTGTACCGTAACCCATTTTTTTCTCTCTCAGAGAAAGTATTGCGCTTTCTTCTATCCGTTGAGTATTTCCGCCGAACACGTTTACCGGGTTTCCTTTTTACTGCGGCTGTTAAGCAGTCCCAGTGCTGTTATGCCTCCACCCAGAAGGAAAAATGTTGCCGGTTCGTCTTCCATCTATAGCACGCCCCTTTGGCCTCGAACGGTCTAGCTAGGA
>CAVRZU010000157.1:0-4523 GCA_963725365.1 uncultured delta proteobacterium | reverse complement strand
GCCCGCCGATATACATCACCAGGACGGCTGTAATTATCGACAGCGGAATGGAGGCAAGTATAATGAGAGTCAGCCGCCAGTTGCCGAGAAACAGCATGATCATCATGGCCGTAAGGCCGGCAGCCATCGCCCCGCCCATAAAGACACTGTTGAGGGCGGCTTTGACGAAAAGCGATTGGTCGAAGATCGCCTTAACGATAACGCTTTTAGGCAGTACCTTTTCGATATCCGGCAGGGCTTTGCGAATTCCGTTAATGACAGCCAATGTCGATACGCCGCCAGTCTTGCGGATCGTCATAAGAGCGCCCGGCTTTCCATTGACGGAAACCGAGTTGGTTTGCACCTGAAATCCGTCATGCACATGCGCCACATCGCGGATGAACACAGTTTTGCCGCCCACTTGCTTGATCGGGAACGAATCGATTTCCTTGATAAGATCGGGGCTGCTGTTCATCTTAACCGTGTAGTCGTTGGCCCCTATCTTCACATCGCCGGCAGGAAGGATCACGTTCTGGCGCCGCAGGGCCTCGCTGACATCCGAGGGCGACATGCCGCGCGACTTCAGGGCCTGCTGGTCGAGGTCCACCATAATGACGCGTGGCTTCCCACCATAGGGGTATGGCACATCCGCGCCGTGAACGACGGCGAGATCGGGGCGGATAATATGCTGTCCCAGATCGTTCAGCGCGGTATCCGGCAGACGATCGCTCGACAGGCTCAACTGGATGATCGGAACATCAGTTGCGCCGTAGCGAAGAACCAGCGGCGGCATAATGTTGGGCGGCATACGTTTGAGTTGAGCCAAAGCGCTGCTCGCAACCTGCGAAATTGCGCGGTTCACATCTGCGCCTTCGTGCAAATAGACTTTCTCGACGCCAACGCCGTCGTAGCTGGTCGCCTCGATGCGCGAAATATCATCGACAAGCGAGGCCAATTCCCGCTGGTGAATCGTGAGGATGCGGTTCTGAACATCCTGCGCGTTCATGCCGTTATACGTCCACACGACACTAACGACCGGAATATTGATTTCGGGAAAAATATCAACGGGCATGCGAGAGGCGGCGCCGATACCCAGCAGGCAAATTAGAATCAGTGCGGCCACTATTGTATAGGGCCGCCGGAGAGCATAGGCAACGACCGACATGGAACCTCCCGGCAAAGAAATTTAAAAAAACAAGGGAAAACTCCAAGGCTATACCATTTTCAATAGTGGAGTCAACATATCATACCCGCGCTCCCGATGGGAGAAGCAAAACTCCCCCAACCTTTACACAGACGGTCTCATCCACAAATGCTGTTGATTTTGCTTTATTGTTTTTTGCAGGAGGAGGAGCCCCCCCGGAGCGTCTCCTTATTTCCCCGATGGCAGTACAGAGAGGCTATCTTTCATCTCTCCCGTAATCACCCATCAACCCGTAAGTCTCCGGCGTCCATTGATGCTCCTGGCGATCGGTTTCCCTGTCGGGGTCACGATCTGACGAATCGTAGGCCCGGTCATCGCCGAACTGGTTCATATCGTCTTCATGGTCAAACCCGAAATCTTTGTCAACGCGTATTGCGCCATGGCTGGACGCTGTGGGCTGACCCGGCTCCGACCACGAAGCAACAGGGACTACCTTGAGGATCTGATTGTCGCTGTAGACTTCCTTATTCCATCCCTGTGCCGTTGGCTGATCCGCACTGCCGACAATGGCGGCATTTGCGATGTAAGCCCAAGCAAGTATGAACGCAAGTGCGAGCATTATAACACCGAGTTTGCCTCTCATCTTCATTGCCTCACCTCTTTGATGGTTCCCGGAAATCATCGAGATCGAATGCCAATTTGTCGATTATTTACTGGTAACTATACAAACTGGGAGGGTACAACGTCACAGGTAAAACGCTTTCACCTGGCGTCATACCCATAGTTGCCCATCAGCCCGTAAGTTTCCGGTGTCCAATGATGCGCCTGGTAATCAGCTTCCCTGTTGGTGTGTCCATCTGACGAATCGTAAGCCCGGTCATCGCCGAATTGGTTGAGATCGTCTTTATGAAAGGCCCCGAAATCCCGGTCAACGCGCATTGGGCCATGGCCGGACGATGTGGGCTGACCCGGCTCCGACCACGAAACAACAGGGATCACCTTGAGAATCTGGTTGTCACTGTAAACTTTCCTATCCTGCCCCTGTGCCGTAGGTTGGTCCACACTTCCGGCAATACCGGCATTGCCGATGTAAGCCGAACCAAGTATGAACGCAAGTGCGAGCATTATAACACCGAGTTTGCCTCTAACCTTCACTGCCGTCTCCTGTTTGATGATTACTGCGAATCATCGAAATCGAATGCCAATTTGTCTATCATTACTTATGCTTATACAATCGTGGAGGGAACAAGGTCACAGAGTAAATCGCAGGCCGGTGCTATAAAATAAAAAAGGAGGCGTCTCCCGGGGGAGCGCCTCCTTTTTACCCGATGGATCTGTAGAGATGCTATTTTTCGTCGTGGCCGTAATCACCCATTTGTCCGTGAGTTTCCGGTGTCCAGTGATGCGACTGGTAATCGGCTTCCCTGTTTTTCCTACCATCTGACGAATCGTAGGCCCGGTCATCGCCGAATTGGTTGGAATCGGCTTGGTTGTAGGCTCCGAAATCCCGATCAACGCGTACCGCTCCACTGCCGTTGGTGGCCGCAGGACCGGGGACGACATTGGTATTCACATTGCCGCTGGAGACTTTCCCATTGGTAGCCTGCTCCGACCGCTCGTCTACACTGCCGCCCATGCCGGCATTTGCGATGTAAGCCAAAGCAAGTATGAACGCAAGCACAAGCAAGCTAACACAAAGTTTGCCCCTCAACTTCATAATACCTCCCATGTATGGTCTTTCGTTGAACCTCGCCTACCGGGCTTCTCTTCAATAAATCGAAGGCCGGCATTACGGAATAAGAGAGGCGCCTCCCAAAGACGCCTCTTTTTCCCCCGAAGGGGCCTTACAGCGATGCTGTTTCTTAATTATTGGAGTCATACCCATAGTTGCCCATCAGACCGTAAGTATTCGGTGTCCAATGATGCGCCTGGTAATCCGATTCCCTGTTGGCGTGACCTTCTGACGAATTGTACGCGCGGTCATCTCCGAATTGGTTGCCATCGTCTTTATGGAATGCTCCGAAATCCCGGTCAACACGTACCGCGCCATTGCCAACGGCCGGTGCGGGCTCACTGGGCGACGATTGCTGGGCATTGGCGATGTAGGCCGGAGCAACTATGAATGCAAGCGCCAGGATGATAATAGTAAATTTCCCTCTCAATTTCATCGTCTCCTCCTGCTGATGGTTCCCGAGAATCATCTGATCGAATGCAGATACACCGATCAACTTTTATGTTAACTATACAAACAGGGATGAACAATGGTCACAAAAAAAATTTTACGCTGTTATAGAACACCGCAGTGGCCGGCAGCGCCGCCGCGACCAGGCGCGCAAAAGACATGAACCTGACGGGCCAAGATACCGATACTCTTCGATAAACACGCAACCACAGCGAGTCCGCTTTGGCTTGACCGCTTCCAGCACGGAGGAAAGCAATCCGGCCGGAGGATCGACCCGAGGCATTTTGCGGATCATGGTTTTGACCAGGCCCGCCCTCACAAAAGATCGGGCGCGGACTTGAAGCATCGCCCGCGCGGCCTCCGGGTGTAGCGGGAGACCCGAAACGTAGTGAGGGTCCGCCCTCACAAAAGATCGGGCGCGGACTTGAAGCATCGCCCCGCGGCCTCCGGGTGGAGCGGGAGACCCGAAACGCAGTGAGGGTCCGCCCTCACAAAAGATCGGGCGCGGACTTGAAGCATCGCCCCTGCGGCCTCCGGGTGTAGCGGGAGACCCGAAACGTAGTGAGGGTCCGCCCTCACAAAAGATCGGGCGCGGACTTGAAGCATCGCCCGCGCGGCCTCCGGGTGTAGCGGGAGACCCGAAACGCAGTGAGGGTCCGCCCTCACAAACGATCGGGCGCGGACTTGAAGCATCGCACGCGCGGCCTCCGGGTGGAGCGGGAGACCCGAAACGCAGTGAGGGTCCGCCATTTCCTCCGAGCCGCACGCAGTTGCCCGTGCACCCGGGACTGTTTGCAGAAGGCTCTTTTTAGGCCCTTCCTTTTCCATCATGATTATTTTCCAGGATGTCCCGCAATTTTGCCAGGCCGCGATGCACCCGCATTTTCGCAGCACTCAGTTTGAGAGCTCAGTGCCTCGGCCACGTCTTCCATTGGCAGCCCCTCGTGGTAGCGCAGCATCAAGCGCCTCCCGGTAATCGAGCGGAAGTTCATTAAGTCGCCGCATGGAGTTGCCCGTAATCGAGCTTTTCAACAATTTTTTCTTCCTGCTGGCCTGGATAGTCCAGCCCGAAGCCCGTCTCGTAATCATCCAGAGCAACCCAGTGCATTCTGTTATTATGGCGCAAGAAATTTCTGGCATGGTTCAGACCAATCGTATAAAGCCATGGGAAAAACTTCTTTCCCCTTTGAAAACGATACAGTTGTTCGTATGCCTTGA
>CAVRZU010000156.1:0-36533 GCA_963725365.1 uncultured delta proteobacterium | reverse complement strand
GAGGGCCGTCACAGCCGCAAGGCAACGATTTGCATTTCATAAGGGCCCAATCGGGCCTGCAACGGTTATACCGGGGGGCTTTACTTTTTGGCCGCCGCAAGGTCAAATCGTTCCCGTACCGTTTGGCTCGGTTCTCCGGCTGCACCGGGGGGGGCGAACGGTTGCGATGACCGCATCGATATCCTGGGAGTACGTATGCAGCAATCCAAGCGACAAGACTGATTTCGATTTCGAGATTCTCAGGAGATACGGCGACAAGTGGGCGGTGTTGGCGGCGATGACGGCCGATATGACCAAGCGGCGGATCGAAGTGCCGCCGGCCGTCTTCGGGGCGTCAAACCGTGCACGGCAAGATCGAATCGGGCTGCTTTTCGCCCTGCAGGTCAGTTGAGACCTGGCGGTTGCCGAAAGCCACCTCTTCTCGCAAGGCTATCTTCTGGAGGAGAAAGACTTCCAGCAGTGGAGCGATCTGCTGGGCGAGGCGATGAAGGAAACTCAGTTACCAGACGATGATGGGTATTCCGGCCTTCGAGCCCGGTAAGAACGATTGCCGGTTTCTGGCTGCGGCTTGCGACTCGAAACACTGATCGCCTGCGGGCGGTTCTGTGGCGTGGCACTGGCTGAGCCAGTGCCGGCCCCGCGCACCGGGTCTAGCTTGTGCGTCGGTCTAATGTGGTAAACGTCAAAGAATCGCCATCGCCTATCGCTGCCCGAATCCCACCCAAAACCAGAGGCCCCGGTAGCGGATTCAAGCCTTCGCTGGCGACGCGGGCTTGATTGCGGCGGTCGGCGGCTAACGTACCCAGAAACGGCCGCTCACTCTGCTTGCATCGACGCCAACCGGTCGCGGATGGCCCTTGGCAAGGTCGCTTTTCTTGACCTGCTCCAGGTAGGCGGCCTCGTTTTCCAGGCATTGGACCAGTTGGTCCGTTTGGCCGGCCGACTGGAAGCCTTGCTGGGCGTTGTGCAGCCAGTTGAGGCCGGAGTTTTCCTGGCCGCACAAGAGATAGGCCAGGCCAAGGTCGGCCTCGGCCTCGGTGCTGCCCGAACCACATCTCGCCCTTGCTCGACTTCCAGCGCCCGGTGCAGCAGATTGAAGCCTTGCTGGGTGGCCCCCTCCTGGAGCTTCAGCGTGCCCAGCATCGCCATCGCCGCCAGCGAAACCCGGGCGTTCGGGTTTTCCGTCAGGTCGGATCAACAGGCCCATGGCCGCGGGGGCCTGGCCGAGCCCTAGCGAGCGCCTTGGCTTGCGAGAGTTCGAGCTGGCCGGCGGCCGTGGGGTCGCTGGTCATGGATTCCGCTCGCTTCAACGCCACCAAAGCGGCTTGAAATTCCGTCCGTGCCAGCCGCCAATGACCGATATTGATCCACAAGGCGGCTTCGCCGAGCGAAATCGGCTGCCGACGGCGTCGGGCGTTGGCCCGGGCGGGACCACGATCCCGAACCGGCCGTTGAATTCCGTATGCGCTGTTCGACCGCCGGCGGCCAGGCGTCGTTGGCCGGACGCAGATAGGCGATCCGCTCCCAGAGGATCGGGTCGCTCACGGGTACCGGCGCGGCTGCCAACTCGGCGGCCAATTGGGCGGCCCCCTGCCAGGTCGCTTCCGCACTGCCCGTCTGACCCGCACGGCGCTGGGCGTCGCTCAATAACAACAGCAGACCGGCCGCCTGGTAGGGATGCGCGGCTTGGGCTTGCTGCGCAGCCTTCCCAAGAGCGAGTCGGCCGCCTCTTGGAAGCGGTCGGACAAGAGGAAAGCCACGCCGGTCAAGTATAGCGTGTCGATCGCCAGCATCGCGCCCGGCGCCGGGGGCGGCGCAGTCCCAGGCTTCCAGCGCCTCGGGGGCCCGGCCGCCTTGCACGAGTGCCATGAACTCGTGGCGTTTTTGATCGTACGGCGCGTACCGCTGGGGTTCGCGGCCCGGTCGCGGCACAGCGCAGGTCCAGTTCGCCGCGGCCGGCGCACGGCTGCACTGCCGGTCGTGCACTGGCAATCACCGCCAGCAGCTCCGGCGCAGCTTGCGCCTGCGACGGCTCGTGCAGCACGGCCGCCGCCACGTCCGGGTACAACTGGACCCGGCGCACGCGGCCGCCCGCACGGCCGGCGCGGCGAATCTCCGCCAGCCGGTCGACGAATTGCTGCGGGCTAATCGCCGATTTTTCCACGTCGCCGAGCACGAAACCGTCGCCGCTGGCCCGCACCTGCGTGCCGGCAGCCGGGTTCTTGTCGGGCGGATCCGTTTTCTCCCGGCACAGTGATGGGGAAACTCTCGCAGCCCCGGTTGCCGCCAGCACGCAGCGCAGCGCGCATGCCAGGCCGTACGCCACGGGCTACAACGGCCGCCGCCGAACGTTAGCCGTCGCTGGAACCGCTAGAGCTTTTCACGAGTTAATACGTCTTCGGTTCCAGGCTGTGGAAGCGGAAGATTTTCTGGCACTCGGTGACCGGCGGGTTCGGCCCGCAAGACCTCGTGCGGCAGGAAGCTGTTCAGCGTGCCGTCGGGATTGCACGGCCTTGGGATGGATGCTCAATTCCGGGATCAGCTTGCAGCTGGTGGCCGCCGACTCGCAGGGCGTGCTGAACACGTAGGGGCGAATGAGGATCACCAGCTCGGTGCGCGAGCCGCACGCTGTTCTGTTGGCGGAAGAAGAAACCGATGATCGGCAATTTGCCCAAGATGGGCACCTCGGCGCGGCTGTCGGTAACGTTTTCCTGGATCAGGCCGCCGATCGCCACCGTCAGGCCGTCCATGCCCACGACCGTGCCGCTGACGCTCTGCGAGTTGACGATGTCGATCGGCTGTTCGGTGAAGCCGTTGCTGGTGGGGAGGTACACGTTGGCGCCCCCCTTGATGATGTTCGAGACCTCCTGGAGGATCCGCAGGGTGACGGTGCGATCGGCGTTGATGTTCGGCGTGATCAACAGGTCGGTGCCCACCGGCCGGAACTGGATGTTGGTGCTCCCCGCCGCATAGGTGGTCGAGGCCCCGGTGGCGTTGACCAGCGGCGTGGGCCCGGTGAAACCCAGGTTCAGCGGCACGTCCTGCCCGACAAACAGCCGGCTGACCTCGTTGTTGGCCGTCAACAGCAGCGGCGTGGCCAGCGTGGTCACGCGGTTGTTGTTTTCCAGCAACTGCATCCGCATGCGGAAGTTGGTGTTGACGTATTGGAACAACAGCGGCGGATTGGGGGTGCCGGCGACGCCGGGCGACGAGGCCGGGGCCAGCGGCGTATCGGCGGCGTCAGCGCGGTTGTCGGCGACCGGCGGCAGGATGTTGCCCGTGGTGAAGGCCGCCGCGGGCGGCACGATCAAGCTGCTGGGGACGAAGCCGCCGGCGATCGTCCTCCGTCGGAAAACTGGTAGTCGAAGACCGAATTGAAATCGTCGCCCAGGTTGACGGAGAGGATCTTCACCTCCAACAGGACCAGCGGCGTCGGCACGTCCACGCGCCGCACCAGGTCGCGGATCTGCTGCATCGTCTTTTCATCGCTGGTGCGGACCAGGAGCTGATTGTGCTGGGGGATCACCGCCACGTAGATCGTGGCCCGGCGCCGGGCCATCAAGGCGTCGACCATCGCCGTGTTCAAATTGCCCTCGCCGGTGGCGGTGGCTTCCAGGGCCTCGATTTCCTCGGGGCTGAGCCCCTTGAACTCTTCGCGGATCGGAATCTCGCGGGTTGCTTCCGCGGCGGCCGCGCCTTGGGGCTGGCGGTGAACTGCCCGGTCAAGTTGGTCAGACCGCCGCCCATGCCGCCCATGCCGCCCAGGCCGCCATGCCGCCCGCGCCGCCCGCGCCGCCGCCGATTCCCCCTTGGCCGCCGTAGCCGCCGCCGCCGCCAATGCCGCCGCCACCGACGCCGGCACCGCTGGTGAGCGCACTCTGGCCGAACCCCTGGGTGCGCTCATCGACAATGTCGAAACGGTTGAATCGCTGCGTCAGGTCCTGGTACAGTCCTGGTCTTGCGGCGACTGGAGATTCACTCTCACCCGGTCGCCATACATGCTGCGGATGGCATTCGCCACGTCAACGGGATTGGGATAGAGCAGCGTGAAAACCTCGGTCTGTTCCTCGCGGAAACTGGTCAGATCGCGCTGATATTCCTTGGTCGTGTAGATGCGGATGATGCCCGATGTCCTTGTCCGCTTGTGCCACAGGTCGTTGCGCCTTGCACATCGCGTCCAGGGCGGCCTCGGGCGTCACATCGTGCAGATAGAGCGAAATTCGCACCTTCTGGGCCTCCGGCGAGGCCACGATATTGAACCCCGTCTGCGCGGAAAACAGCCGCAAGATGCTGCCCAGCGGCTGGTCGCGGAATTCGACGACACCGAGTTTGTTCGGTGCGTCCGACGAGGCCGTCGCCAGGCCCGGCGCGAGAGTCTCGGGGGCCGTTTGTACTGGGGCTTGGTAGGCAACCTGGCTCACCGGCTGTAGCGGCTCGAAGGTGGTGCCTTGCGAGGACGACGGAGCGGTTTGCGCCCAGCGCCGCTGTCGGCATCAGCAGCCCGATGACGGCCACAATGCCAAGCCATCGGCGCGTGCTCGCCCGAAGGTCTCGTAAGCTACCCAAGCGGCCATGTAAGACGGATTGGCAATCCGTCCTACCCGAGCGGCCATGTAAGACGGATTGGCAATCCGTCCTACCCGAGCGGCCATGTAAGACGGATTGGCAATCCGTCCTACCCGGGTGGCCAATGGGCACGCAGTGCCGCAAAGCCGCGCAACCAGCCCATTCTCTCGCAGGCGCGCATTCTGTGCCTCCATAGCCGCTACACTGGTCTGCGGCCTATGCATCGGCACGAATGAGTTGGCTAGTTTACGGAAAGTTTAACGGTCGCGCAGAAAATAGCGGTGACGGGCAATCGTGACGTCCTCTTGCCGCGCAAGAGCGGTTGCTCAAGAAAAGCCCCCCGGGAAAGCGGGGCCGCCGGCGTTGCAGACCAAGTTGGTTTTTCGCCGTCGTTTCGCCGCCCCCCGGGGGGTGTATTGCCAGCCGCCCATTGCCGGCTCAATTTGGACTGTTTGTCGAGCGGAGCGAGCCCGACCACCCTTCGGACGATTCCCTGGCGGGGCTCGCTCCGCTCGACCACCGTCCGATCTAGCGAGAACCTCAGCGTACGCGTCGGGTTACAACGCCAGTGGCGGACCATTCTAACACGAAGCGTTTGCGAGGACGGGCAACGCCTTCCCCTCGACGATGCATTGCGGGCGGCGTTTAGCCTACGATCCGTCTGCGAGCTGGTGCCTCTGACTGACTCGGAGTCCACCGATCGGTCCGTCCTCGCGGCCGACTGATGTGTTCCTCGTTCGTATCTTTTACAACAGGGGCGCCGATATTGTTAGCTCTCGTCCCTTTGCGAACGCGGTACGTCAGCTCGGTCTCCTTTTTGAACGACGTTCGCACGCATGTCGATTTGCAGCAGGGCCGAATTGGGCCGCCGTCCGCCAATGATTCGGCCAATGACCTGGATCGAAGGCAACTGCCGCGACGAATTAGCCTTCGACTGCCTCACTGCGGTACAAGTTTCTTGGCGTGCTCGGCCTTCTCGAGTTTCTTGGCGAGATCGGCCTTCTCCGCCTCGAGCCTTTTGATCTCCGGTGCCGCGAGGGCCTTCAGCCTGGTCTTCTCGTTGACTGAGCCCCACCAGAGCAGCGACCTGGGAGTGACGGCGGTCGGGTCGCGCAAGGTCGAGGCGCCACCGCCGGCGGATGCGCCGGCACACGACCGACGAGCGTCAACAGGCGCAGTATTGAGGCGGCAAACACCAGCCATCGAGCCGGCGATCCTGTGCGCGCGGATCACGTTGAAAAGCGGGACGCGGCTCACTGCCGCCGTTTTTCAGGCGGTTTTCGCTCCTTGGTCCGGAGCTAATCCCATTTTTCAACAGCACGTCAGGCATCTTGGCAATCATCATTTTGTCGCTCCTCCGGCAGCAAATAAGGCCATGAAAAACGCGATATACACGAACCCCACGATCCCACCGACCACCACGATGATCAGCGGCTCGACATCACAACATCAGCGATGCGGATCGCGCTCTGCAATTGCGATTCATAAAACTTGGCCACCTCCTCGAGCACTTCGTCGAGGGTCCCGGCCGACTCGCCCACCGCCACCATGCGGGAAAGCATGGGCATGAACCCGCGCGCGCCGCTCAAGGGAACGGCCAGGGTTCCGCCGTGCATAATCACGTCACGGGCGGCGGCCACCTGGGCGGCCAGATGACGGTTGCGCTGCAACCGTTCGGCGGTCCGCAGCCCCTCCAGCAGGGTAATGCCGCTTTGCAGCAGGACGGCCAGTCCGCTGGCGAACGAGACCGTTCCCGCCAAGCGAAAGAGGGTCCCCAGCAGCGGCACGCGCAGCAGCCAGCGGTCGATTCGCATCCGTCCCGGCGGCCACAGATAGAATGCGACCGCGGCGGCCACGAGCACCATCGCCCCGGCCAGCACGGGCAGCGATGTACGCATCGACGGTGCGGGAAATGTCCAGCAACGACTGGGTCATCGCCGGCAGCTTGCGGCCGATGGCCGAGAGGAACTTTTCCAACTTGGGGATGACGTTGAAGACCATGAAGGCCGTCACTCCGATGGCGGCGACAAGCACGATGGCCGGGTAGGTCAGCGCGGTCAACACGCTGAAGCGCAAGCGGCCGGCGCTTCCAGGGCGTCGGCCGCACGCGTTCAGCACCGGCTCGAGATGCCCGGTTTGCTCGCCCACGCGCACCAGTTGCACCACCATCGAGCGAGAAACGCGGATGATGGCTCATCGCGTCGGCCAGGCTGGCTCCTTCCTGGATGCGGGCGGCGACGTCGGTCCAGATGCGGCCCATCCGCGTGCGGGAGGCCTGCTCGGCCACCATGTTCAGCGCCGAGCAGAGTGATCCCGCTGCGGAGCATGACCGCTTTTTGCCGCAGGCTGATCTCGACGTCCACCGACCGCGGCGGCAGCCAGTTGCGCGGGGCCAGCCCGCGCAGCGAGATTCCGCCGGACCGTGCGGCGGCGGCGGCGCCACGTCCAGCACGAGCCAGCCCCGCTCGCGGAGCCGGTTGACCACCGCGCCGGCCGAAAGCGGCCGCCAGCGTGCCTTGCTGGGCCCGCCCGCCCGCTGTCACGCGCCTTGAAAAGAAAGCTGGGCATATGCGAATTCTACCATACGGTTACTGCCGACAAGACGTCCTGCACCGTGGTCTCGCCGCTGATGACTTTCGCCAGCGCGTTCGTCCACCAGCCGGGGAACCTTTGCGCGGCGGACTTGCGCACGATCTCGCCCTCGTCGGCGCCCTCGGCGATCGAGCGCGAGAGGGCTTCGTTGAACGGGCAGCAACTCGAACAATCCCAACCGGCCCACAAACCCGCGGTCGGCGCAATACAGGCAACCGGCCGGATCGTAGACCGTCGTGCCGGCCGCCTGCGGATTGCCCAGGGCCGCGGCCTCGCACTCGGTCAGCGGGCGCGCTTGCGGCAGCGGGCGCAAAGCCGGCGCACCAGCCGCTGGGCCACCACCAGCCGCATCGTCGCGGCGATCAGGTAGCGGGCCAATCCCATGTCGGCCAGCCGCGTCAGGGCGCTGGCCGCCGAGTTGGTGTGCAGGGTGCTCAAGACCAGGTGCCCGGTCAAGCTGGACTTGATGGCGATGTCGGCCGTTTCGCCGTCGCGGATTTCGCCGATCATCACCACGTCGGGATCGTGGCGAGACGCTCCGCAGGGCCTTGTGGAAACTGACTTTATCGGCCGAATCGACCTCCACCTGGGCCACTCCGGAAATCGCGTATTCGATGGGGTCCTCGATGGTGATGATGTTCTGCGGCTCCTGGGCGATGATCCGCCGCAAGGCGGCATAGAGGGTGGTGGTTTTCCCGCTGCCGGTGGGGCCGGTCAAGAGGATCAGGCCGTGCGGCTTGGCGATCGCATCGGCAAAGGCGGCGAGGTCGGCGGGACTCATCCCCAGCCGTTCCAGGGTCAGAACGATCCAGTGATCAGTTGGACAAGCTGAAAAAATCCTTTGAGCTCGAGCCTAAATCGGTGAGCAAGGACCAGTTGGACAATGCTGAAAATGCGCTGAAGTCAGCCAATGCCAATCTGGAAACCGCCAAAAAGCAATATGAACTTACAAAGGCAGGCGCCTGGGTCTACGACATCAAAAACCAGCAGTACCAATTCGAGGCGCTCACAAAAGCCTATGAATCCGGCAAGGCGCTGCTTGCCAAATATACTCTCCGGGCGCCGGTTGACGGGGTCGTCCTCGCGGTCAACACCTCCACTGGAAGTTACATATCCACACAGGGCGCATACGGGACTTACACGGAGGGTTTCGGGCCCGTTATCGTTATGGCGCAGGCGGACCCGTGCTATCAGGTCCGGTGTTTGATCGATGAAATTCTCATCCCTAAGCTGCCTGCGGCCTCTCAGATGAGTGCCAGGATGTTTTTGAGAGGGACCGATACAAGCATCCCTCTTGAATTCGTACGAACTCAGCCTTATGTGACTCCTAAAATCGAACTCTCAGATCAAAGGACGGAAAGAGTCAAGGTAAGGGTGCTGCCGGTCGTGTTCCGGTTGTGCCGCCAAAGGATGTCCATGTGTATCCAGGGCAGCTTGTCAACGTCTACCTGCAAGCAAAGGGCAAGGAATAGGTGAGGGGTGAGGAAGCAATTTTAGATTTTAGATTTTGGATTTTAGATTTGAACCCTCACTTCGTTCGGATTCGCGTTAAACATTGGGAACCAGGCGAAATGCTTGTAGTTCGGCGTCCGATCTTTTGTGAGGACGCAAAGCAGCAATCTGAACCCTCACTTTGTTCGGGTTCCGCGATAAACATACGAACCTGCGGCAGACGCTTATAGTTCGGCGTGCGATCTTTTGTGAGGACGAACCCTCACTTTGTTCGGGCTCCGCGTTAAACGTTGGAACCAGCGTCAGACTCTTATAGTTCGGCGTCCGATCTTCTGTGAGGACGCATCTGCGATCTAAAATCGAGTGAATGGGTGAATGGTGAATGGTAAACTGGTGGAAATTTCCAAATCTCAATAGTTTCTTAATCCTGTCAATCCTGTTAAGCCTGTCTCAAGTATTAACAGGCTGTGCGGGTGGGGCCTGATTTTGTACGTCCCGAACCGCCCGCGGTGACCCGGTACACCCATGAGCAGCTACCCGAGCAAACAGCGGAAGCAGCCGGCCAGGCGCAGCGCTTCGAAATCGGAGCACAGATCGCCGAAGACTGGTGGCGCCTTTTCAACTCCCCGGAACTTGACGCAGTGGTGAGGAAGGCAATTGATGAAAACCCAAGCCTTCAGTCAACCCTTGCGCGGTTGCGTCAAAGTGAGGACATCCTTCGGGCGGGCTACGGCGTATTTTTCCCCCAGATAAACTCGACCTTCAGCGCTATGCGCGAGAGGTTTTCACCGGCCGAGTTCGGGATTTCACCACAAGGCTCCGCTTCGGGGGCTGGCGCCATTTTGGGGCAGGGCTCCGTTTTCAACCTGTATACACTCCAGGGCACGGTCAGCTACGTTGTGGACGTATTCGGCGGGCAACGCCGCCAGGTGGAAAACCTCGCAGCGCAGGTGGAATACCAGAAGCAGACCTTCCGGGCGGCGTCTCTTACTCTTGTGAGCAATGTGGTCAACGCCGCTATTGCCGGGGCGGGCTACCTGGCGCAGATCGAAGCAACCGAAGAGATAATAGCCTTCCAGAAGGAACAGCTGGATATTACAGAAAGCCAGGCCAAGGCCGGAAACGGCGCCCTATTCGAACGTTTTGGCGATCCGGGCGCAGCTTGCGGCAACCGAAGCCACATTACCGCCTCTGCAAAAGAACCGGAGTCAGGCGCAGCATCTGCTGAGCGCCCTGGTTGGACAAACCCCTGAACAGTGGGGGGCGCCCAACTTCGATTTGGCTAACTTTATCCTGCCGGTTGAAATTCCGTTGAGTGTTCCATCCGAGCTGACCCGGCGGCGGCCGGATATCCTTGCTTCCGAGGCACAGTTTCACAGCGCCGGCGCCAATATCGGAGTGGCCACTGCGGCCCTTTTCCCAAGCCTGACCCTGGACGGGGCTTACGGGCAAACCAGCACCGACATCACCAAACTGTTTGCCGGCAGCGCAAATGTTTGGTCCATTGGCGCAAATGCGGCGCAGCCGATATTTCACGGAGGTACCCTCTGGTTCCAGCGCCGCGCCGCCATCGAGGCTTACAAGGCATCACTTTCCGACTACCGGCAAGCTGTTGTTGCCGGGTTTCAGCAGGTGGCCGATTCCCTGCGGGCACTCGAATTCGATGCCCAAACTCTCCAAGCCCAATCGGAAGCGCTTGCAACCGCCGGGCGCAACCTCAAACTTATCGAGGCAAACTATAAATCAGGCTTGGCCAATTACCTCCAGGTACTTTCCGCAAACACCCAGTATCAGCAGGCAAAGCTTGGCTTTATCCAGGCCCGGGCCCTGCGCCTCCAGGACACCACCGCTTTATTTGCAGCCCTTGGCGGCGGATGGAAATAGTAAAAACAGTCTCCGGTGGTCAGTGGCCGGTCGTCAGAGAGAAGCACCATATTGGCAGTCAGCGGTCAGAGAGCAGTCCCTTCTGACCACTGACCACTGCCCCATTCACTTACCGCTTTGACGCCATCGCAATCACTATTTACTCCAAGTCCAATTTGCCGTATTATAAGGGGTAGGGGAAAGGTATACGATCGCTCTCTTCGCCGAGGTAGGTTTCATCATGAAAGGTTTTAAATTTCTGCTCATAACGGCTTTGCTGACTGGATTGATTTCAACCGCTTCCGGCAAAGAGTGGGTAAATGGTCCTAATGGATCAAAGATGCTTTGCGATGCTAATGGCAAAGAAATGGTTCTCTTCACAAAGAGGTTTGTAGACAATATTGCCATACCGCACGTGTTTACTGTATTGGATCGTTCAAATACTAAAGCGTTAATGTTGGAAGTTAGTGATACATCTATACGAAACTATGGTGATATCACAGCTACGCTTTTTGATTCGACATCTGATAATGCGGCGCCTGTTAAAATACTTTATAGCAAATGGATAAGGCTGAACGATAGAGAATGCAGTAGATTAGAACTAAAGCATCACTTTGTATTTGTAACCGGTAGCTATGATTGGGAATTTGCAGTTGTTGATTTTGCAAAAAAAAGTGCCCCCCCTAACCTTGATACTGCGGTGAATCCACCAAAAAACAATTAGGAATTACGAATTAAACGGCTCCCGTTGAGGAGTTGCCTGTCCGTAATCCGTGACTGGAAAACTGCAGTTGGGCCATTCCGGATAATTATTATGAAGCTGTTTCAGGCCGAGTCTGCCCGACCATGGGAAATGCCTTCATCGGGCAGTGATTCCCCTCGGTTAAGAGGGCCTTTGCGCGTCCGATGTTGTCCATCCTCAGGAGTTTGGTGAACAGTTCACAAAAAACTTCAGTGGAAGAATAATTCTTCCGATAACTCAGGCGTTCAACGTGTTCCAAGTGATTGTTGCTGTAAATGTTCGTTGGAACCCCTATGAGCCGCTGCTTATGAATAATGAAGTCAAAACGAGTAACGCCTTTAAAGACGACATCCTGAGGGAACAGATCAAATTTGTGATGGAACATGTCCCGACGATGCAGGCCGGCTCTTTCGTTGTCGCTCTTGTGCTTTGCTATGTCGTGCGTGGTATCGTTGCCCCTGCAAGCATTCTTATTTGGGTTCTGCTGGTTTTTTTGATTGTTTTGAGCAGGGTTGTTCTTTACTACCGATTCGGTAAAGTACGTGAAAAACCGTTTGGCGGGAAGTATTGGAAGAATCTCTATCTGAGTTTGACCCTAATTTCAGGTATCATCTGGGGGGCCTCTGCTTTTATTATTTTCCCGGCCGGCAATCTCGGTCTGGCAATTCTTTTTGTCCTGGTGATGGCCGGCCTTTCTGCGGACGCCACTGTATCTCATTCTTCTATTAGATTGGGTCCTGTGGCATGGGCTGGACCCGCCATGATCCCTTATGCCATTCGTTGCTTTGTGGATGGAAGCGAGTTCGGATATACCTCGAGCTTGCTGATCATCCTTTATTTATTTGTGATCATTCGCTTTTCATTCATCCACAACAGGTCCATTTCTTCCGCCGTCACTTTAAGATTCGAAAACCTGGAGCTTTTTTCAGAGGTGCAAAGGGTAAATGACGCGCTTCGCCAGGATATCGCCAAGAGGATACAGGCAGAGGAGGCGCTGCGGAATTCACATTCACTGTTGGCCGCGACGCTTGAGTCCACGGCGGATGGCATTTTGGTCGTGGATACCCTTGGCAGGGTGAGCAGCTTTAACCGGAATTTTCTGGAACTGTGGCGGATTCCCGAGACCCTGATCGCCACGCGAGATGACGGGCAGTTGCTCCAGTTTGTCCTTGATCAGGTCTTGAATCCCGATGCGTTTCTGGACAAGATTCGGGCGCTTTACCAGACGCCTGATGCGAGTTCCATGGACGAGCTGGTCTTCAAGGACGGTCGTATATTCGAGCGCTATTCCCAGCCTCAGCGCATTGACGATGCCATAGTTGGACGCGTGTGGAGTTTTCGTGACGTCACGGAGCGCAAACGGGCGGACAAGGCGCTGCAAGAGAGTGAAGATCGCCTCAGAACCTTTTTGCATACGGTAAATGAAGGATTCTGGCTGATAGATAACGACACTGTAACCATGGATCTCAACCCGAAAATGTCCATTATCATGGGCAGAGACCGGGACGAGGCCCTCGGCAGGAAGATCTTTGATTTTGTAGATAATGAAAACAGGGCCATCTTCGAGCACCAGGTCAGATTGAGGGCTCAGGGACAATTGGGCGCTTATGAGATCGCTATATCCCGCCCGGATGGGTCACATGTCTTCTGCCAGTTCAATGTGACGCCGCTTTTTGATCGCTCGGGCAATAAGGTCGGTGCTTTTGCAATGGTCACCGATATCACCGAGCGCAAGCAGGCTGAAGAGGCACTGCTTGAATCCGAAAATAAGTTCAAGAGCTTTGCGGAGCAATCGATTGCAGGCATCAATATCATACAGGACGGAGTCTTTAAGTATGTAAATCCAAAGTTTGCCGAAATGTTCGGCTACACCGTCGAGGAATGTCTGAATAACATGCCTTTCAAGAATATGATCCATGAAAAGGACTTGGCCTCGGTCGAAGAACATGTAGGAAGGCGAACATCGGGCGAACCCGACTCAGGTCATTACACGTGCAGGGGGCTTAAGAAAAACGGACAGATATTCCACGTGGAGATTTACGGGTCGTCAATTGTTTATAAAGGAAAGCCGGCAGCCACAGGGACTGTTCTGGACATCACTGAGCGCAAGCGGGCGGAGAACGCGCTGGAGGAGAGCGAGGAAAAATATCGGCGGATCGTTGAAACGGCCAATGAGGGGATCTGTATGACTGACGTGGATAACCTCGTTACATATGTGAATCAAAAATTGGCCGACATGCTCGGTTATCTCCCTGAAGAGATCATTGGCAGGCCGTTAGTCCATTTTTTGTTTCCCAAAGATCTGGCCGATCACCAGGAAAAATGGTCACATCGACTCCATGGGCTGAGTGAGACTTACGAACGTCGTTTTCGTCGCAGCGATGGTGGAGAATGTTGGACGATTGTTTCTGTCACGGTGATTAGAGCCGAAGACGGCAGGTTTACGGGAGCTTTCGGAATGCTCACCGACATCACCGAGCGCAAGCAGGCGGAGAAGGAAACAAAAAACCTTGCACAACAACTGTTCCAGGCCCAGAAGATGGAGTCGGTAGGACGGCTGGCAGGAGGTGTGGCGCACGATTTCAACAACATGCTGGGCGTTATCATAGGCCGGGCGGAAATGGCCTTGAATATGGACGTTTCCGTTGACCAACTCCAGCACCACCTGAAGGAGATTCTCAAAGCGGGCCTGCGTTCAGCGGACCTTACCCGGCAACTGCTGGCCTTTGCCCGCAAACAAACCGCCATCCTGCAGATACTGGATTTGAACGGCACGATTTCGGACATGCTCAATATGCTCCGGCGGCTCATCGGAGAGGACATAGGCCTGTCCTTGCAACCGGGAGTCGATCTGTGGAAAGTCAAAATCGATCCCTCGCAGGTGGACCAGATTCTGGCTAACCTTGTCGTCAATGCCCGCGATGCCATTTCCGGAGTAGGCGCCATCACCCTGGGCACCGGCAACGTTGTTATCGATGATTCCAACAGGGCCGAAACCCCCGAGTTCACTCCCGGAGAATACGTCCTGCTGACCGTTAGCGATACCGGAGCGGGTATGAGTCAGGAAGTGCGCGAGAATATCTTCGAGCCTTTTTTTACCACTAAGGAAGTGGGCAAGGGAACCGGGCTGGGATTGTCCACCGTTTACGGCATCGTTAAACAAAACGACGGTTTTGTTTATGTTGCCAGCGAACCGGGGAAAGGAACCACCTTTAAAATCTACCTGCCACGGTGCGAGGCTGAAACCGCACAGGCCGCCTCTGATGAGGTTGCCGGCAAGCGCCCGACAGGGACTGAAACAGTCCTGCTGGTCGAAGACGATGAAGCGATCCTGAACCTCAGCAAGATGATCCTCGAAAATCTGGGCTACACGGTCCTTGCAACCCAGACTCCCGTACACGCCATACATATCGTTAAGGAGCATCCGGGAGATATTCACCTGCTGATCACGGATGTGGTAATGCCGGAGATGAACGGCCGGGAACTGGGCGAAGAGCTTAGAGCCTTCCTCCCTAACCTCAAGTGCCTGTATATGTCAGGCTATACCGCCGACCTGATAGCACATCGCGGCGTTCTGGACGCAGGAGTAAATTTCATTCAGAAACCTTTCCTCGGCGATGATTTTGCGGCAAGAGTCAGGCAAGTGTTGGACCACTTGGAATAGATGGCAAAAAGATCGGTAAGCGTTCACCACAGAGGCGATTGACAACCCGGCCGGAACTCAATGGCTTCTGCGTGGGGCCACTGTCGATCTTGAGAGGACACAGAGGCGGCAGGGCCGCAGTTAACATGTGCGCTGCGGCGGGCCGTCCCGCCGCATGCGCAAGCGCTCGGCCTTGCGCGCTCTGCGCGCGTGGCCGAAACTTTTAGCCGCTTCTCTCAGCTTTTTCTCCGTGTTCTCTGTGCCTCTGTGGTGAGATAGCATTTGTCTTTTTCACTAAAGCTGTTCGGGAGCAGTTCCGTTTTTACAGTTCTTCACCATAGTGTTTTCCTTCTTCAAAACATACGGTGTATTTCAACAGCTCTGCCTCAAACAAGGGACAGTCGCTTCCTAATTCACTACGAAGTGGGGAATCCATATATTTGCAATTAAAAACCATTCGCAGCGCCTCTTTCAGGATTTTAGGCGGTAAATCGCCTGATTCCAGCAACAGGTTTGCGATATAGCATATGGGCCGCAATAGCTTCTCCGACAGGATAGTGGCATCTGCTTTGATTTCACGTAAAATCCCTTCATACTTTTGCGCAAATTCAAAGGCTCTTTTCTGTGGCAAAATGACATTAATCTCGTTATTAAATCTCGATATTTCATCACCATCATCGGAATGAGCGATCAACGCATCAAGAAGAACCAATAACTTCTCAAGCCTATTCTGTAGAAGTATTTTTTGGTTCAGAGTATAGCTGGTAGATGAAGTTATGTCCATGATTAGCCATCCTTAGATATTTTATAATAAGCATGTTAATACACTATCAATATTATTATGTAGTCAATACAATTGGTAATTAAGCTATTTCTTAATAACACATTATAAGTCATCTGGAACGGATTGCAAGATAAAATTATAATAAGTAGTCCCTGTCAGTCACCGTGCCTTATTGTGACTGTTGCCATAGCGTTATTCGAATTTGTTTTTGGTGGAGGGGAAAAAGTGAGCGCCACCCCTTCGGGAACTCCCGTTGACAGATGTAGCACTTGCTTGTTTAATCGAGAAATCGTATAGTTTTCCCGGCTTTGGGTTGCTCCGGCTGAGGACGCAGAGAAAAATCAAAATCCTGGACAGGATTTACAGGATTCAAAAAACAACCGATTTTTAAAGCCGACTGCCAGTCTATGTTAGCGGGGAATTTTCGCTGCGGCTGTCTGACGGGTCTCATCTTTTCGCGTCCTAATCCTGCCTAAAGCTTGTTTTTGCGTACTCTGGTGAACGATTGCCAAATTTATGTATTCTTCCGATTAGTTGAAGGTAGCATCCGGCAGAAGGGGAATGAGGAAAATTATATGCCGAATTTCAAAAGAATCCCGTTTGAACTCGGATCGGAGCTGCTGGTCCAGTCTCTATCGCACCTGGCCCACAAGGCTATAACCAAAGTAGTGGGTGAGGTGAGGGACAATTTCATTATTGTTGAAACGCCGGTTTTTGCCATCAGCGATAATATTTCTGCCATTGTCGAAGGCATGATTGTCTGTTCGTATTTACATGAGGGTTATCTGTTCAAATTCAGGAGCCGGTTTGGCAAGGAACTCACGAAAAATATCTTATGTATTGATTATCCACAAGAATTTGAAGTTGAGCAAATAAGACAATATCCAAGAATAGGCGTGGATCTTGACGTGCAAGTTGCTCTGGGTAATGAAAAAATGCTGGGGAAAATTAGAGACATTAGCGAAAAAGGATGCTTTCTGGAACTTAACAAAATGGTATCCGCCTTTAGAGGACTCGAATTGTCTGCAACTTTCACTCTTCCAAATGACGAATTGGTAAATAATTTGCGTTGTAAGATTTTGAATGTAAAAATGTTACAGATTCGCAAATATACCTCGCTGGGGGTTACGTCTCTGGGACCTCCTGCCGAGATTGAAAAAATGGTGGAACTTTGCCGTCTCTGCATGCGCTTCAAGGTTTGGGAATCTGTTTGACCGAAGGTCGAAACCTTGGGGGGACTTCACTCATGCAGTGCGGTCATCCACGTGAGAGCGGTCGAGAAGACCAGTAGCATTTCAACTTATTTCCCTGTTCTACCTCTCCCATGCAGCAGTTGCATGACACGCATTGCGCAGGTTGCAGATCTCCTTTTGACCACTTATTTGACAGGCCGGGTTCGCGGATTAGAGGCCGCGCCATTGACACAAGATCTGCAGCACCTGATTGGATTATTTTCTCTGCGGTCTCAGGACGGCGGATACCTCCCACAAGGATGAGAGGGATATTTAATAGAGGCCTCAGTTTTTCGGCATAGGTAAGGAAGTATGCTTCCAGGTTGGGTACGGCAGAAGGAACTGCGGCCCTGCGGCCTCCGAGCAGACTTGACTTTATCTGCTTTCCGCCGTGCGCAATCTGCATGGCGATTTTGCCGCCCGATTCATGCACAGCTTCAGTGATCCTCCGCCACCCGGTGATCACTTCGTCCCCGTGAATGCCGTTCTGCAATGGGAAGGACTGCCCGGACTCATTCACATACGCGTAACCCGCGATGATCAATCCCGCACCTCCACGAGCGAGTCGCTCATAGAATCTCCGGGTCTATTCAGTGGGTAGTCCCTCGGGCGTGGCCATATTTTCAAAAGTGGCCGATTTGCAGAACATCCAACAAACTGTCTAGTGTTGAAAATAAAAAAGGGCGGAGCCACTCAAACTGCCCCGCCCTTGGTGAATGCGGTATTTTCCTATCCGACTACGCCTTTTCGGGACCTATTTCTAAATAGAGCGAGACCAGCCAGACCGGAACCCAGAAGAAGCATGGTGCAGGGTTCGGGCGCCGCTACCGCTGCCGGTACGCCAACCAGATTGTAGACGTCCGCAGTCAGATACGTGTTGGTGGTTGTCGTTGTGGTGTCTTGGGTGATGAGGGTGGTCACCAGGGTGTCATAGTCCACCCCGCCCGCTGCTATAGAAAGAGGTACTGATTGATTGTCGCCCGTCATAATTGTTTGTGGGCCAATGTACGCTGTTGTGACGGAGGAGTAGGCTGTTGATACTACGACTGGTAAGCTGGTATTCGTGACGCTGCTGACCAGCGAGTTAGTACTGGTCGATAGTGTCGGCCCGAGAAACGAGGAGGCACCGTTTGCTGTCAGTAGCCCTTGCGCTGTCCCGATGGCTGCCTGAACCGACGTGTCCGAGAAGGCTACCTGGAAAGTTTGATCGTATAGCACCGGTCCGCCTTGCATGGAGGCGATGATCTCCGTGAAGTAGGTCTCCACTTGCTGGGTCACCGCCGTATTGATGGTGTTATAAGTAGTTTCGGTGCTCTCGGTAAAAGAAGTAGAGGCGCCGCCACCGCCGACATCTGCAACCGCCGCAATGGGTAGCGCCGCGGCGATCAAGAGCATCACACTTACTCTGAACACTCTCATAAACTATCTCCTTTCAACTTGGTTTTGATCGGGAAGATGCTGATCGCTATATTAAAAAAGGTTGACGGCCCGGCTGGCGTCGTCTTGAATTGTTTGGCCCGACATGATCCTAACGGAGACCTCAGTTTCGTTTTTAAGTCCATAATGAAGTACTCCTATTCCTGGATAGAGTACCATTTGACTTAAAATGATGAGATGTGCGGTCATATTATTGTGCACTATTCAGGCATCAGGCAAGGGGGATTTTAGAGGGTAGAAATTGGGTAAAAGTCTTAATCATTTATGCCCGAATCCGTTAGTTTGCAACATGATAGGAAATAAGACAGGCAGTAGGGGGCGCCTACACTCCTGACATAATAGCAGCACTGAAGCAGAAATCCGGTGATGAGAGATTCTGTCTGTGAAACAAACGAGAGGAGGATAAGACGGTGGCCAGGGCGCTTTATTTTTGCGGTAAATCAGTTATGGGTAATTGAGAGTAGGAGAAAAGCGATCCCTATTCAGGAATGAATTTGCAGGAGCATGACGAAGTGCCTTTCCGGTATTGAGATAAATGAAAAATATATTGTGCCAGTAAGTAGAGAACAGTAAAGTAAACCACGACGCGCGTGGTGCCGAAAAAATCCAGTGCTGGAATCAATGAGGTAGAACCCATGCTTTTCGATATATCATCAAAAAGTGTAAAAAAACTTGAGGGTATAGAGCCCAAAAGAGTTATAATAGCTGCTCTTTCTATAATCATTATAATGGGTTTCTTCTCCGCTATACCATGTTTTGCCGCCGATGACGCTTATGATAAATATACTGAGCGTAGGGAACTCATTAACAAATTATGTGTAGAAGGGTATAAGCAATATGGACTAAAACTCAGAATGGGCGCTATTGCGGAAGCTTGTGGGGATAAAGCACTTTTCTCGCAACTTATGCCTCCAAATTTAGAAGTTAGTCAATTCGTGGTAAACCAAATAAATATTATTATCTCAATTGGAAGTTCCTCGGAATCTCGTTATTTAAAATCCCTTACCTCGGATGAAATTATGATGCTTGTTGACACGATAGATCGACAATTAAGAATGTATGGAATGGGATATAATGAAGCGATGGAACTTTTTATGGAACAGCACAAAGAAGATTGCCAATCACTTCTTTTGGAGGGATATAGGATGTTGAATAAAAAATGAAAATGAACTTTGCGTTAAATTTTAGATTTTAGATAATTTGTGAATGCTGAGCAGGAAACTAAAAAGAATTTTGCATCGGATGAAGAGAGGGCAGGCTCTTCGAGCATTGCATGGCGAATACCTCCTTCATCACTCGTATACCCGTATAAGCTGGAAAAACCGGCTTTTAATGCGCCGTGAATTTTCCCAGATCTTTCCAGCACCTTCAGAGCCTCTTCGAGATCAGCTTTGGGTTTTTGAGCAATTACTTTTGCCATGCTTTCAACGGCTGAAATGGATTCTTTGATCGAATTTCGGTAATCTGGATTTTCCCGATTACTCAGAAGTTCCAATGCCCTTTTTAAATGGCTGCTGACTCCGGGAAACGATGCATCTTCCAGAGCCTCAGTTATGGTGTTAATTTCAAGTTCGCCGGTTATTGGGATCACAATATCTTCGATGATTCTATATCCCGCTAATTCCCCTTCCAAAACCATATTGACGTGATGGCGAACTTTATTCTCCAAGCTCGAATGTCCAATAACATTCAGGTAAGTAATTGTGGACTCGATAAAATCGTAAACCTCGTACCACTCGCATTTAAAAAAGAAGTCCCGGATAATGTTCAGAATCTCTCTCCCATTATTCGGCAGAAGATCAATAGGTTTTTTAAAATAACGAAACCATTGCCACTTTGCAAAACGTACAATCTTGGGAAATCCGTGCTCGGCATACAAGAATGACTCTGACGACCAAAGGGCAATTTGCAATGCATTCCAAAGGGAAATACGTAATGCTGAATTCATCGAACCAACCTGGAGAACCTCCTGAACCTTTTTGAATCCTTCCCTCTCGCTAAATTTCATGTTTCATGCCTTCCAGTACGCCGGAGTTAGTTTTTTGTGATTCCAGAGTCTATTCTGTAGCGGGAGATCGGATGGAATTCAATTCCGATTCAGGAGAGCATTTTTTAAGAGCGGGGCCGACTGGGAAATCCAAAGAAAGGTAAGTGGTTAGCAACCCCCATCTTCCCGCCGTTTTTCATGTGTGCCATGATCTCCTCAAAAACACTCGGGTCAGTCTCACTGACACGCTCGTCTCATCAGGAGTTCCAGCTTCCTAGCCATACCAACGTCTAATTCCTCGAGCTTTGATATCAGTTGGTTCGCCTGTACACAATCCTCGATGGCTATCGACAATATGGCGAAATTGTGTAAGGTATCTTTGTCATCCGGTTTGATCGACAAAGCACTCGTGTAAGCCTTTTTGGCCTTAGCGTATTCCTGAATATCTTCGTAGGCAGCTCCCAGTAGGTAGAAATAATAGCAATTCTTTGAGTCTATCGAGACTGCCTTTTCATAGTTACTGACTTCCAAGTCATACCCACCTTTTTCGTAATAAGCAGTCCCTAAACCTATGTAGGCATCAGCGTATTTGTCATCCAGGGACAGGGCTTTTTGGTAATGCGCGATAGCTTTGTCCCAATTGTCCTTCGCCTCTGCCAATTGGCCTAACGAATAGTAATAGTCGGGGCTTTCTTCCGTAAGTTTCTTGGCCGAACCGGTAGAAGCCTCTTTTACGAGATTAATGGGAATCGCGAAATTTAGATTCTGTGCGGTGTTGTTTTCATCTCGGAGCGATGCGGAGGTTATCCCAATTGCTTTTCCATGACTGTCAAAAAGACCTCCTCCACTGCTGCCCGGGGAGATAGGAGCGGTAAACTGAATGAATTTCAAACCGGAGAATAGGCGAGCAGGATTCGCTATGATACCCTCAGAAATGGAGTTTTCCAGGCTCAAAGGGGAACCGATCACTATTACCTTTTGACCACTTGAGAGTGCGTCTGAATCTCCCATCCCCTTGATGTGGGGGGTCTCCGTGGCATCAAACTGCAAAAGGGCGACATCGGCCTTCTTGTCTAACCCTCCTATACCCCTCAGATGATAGAAGGCGCCAGTGGAGAGCTTGGCGACGGTTTTGCCGATATCCGATCCCTGCACGACGTGATAATTAGTCACGAGAAGCCCGGTTGCGTTGATGAATACCCCGCTGCCCTGAGCCAAGGCTTTTCCATCCTTATCATATACCACTATGGTAGCAGTCGCTTTTCGATTGACTTCGATGTTTTTCTTATTGGCCTGGTTGCTATAGACGTCGATGGCAATTGCCGCAACGACCGCCAGAACCAACGCTATGAGGACTTCTTTCAGATGGTGCTGAATGAGATTCTGGAACTTAGGAATCTGTGCCTTTATGACTGCCCATTTCCGCTCGTCTCCCTTTCCTTTTTCCATTGTAATTTCCTTAGTTTCTACGGCGTCAAGGGCAAACTCCAGAAAAGATGCCTTGGGGCAGCTTTGGATAGAAAGTATCTACTTCAAAATAATCATCTGGCGTGTATGACTACGCAAGTCAGAAAAATCTTCCATCCGGTTCATCTCAATTCACTTGGGGGTCCTTCATCCTTTTTTAGCAGGGGATCGGGAAAAATTCAATTCAGATTCCCATGAGCATTCTTTATCCGGATCACTTGGAGAGAAGAATTTTCAGAATTAAGAAAAGTAATTAGATCTGAGAAAAGCCGGATTTGTGGATTTTGATTTTTTTGAGAAAAAAAGGGGAATTTTGAAAAAGAATTGATTCTGAGCCGTAAATCTAATTGTGACCGGGAAGCATGGAACCCAAGTTAGCAATGACTTAGAATGAAGATATGTCCAATCCGGAAAGTGTCATCTACGTGCGTGAATTGTTTGGAGGGCGACGCGGGGGTCGAACCCGCGACCTTTGGTTCCGGAGACCAACGCTCTATCCACTGAGCTAGTCGCCCCTACAAGGATGCAAAAAATGCGGGAATGCTTTATGAAGCCCGACCGGAATTTTCACCAGCCATTTGTCTCCGTAACACAGGCTCCGGTTTTTGTCAAAAAGAACAACAATTAGTGGCCAGTGGTTAGTCGGCAGTCGTCAGTGGTCAGAAAAAAACTCCTCTAACCGCCGACCGTTCGTTGACCAATGACCTGTTCTTACAGACGACTAATGACTGACCTCTGACCACTTGCCGCGCGCCGCGCCGGCTATTCCCCCTTTGCGCAGGAGGGGGCCATTTCTTCTTTTGTCGCCGGCCGCACATCTTTTACCAGGATGTCGAATTCAGCCCAGGCGCCCGCTTGAGGATGGTTAAAATCGGCGACGATCACGTCGTCGCGCACCTCTTTTATCATGAATTCGACCAGGCTCTTTCGTTTCATTTCGCGATACATCCTGCCCGGCTTCAGACGCTCCTGCTTGTAGTCTTCCCTGGGCAATTCCCGGACAAGTTCGGGGTCTTTTATCCCGTAGATTTCTTCGGGCGGGATATAGACCTTTACGCGGTCGCCGGCCTTTTTGTTCATAAGCGCCGTTTCAACCGACTGATACTGGACTTCGACCCCCATTACGAAACTGTATGTGTCAACCTGCACTACAGGTTCGGCGCCGTCAGCCGGCACGACCTTCATCTCGCACTCGATTGTCACCTTGGAACATTCCCTGATCAGTTCTTCCATACTGCCCCGTTCTTTTTTTTTAAAACGTCTACCGCAGAGACGCAGAGGACGCTGAGGAAAACAGTTAAACAAACAAAAACCAAAGCCAAATGAAAGCGACCCCTGCGCTCTCAACTTCGTGTTTCCGTATTGAATTTAGGTCCAGTCCACTCACGGCAAGGAACGCAGAGATGGTGGAGAAAAAGCGTAAAGAGTGAAATGCTTTCCAAAATATTGAGCATTGCAGAGCTTAATGCAGTTCTCCGCGTCCTCTGCGGTGCATGACTACTCTGCTCAAAGCCCATTTTAACCATTGATGCGCAAAAAGGGGACAATGCTTGCGCAAGTAAAAAGTAAAAAGTAAAAAGGCAAAAGTTGAAAAGCAAATAATCGATTACTGAAAGCCCATTTTAACCATTGATCCGCAAAAAGGGACAATTTCTGTTTACTGAATTGTTCATTCTGATTAAAAGAGCAGGAACGCACCACAAAGACAGGAGCGCACCACAGAGGCGATTGACAACCCGGCCGCAACTCAATGGCTTCTGCGTGGGGCGGCCCCTCACTCTGTTCGGGTTCCGCGTTAAACGTTCGAGCCCACGTCAGACGCTTATAGTTCGGCGTTCGATCTTTTGTGAGGACGAACCCTCACTCTGTTCGGGTTCCGCGTTAAACGTTCGAGCCCATGTTAGACGCTTATAGTTCGGCGTCCGATCTTTGCGAGGACGCGCCCTCACTTCGTTCGGACTTCGCGTTAGCCATTGCTGAGCGCGTTTAAATGCTTCAAGCTTGGCGTCCGATCTTCTGTGTGGACGCGTGAGGACGCACGGTCGATCTTGAGAGGACACAGAGAAAGAAAAATGAACTTTTTGAAACAGAGGCACAATGGATGGAGAGAGCAAAAAGTGGGAAAAGCTTTTCAACCACGGATTACACGGATGGACACAGATCATGAAGAGTTTTCCAGTACTCATTAAGAGTCAGGTCGCGAAAATGTGCAGGTCGGGTTTAAGCAGGCATCCGGCGCACTTATCCGTGACGATCCGTGCAATCAGTGGTCTAACGCCTTGGGAGTTTTTTCTCTGTGCTCTCTGTGCCTCTGTGGTGAACAGGGGCCTCCGATGAAGCAAGACCGTACCAATCAAGGCCCTTCCCGGCTTACCTTCAAAAATCTTTCCGCCGTTCCCGGGCTGGTCCATGGGGTGTTTACCAGGAATGGGGGGGTGAGCCTTCCGCCTTACGACAGCCTTAACGTGGCCTGGAGAAACGGCGACTCGCCGGATGCCGTGCTGGAAAACATTTCCCGCATAAAGAAGGCTTGCGGACTGGGAAGGCTCGTTTCAAGCCGGCAGACGCACGGCGATTTAGTAAATTTTATAGATAAAGACTCCGTTGGGCAACTCGAGGCGCACCCGCACGCGCTTGTCGCTCCTCCGGCTGACGCGCTTGCCGCCAACATCGCCGGCCTTGGACTTCTTATCAAAATTGCGGATTGCCAGTCCATTTTGCTGGTTAACCCGAAAAGCCGTATAATTGCCAATATCCACAGCGGTTGGCGGGGAAGCGTCCAAAACATCGCCGGAAAAACCGTTGATTTGCTCAAGGACCGGTTTGGCCTCAATCCGGCGGAGACCTTAGCTGCGGTATCGCCGTCCCTTGGCCCCTGCTGCGCCGAATTTGTCAACTACGCAAAGGAATTGCCTGAAAAGTTGTGGTCCTTTCAGGTTCGCCCTCAATATTTCGACTTTTGGGCCATCACGCGGGAACAATTGAATGCGGCAGGGATTAGCGATCATAATATCGAGATCGCAGGCAGGTGCACCGTCTGCGAAAAGGCGGACTATTTCTCCTACCGCGCCGAGCACCAGACAGGCCGAATGGCCTCGGTAATCGGATGGACCGAAAAATTTCCAGGAGCTGGTTTTGGCCAAGATAATCGAACAAGCCCGAATAATTAGCCAGGAAAGGATTTCCGGGCAGATATTGCGGCTTCGGCTGCATTCGCCCGAAATTTCCGGTGCGGCCCGGTGCGGGCAGTTTGTGATGGTGCGACTCCGCGAGGGGACGGACCCTCTTTTGCGCCGGCCTTTTTCCTTTAGCCGTATATATCCCGAGGACGGAGAATTCGAAATCCTCTACCGGGTTGTAGGCCGCGGCACGTGGCTCATGTCGCAACTTTTGCCGGGATCGATGCTAAGCCTTGTGGGCCCTCTTGGAAACGGGTTCGAACTCCCGATCGAAAAAACCGCCGCTCTGGCCTTCATTGCCGGCGGGATAGGGATAGCGCCTCTTTTGGAACTCATAGCGCAGGTGATATCGGATCGAGGGGCAAAGGGACTGGAAAATTTGCGCCTTTTCTACGGCGCCCGCACGGCGGCAGAGCTTTTGCCCGAAGATTTCACACGCGCCATCGGTATCCCTGTCCATTTTGCAACGGACGACGGCAGCTTCGGCTTTCATGGGCGCATTACTCAAATGGTTGAAGAGTTTACGGCCGAAGAAGATCTTTTGCTGCGTCGGCCACACGAGGTTTATTCATGCGGACCGCTCGCCATGCAGTATCACGTAGCGAGGTGGGCGATCTCAAACGACGTGCTCGCACAGCTTTCGATGGAATCGCTCATGGCCTGCGGGATCGGGGCCTGCCTTGGGTGCGCCCTGCCGGCCCAAACACCCGGTGAGCCGCAATCCGAGCGTTTCGTTCACGTGTGCGAAGACGGTCCAATCTTTTCGGCGGGATCTATAAAATGGAACAAAATCCTGGTTCAGCAGATGCCTCCCCCGGCCTGGGTGTTCAACTAGGGCCGTTGCGCCTTAAAAACCCGGTTATGAGCGCATCCGGCACGTTTGGCTACGGCGAGGAATATTCGAGCTTTTTAGACCTGCGCCGCCTCGGGGCCGTTGTGGTAAAGGGCATCTCGCTCACGCCCCGCGCCGGAAACCCTCCCCCCCGCCTGGTTGAGACGCCGGCCGGGATGCTAAACGCCATAGGCCTTGAAAATGTTGGGGTCGAGAGGTTTTTATCGACAAAGCTGCCTTTTTTGCGGGATCTTGGCGTTCCCGTGATCGTAAATATCTTCGGAAACACGATCGAGGAATACGGTGAACTTGCAGCCCGGTTAGAAGGGGCGCCCGGCATAGCCGCAATCGAGATAAACGTAAGCTGCCCCAACGTTAAGAAAGGCGGCATGGTTTTCGGGACCGATCCCGCGATGACCTCGAAGGTGGTTGAAGCCGTCAGGCGCGCTACGGTCCTGCCGGTGATTACAAAACTTACGCCCAATGTCACCAGCATCTCGGAGATCGCCAAAGCCGCCCGGGGCGCCGGAAGCGATTTAATATCCTGCATAAACACAGTTGCCGCCATGGCTGTGGATATTTTTTCACGAAGACCGCGTTTGGCCAATATTTTCGGAGGGCTGTCCGGGCCGGCCGTAAGGCCGGTGGCTCTTCGGTGCGTCTATGAGGTTGTGCGGGCAGTTGACTGTCCGGTAATAGGAGTCGGCGGGATCATGAGCGCAACCGACGCCCTGGAGTTTTTGCTGATCGGGGCCTGCGCCGTCCAGGTGGGGACTGCCAATTTCATAAATCCGGCCTCAACGGTCGAAATAATCGAGGGGATAGAGCGTTTCTTAAAAGTGGAGGGTATCACGGATATAAACAACTATATCGGAAGCCTCGATACGGGCTGCCTTTTTCCCTTCGCCGGCGATTCGTGCGCCGTGATCGAGTCGGAGATCTTGTAGAGCATACCGTATAGCCAAATACAGTCTTCCCCCCATTGATTAGCGGTTGTCTCTGTATAAAATTGGCCTAACTGACAACGGGACCCGGCAACTTATCCCAATCAACTCGAAATTCCATTCTTCTTTAACCTGGAATCCATGTCCGGCTTGTTTTCGAACGGCATTCAGGGGTCCGCCCGGCTGCGCTTTTTGCGCTTTTCACAAGAAACCTTACCAAAGGACGGCCACTCAGATGAAAAATACAGTTATCAAGGCTACAGGCAGTTATTTGCCGGACAAAGTGGTGTTCAATGAAGACTTGACCCAGTTTCCGGAAGACTCACGGCCGCGCATAGCGGTTAAGACGGGGGTCCTTTCCCGAAGGATCGCGCCCGAGGATGCATGTACGAGCGATCTGGCCATTGAAGCCGGGCGCGCGTGTCTTAAGAAAGCAAATTTTCCGCCCGAAAAGCTGCAGGGCATAGTGCTTTCAACCTCATCTCCGGACCGCGTACAGCCCCCGACAGCCACCCGCACGCAAGCCGGCCTGGGAGCGCCTCAGGCCTTTGCCTTCGATATGAATTCGGTCTGCGCCGGCAGTACTTACGGCATTTGCATGGCCGATGCCCTGATAAGGTCCGGAAGGTTCGACAACATTTTGTTCATTGCCGCCGAAATGTATTCCAAGATACTAAATCCCAACGACTTCGGCACAGCCCCCTACTTCGGCGACGGAGCCGGGGCGATCCTGTTCCAGGCGGGCGACGGCGACAAAGGCATCATGCACTCATGTCTCGGGTCGGACGGTCACCTGTGTGAAGAAGTGGGAGTTTTCGGTGGCGGGACCATGATCCCGTACAATAGGCTTCCCCATCCGAATTCGATTTATCTGAAAATGAATGGGCGAGCCATAAAAGAGTTCGCCATGAAGAGGGGGACCGAGATCGTCGCGAGGCTGGCCGGAGAAACCGGAATTTCTCTGGACGACGTCGATTGCTTCCTCTGCCATCAGGCGAACATAAATATACTGAAGGAATTATCATCGACCCTTAACATCCCGTTCGAGAAGTTCTTCGTAAATCTGGACCGGTACGGAAACACGGCCAGCGCGTCCGTTATAATAGCGATGGATGAGGCGATTGAGTGCAAAATGATCCGCGAGGGCAGCCTGGTGGTCACAGTCGCCTTCGGCGGTGGGTTAAATTACGGAGCAAACCTGATCCAGTTCTAATCTCACGCAAAGGCGAAACTTGGTCACGAAGAACTCGAAGGTCACACGATCGACAACCCGGCCGCATTCCGCCGACCTGTTCGAGGGGCGAGCCCTCACTCTGTTCGGGTTCCGCGTTAAACGTTCGAACCCACGTTAGAAGCTTATAGTTCGGCGTCCGATCTTTTGTGAGGACGCACGGTCGACCTTGAGGGACACGAAGGAAATCTATTGAAATCGATACGGTTTATTTTGCAATTTCTTCATGCTCTTCGTGTTACCTTCGTGTTCTTCGTGACCCAAAAGCTTGCTATTAAGCCACCCGCCTGCCTTTGCGGCTCAGGAGCGCAGCTCCGATCAGGGCTGCTTCATTGCCCGGGCGGCTTCGCAAAATTAGCGCGGAACCGGGATCGAGCATCGAAGAGTTTTGAGCCAGGCTTTTTTGGAGAGGGCCTATGAAAAGGTCCCAGGCCGAACTTACTCCTCCTCCTATTAGCGCGCACCTGATTCCCAGGGCCGAGAAGAGGTTTGCAAGACAAAGCCCGAGCGCCCAGCCCATCTTGTCGAACAGGGCAAGCGCCGTGAGGTCCCCTTTTTTGGCGCAATCATAAATCGACTCCGCGCTGAGTTTGCCCTCTATTTCGCACTCATGAAGCAGGCCTTCTTTTATCCCCTGGCCCCGAAGGGCTTTTTTTGCGCCTGAAACAAGCGCGCGGGCCGATGCAAACGCCTCCAGGCATCCTTTCGATCCACAGGGGCAATCAGGCCCTCCAGGCTCGACGATCATGTGGCCGATCTCCGCCGAAAACCCCAGGCAGTCTCCTTGCCAAAGTTTGCCGCCCAGAAACAGGCAGCCGCCGGCGCCGGTGCCAAGAACTATTCCGACCCAGTTTCGAATTCCCCTGGCGGCCCCTGCCCAGCTCTCTCCAAGACCGAAAACTTTTGCATCGTTTTCCATGCACACAGGGATTGCCATGTGCTGCTGAAGGTTTTTCGCCAGTGGGTATCCATTGAGCACCGGAAGATTTGGAGAAAAAATCACCGTGCCGGAGGAGCTGTCGATTTTTCCGGCGACTCCAAGGCCTATTGCCCCGACCTCGAGCCCCATCTTTGCCGCCGAATCGGCCAAAGTCCTGCACTGTGAGAGCAATATATTCGAAATCGACTCGGGCCCGTGGTCAAGCTGCACCACGGACATGCGAAATTCAAGGATTTTCCCGCCATGGTCCACCAGGGCGGACCTCAGGTTCGTCCCTCCGAGGTCGACACCTATAAAGACGGTTTTATTTATTTTTTTCACGGTCATGTTTTTTGCTGAAATGATCCGGGCACGTAGATTACGTAGCTTGCCGCGAGAATGTCAAACTGGGAGTTCGTCTCCTTTTCTATTACGGCTAACAGTTCCTTTAGAGACTGAGCGCTGCTGACGGTGTCTATGAAGACGCCGGGATGATAATGTTCGGTGCGGAGCGGAAGCAGAAAACGCCGGACGTTTCCCTTCCATGAAACATCGAGTTTTTCGCGTTCCTCGTTTATGATCTTAAAAAACCTTCTCACCAGGTCGGTTCGCAAAACAGGGGAGGGCGCCCTGGTAATGCACTCCATGAGTCCGGCCAGCCGGTAAAATCTGCGCATCCGCTTTTCATCTTCCCGAAATTTGAAAAGCCAAAGGCATGTGTAGTGGTAGCCGCCGTCCAGGGTAATATGATCCGGAACAAGTGTTATGGGGGGCTTATCCGGGGGCGTCTTCCGGCGCTGGGCTTCCAGTTTTTCAGATTCTTCCCGCGTGCACAGAATCGCACTTTTCGACAGCCATTCCCCTTTTCGAAACTCAAGCGGAGAAATGACTATCAAGTTGTTTCCCGATTTAAACCTCGATGATAAGTCGATGATATCTGCCATTGAGTTAATTTATAAAAACGTTTCTGTAGAATTCCACATGTTCGATCACCGACCGGCGCCCCTGGCGACGGCGGTAAGCGGGTCGTCGGCGATATTGACTTTAAGGCTCGTATGCCTGGCAAGAAGTTTATCGAGTCCTTTTAGGAGCGCTCCTCCGCCCGCGAGCCAGAAGCCGTGGTCGTGAATATCGGCGGCAAGATCGGGAGGGGTCTTCTCAAGGGCTCTTCGCACCGCTTCGACGATTGCGTCCACCGGTTCCTTGATCGCTTCCCTGATTTCCGCATCGCTGATGGTGAAAGTCTTGGGTATTCCCGATATAATCTCTTTTCCCGTAATTTCGATCGATTCCGGTTTTTCTGAAGCAACGGCAGAACCTATCCTCATTTTAACCGATTCGGCGGTCACCTCGCTTATTATCATCTGACGTTCCCGCTGTATGTAGCGCAAAATGGCCTCGTTGGCTTCGTCTCCGGCCACCCGGACCGATTCGCTGTAGGCCACGGCGAACATGGAGATTACGGCGACCTCGGTGGTGCCCCCCCGATGTCCACCACCATGCTCCCATGGGGCTGATCAATGGGCAGTCCTGCGCCTATGGCGGCGGCCATCGGTTCCTCGACCAGATGTATATATTTGGCCCCCGCCTGTTCGGCGGCCTCGATTACGGCCCTTTTTTCAACCGAAGTGATCCCGGTGGGGACCGCTACCACAAGCCGCGGGCGAAAGATCTGGCGCTTGTTCAAAACTTTGGAAAGAAAATACTTGATCATGACCGCCGTCACCTCGAAGTCGGCGATCACGCCGTCTTTGAGCGGCCGGATGGTTACTATTTTTTGGCCATGCCTCCCGATCATGTTTCTTGCTTCCTGCCCCACAGCAATGACCTGGTGGGTATCCTGGTTTATGGCCACAACAGATGGTTCGTTCAAGACGACCCCTTTGCCCCGCATGTAGATGAGCGTGTTGGCCGTTCCAAGGTCCATTGCCAGGTCTTTTGAAAAACATGAAAAAAGCCATCCAAACATATATGACCCTTCTATTTGATTCTTTCCAAAAGTTTATGAGACGGTCCCTTCGGGTTTTAGACCGAAAGCTGAAAAGAGCCGCCGGCTCACCAGGGGCCAGAGTTCTTCAATTTTTGCCGCATCCTGTGGAAAACCGGCTGAAGAGATATAGGGGTGGAGTTTGATCCCCTTGATTCCCTTGAGAGCTGTCTTGCCAAAGTCTGCAAGTTCGGCAAGTATGCTTTCGGCCTCCTGGACAGTGGTTTCGGCAAACAAAACGCCAAAGCGGTTCTGTGCCAGCTGCCCGACCAGGACCCCGGCAGGCAGGGCGTTGCAAAGAGATGTTGCGAGTTCGCACTGCAGTTGCCTGATCTTTTTGGGCAGGACCTTGGTGGCAAGTATCTGCCAGGGTTCAAACTGAATGAGTCCAAGGGCAAAGGGAGCGTTGGACTGCATGGAGGCATGAAACAGGCCTTCGACTCTTGATTCGAACGCCGGAGCGCTGAAAAGACCCGTGCAGATATCGTAGGAGTGCAGGGCTTCGTTTTCTTCCTTGTAATAAATCTGTTCGAGCAGGAGCAGAAGGAAATGGAAGGCATGCCCTACGGCGCGCTCCGATTCGGGGTTCCACTCGATTACCTCTCTGGAGAGGAAAACAATGCCGAGTTCATATCCCAGTGAGGTTTGGCCCCGCATTCCCCAGACCGTGCCATGATGTGGAAGGTTCTCTCCGGGGGAAAACAGGTAGTGGTCCGGCGTGTCGGGATTGAGGCGAATTATGAGAAGATTTTTTTGATTCTGGAGCACCCAGCCGACCAGGCCCTGCTTTGCGGGAAAGCTTTGATCGACAAGACCTCTTGGCGCATTTGCCGTACAGCCCAAAAGGCGGTAATTTTTCTTCTCAGGTCCTTTCAAAACCAGAAAACCATAGTCCATGCCAAGTATCTGCGACCACTCGGTTGTGAACATGCCGCAATAGGAGTCAAGAGCGCAGCCCTTGAAGGCGACTTCATCGAGCCTGTTCAAGACTTCGAACATCCTGGCGTAATTTTTGTTTCGCCCCTGAGCTTCGCGACTTTTCAAAAGCCCTCCGAGAAGCTCGGCGAACTCCTTTATCCATTTTTGCTGCTTATCGTTAAATCCCCAGCCGTATTTGGTATCGACGTAGAGGATCCCCGATCCTCCTGCAACCGGTACTGCATAGAGCCCCTTTATGTGGGATTCGCCTTCCCGGTAAAAGGGCAGGGTCAGGGGGATCGATGAGGTGGCTTCGTGCAGCTTGTCCAGATGAATGCTCTGACCAGCCTTGAGCACCTGGGAAATTATCCCGCTGCCTTCCAGGGGCAGGGAAATCCGGGGGGCAATGAACTTGCTCAGGCTCTGCATGGCGGCAAGATTTAACCGGCGGTTTCTTTCATCGAAAATGAAAAAAGCTGTGGTATAAGCTTCCAGTATGTTGGACAGAAGGTTTACCAGCGGCTGATAGGGATTTGAATCCATAGTGGCATGCTCTATTTGTTGAAAAAAAACCCAGGTCCTGTTTTTGCCTGGAGATTATAGGCTATGATACGTAAAGTCTATACCTGTGCCTTTGTTAGTACTGGAATGAGAGTTTTCTGTCAATAGGCTTGAGTCCCTGGAGAAGCGGGTGGGCAAGATCGCGATTTTACCCGATATTTTGTGCAATCAGATCGCCGCGGGCGAGGTTGTCGAACGTCCTGCGGCAGTGGTCAAGGAACTCATTGAAAACAGCATCGATGCTAAGAGTTCCAGGATTTCGATAAGCCTGATCGAGGGAGGGCGCCGGGAAATTCGCGTCGTTGACAACGGGTGCGGGATGAGCGGCGAAGATGCGCTCTTGTCGCTTGAGCGGCATGCGACTAGCAAGATCAGTTCTGCCCGGGACCTCGATTCGATATCTTCGCTTGGATTTCGCGGAGAAGCGATCCCGTCGATTGCGGCTGTAAGCCGATTTGAGTTGAGTACTCGTGAGCCTGAGGCCCTTTGCGGAACATCGATAAAAGTTGAAGCCGGAGTTATTAAAGACGTTCGCGAAAAGGGGTGTCCCGTGGGGACGCAGGTGCTCGTGCGAGACCTATTTTACTGCCTCCCGGCGAGGCGAAAGTTCCTGCGCAAGGCGGAAACCGAGCAGGCTTACATAACCGACCAGTTTTTGCGCATTTCGCTGGCGAACCCCGGGACCCATATGCAGCTCCAAAGCCAGGAAAAGGTGCTCTACGACCATCCGAGGTGCGAGGGATTGCTGCCAAGGGTCGCACAGGTGTTGGGAGCCGATATTGCAAGGTCGCTCGCTCCAATCGATTTTCAAAAGGAAGGCATGTCGATTTCAGGCTTTGTTGCTCCTCCCGACATCCAGAGAACGAACAGCCAGAGCCTTTTTCTTTATGTAAACGGCAGGCCCGTATGGGACCGGCTTCTTCAACGGGCTGTGCTTACCGCCTATGAGGCCCTTATTCCCCGTGGAAAATACCCGGTCGCCGTTATTTTTGTCTCCGTTTCCACCGGGGAGGTGGATGTAAACGTTCATCCCGCAAAAAGAGAAATCCGCTTTAGAAACCCAGGGGAAGCAATATCGAATTTGCGGACCGCTCTTTTTGAGGCGCTTGCAGCTATTCGTCCGAAATCATACGGGACCTGGCCCGGGGAAAGCGCCGCCTTCGAGGTGAAAACTAATTTCGGGGCACGCGAAGGCCAAACGTCTTTCGGTTCTCCAATGCCGGTTCAAAGAAATATAAGACCCGATCCGGGCATCATTTCCGATTCTCCTGAATTTATAGAACCATCTAAATCCGGCGTCCCTGCGGCCGGCGGGACAACCGCACGCGGCCAGGCGTACGCCGCCGGTTGGTGCGGCCGGGATATCCCGTCTGAAAATCCGGTGAGTCCCGCAGTCCGGGCCGATATCGATCCGGCGCCGTTTACCTGGTCGAGCCTCAATTTGCTGGGGCAGCTTGCAAATTCGTTCATTCTTCTCGAAGCGCCGGACGGCCTTGTTTTGATAGACCAGCACGCGGCCCATGAAAGGATAGTTTTCAGCGCGCTTAGCAGAAAAAGCAAAAATAGCGGGAAGGAAAAGCAGGCGGCCCAGTTGCTTACCCGGCCGGCCGTCGTGGACCTTTTGCCAAAAGAGGCCGTGCTGCTCAAAAGCATAATGCCCTCCCTGCTTGATCTGGGATTTGAAATCGAGCCTTTCGGGGGGGACAGCTTCGCCATTCATGCAGTACCTGCGACTTTGTCCGAGTTTAATCCCGAAGAAATACTTCGCGACTACCTGCGGTATGCAGAAGAGGAGTGCCCGGCAAATGAGGGCGAAATCCTGCTCGGGCTTGCAAGGGTTTCTTCCTGCCACTCATCTGTCAGGGCAGGACGCAGGCTTAAACCGGAAGAAATAAAAAGGCTGCTCGAAATGCTCGATTCGATCGATACCCCTTTTACGTGCCCGCACGGCCGCCCGCTTTCATATACGTTGAGATATGAGCAGATTTACCGATTCTTCAAAAGGAGCTGAGCGGGAGGGGGGCGCACCCCTGGTGCTTCTTGCCGGGCCTACCGCCTCGGGCAAAACTTCGCTTTCTATCGAACTTGCCTCGCGGATTTCAGCCGAGATAGTCAATGCCGATTCAATGCAGATTTACCGCCGCATGGAAATCGGGACCGCAAAACCAACGGCTGAAGAGCGCCTGATAGTCCCCCATCACCTGATAGACGTGGCAGACCCCGATGAGCCCTTCGATGCGGCAAGATACCTGGACATTGCCGTCCCGGTAGTCGAAGATATAGGGAAGCGCGGCAAGGTCCCCCTGGTTGTGGAGGGACCGGCCTCTACATGAGGGTTCTCACCCGAGGCCTGTGCCAGGGGCCTTCTTCGGACCCCGAAATAAAACAAAGGTTGATTGCCGATGAAAAATCCAAGGGTCTCGATGCGCTTTATTGCGATCTTTTGCGGATCGACCCCGAATCTGCCGGCAAAATTCACCCTAACGACCGGCAGCGAATTATCAGGGCACTTGAGGTCTTTTATATCGGAGGGGTCCCGTTATCCATCATGCAGAAAGCCCATGGCTTCAGACAGGAGCTTTTCCCGGCGGTAAAGGTCTTTATCAACCGGGACAGAAAAGTGCTCTATGAGCGGATTGACCGACGGGTAGACCGGATGTTTGAAGCGGGCTTGGAAGATGAAGTGCGGGGCCTGCTTTCCATGGGCTATTCGGCGGAGCTCAAAGCGATGCAGTCTATCGGATACAGGCAGATGGCTGCTCACATTTCGGGCGCGATCTCGATTCGGGAGGCCGCCTTTGAGATAAAGCGCCAGACCCGGCATTACGCCAAACGGCAGATCACCTGGTTTCGCGCCGACCACGAATTCAGAAATTTTGATGCGGACGATATCGAGGGAATTTACTGTTATGTGAAAGAGGGATTGAAAGCATGAATGAGGAAAATGAAAAAGAAGAAGAAATGCTGGAAGATGAAATGATGGAGGAAGAAAGTTTCGCGGACCTTTTGCGGGAGAGTCTTGTGACGCCTGCCCGGTTTGAGCCGGGGAAGAAGATAAAGGCCCGGATCGTTAAGATTTCGGCGGAATGGATCTTTATAGATTTGGGTGGAAAGAGCGAAGGATATCTCGAAGCAAAGGAATTTGCCGATGAGGAAGGAAATCTTTCGGTAAGGGAAGGCGATTGGCTTGAAGCATATTTCCTGTCCTCGGATAACAATGAACTGCGTTTTACCACCCGGATTAGTGGAGGCCAGGCCGGACTGAACTTCCTGGAGGAAGCATGGGCAAACGGAATACCCGTGGAAGGCCTGGTTGAAAAAGAGATCAAGGGCGGCTTTGAAATCAAGATAGCGGGAAGCCTGCGCGGTTTTTGTCCATTTTCGCAGATGGGACTGCAGCGTGAGGTGAGCGCAAAAGATCTGCCGGGCAGCCATCTTTCCTTCCGGATAACTCAATACGATGAGAAAGGGCGAAACATCGTTTTGTCCAATAGGGCGGTGCTCGAAGAAGAGCGTCAAAAGCAAAGGGATGAGCAAAAAGGCTTTTTGCGGGAAGGCGACCGGGTGAGGGGGACTATCAGCTCCATTCATAATTTCGGTGCTTTCGTGAAAATAGGCGTGGTAGAGGGGCTTATCCCCATTTCGGAAATCGGCTGGGACCGGGTGGAAGACATAAACGAAGTGCTGGCGGCCGGCCAGGAAGTCGAGGTTGTGGCCCTTAAGCTGGATTGGGAAAACAACCGTCTCTCCTTCAGTCTAAAAAAGGCCTTGCCGGACCCCTGGGAGAGCGTAGAGAAGGATTTTGTCCAAGGATCGCGCCACAGCGGAGAAGTGACCCGATTGACCAATTTCGGCGCCTTTGTCTCGTTGCCCCTGGAATTGAAGGTCTTCTGCACATTTCAAGACTAGGGTCGGGAAAAAGGATCAAGCATCCGCACGAGGTGCTGGCTAAGGGCCAGACTGTTGAAGTGAAGATCGATAATGTGGACGGGGTAAATAAACGCATTTCACTGTCACTGGCGGGAGGCGAAGATCAGCAGGAAACAGATGCGGACGTTTCGAAATATGTAAATGAAAATCGCCCGATGGGAACTCTTGCGGACCTTTTGAAAGCAAAATTCCAGGAGAAGAACAAAAAATAAAGTAATCGTTCACCAGAGTACGCAAAAATAGGGTTCGGTTAAGGCGCAACTGTTA
>CAVRZU010000155.1:0-9137 GCA_963725365.1 uncultured delta proteobacterium | reverse complement strand
ATTATCAAGACTGCCCACAACGAGGCGGAATATATTCAAAAGCAGGCTCAGATCGCTATCCAGCAGGAGATCCAGGCTGCTCTCGACAGTCTGAAGAACGAAGTCGCAGATCTGTCCGTAGCCGCTGCCAAGGATCTTATCCGAAAAAAAATAAAGGCTGACGATCAGCAACGCCTGGTTAGTGAATTCATGACGAAGGTTGTGGAGGCGAAGTGAAAAACCAAGTTATTGCTAAACGTTATTCGAGGGCACTGTTCACTCTCGCCCAGGAGGAAAAGGCGATCGAACAGTATGGAACGGAACTGGAAGGCTTTAGTCAGGTCCTCCATGCTTTCCCTGATCTCGAAAACGCGCTCCGGGATCCGCTTTGTCCGGGAGGCATGAAATGATCTCTTAGCAGAAAGTGACGGGCCAATTGGAACTGTCGCCTGTTATGAAGAGCTTTTTCGATCTTCTCGTCGAGAAAAACCGCATGCGGCACTTGAGCGAAATTGTCGAGTATTACAACATGCTGATCGACGAAAACTCTAATATATCGCGGGCCAAGGTCAAGGCTGCCATCAAATTGGAATGCCGAGATAAGGGATCTGCTGCGGCTTTGGAAAAGAAATTCGAAAAGAAGATTGTCGTCCAATTCGAGCAGGATTCTTCTCTTATCGGGGGAGTTTTTGCCCAGATCGGCGATGTCGTTTTAGATGGCAGCGTAAAGCGTCAATTGCTCAATTTTAAAGAATCTTTGAAGAGGGGTGCGGTAGGATAAATGGAAATCAGAGCAGAAGAAATCAGCCAAATCATCAGAGAGCAGATCAAGGATTATGAGAAGAAGGTTGATCTCAGCGAGACTGGACGGGTGCTCTCCGTCGGCGACGGTATCGCCCGCGTCTACGGAGTCGAAAAATGCATGTCCATGGAATTGCTTGAGTTCCCTACGGCCCACGGAACCATCTTCGGATTGGCTCTCAACCTCGAAGAAGACAATGTGGGTGTCGCTATTATGGGCGAAGACTTCCACATTAAAGAGGGCGATGAGGTGAGGCGGACCGGCCGTATCGCAGAAGTACCGGTTGGCGATGCGGTGCTGGGCCGGGTTATCGACTCGGTCGGTAACCCGCTCGATGGAAAAGGCCCCATCAATGCCACCGAATTCCGCAGAATCGAAGTCATCGCTCCGGGTGTTATCGCAAGGCAGTCTGTTAACGAGCCGATGTTCACCGGGCTTAAGGCTATCGACGCAATGACCCCGGTTGGGCGCGGACAGCGCGAACTCATCATTGGTGACCGCCAGATCGGCAAAACCGCTATCGCGGTCGATGCGATAATCAACCAGAAAGATAGCGGCATAATCTGTATCTACGTTGCGGTCGGCCAGAAAAAATCCACCGTTGCACAGGTTGTTGAGACGCTTCGCAAGCATGGCGCAATGGATTACACGATTGTCGTCGCCGCCAATGCCAGTGACGCCGCCGCTCTGCAGTTTGTTGCCCCTTATGCCGGTACCGCTATGGGTGAGTACTACCGGGACAAGGGCGGACATGCCCTCATCATCTACGATGATCTGTCAAAACAGGCCACCGCCTACCGGCAGGTTTCGCTGCTGCTTCGACGTCCGCCTGCTCGTGAAGCATATCCGGGTGATATTTTCTACAACCACTCCAGACTCCTGGAGCGGTCCTCGAAGCTCAATAGCGAGCTTGGAGGCGGTTCGCTTACTGCTCTTCCTATTATCGAAACTCAAGCCGGCGATGTTTCGGCCTACATCCCGACCAACGTTATTTCGATTACGGATGGCCAGATTTATCTCGAACCCAATCTATTCTTTGCCGGTGTGCGTCCGGCCATTAACGTAGGCCTCTCGGTATCACGCGTCGGCGGGGCCGCTCAGACTAAAGCAATGAAGCAGGTTGCCGGAAAACTGCGCCTCGAACTGGCTCAGTACCGGGAACTCGAAGCCTTTGCCAAGTTCGGAAGCGATCTCGACAAGTCCACCCAAGCCCAGTTGAACAGGGGTATGAGACTTGTCGAACTGCTCAAGCAGCCCCAATATCAGCCGATGTCCGCTGAAAAAGAGATCTTTTCTCTATATTCGGGCACAAGAGGTTTCCTCGATGAGATTCCTGTCGAGAAAGTCCTCCAGTATGAACAGCAGATGTTGGCTTTTGTTGAGCGCAAATATCCTGAGGTTTTGTCCGAAATTAAAGAGAAGGCCGCGATCAGCGATTCTCTGGATGAAAAAATGTCTGCGGCACTGAAAGAATTTGCGGGGGTTTTCCAGGCTTAAACAGCCTCGAAATTGACCAGAGGACAGATAAGACATGGCAACTCTAAGAGACATAAAGAGAAAGATAGAAGCTGTCAGGAAGACCTCGCAGATTACAAAGGCCATGAATATGGTGGCCGCCTCGAAACTTCGCGGCGCCCAGCAGAATATGGAGAAATTCCACCCTTATGCGCAAAAGTTCCGGGAGTTCATAGGACGGCTTGCTGCTGGGGTGGAGGATACCAGCGTTTACTCACTGCTTACGCCCAAAGAAACAGTGAAAAATGTTGAGCTCCTGCTGGTTACCGCAGACCGGGGTCTTTGCGGCAGTTTCAATACCAACCTGTTGGTGGGGGCCGAAAGGTTTATCAAGGCCAAAAAAGCCGAGGGTGTCGAAGTAAGTCTTATAAACGCCGGAAGAAAGGCAAGAGATTACTTTAGGCGCCGGCCTGTAAAAGTTCGTGAAAACCATATGGGCTTGCTCAATAAGGTCGCCTACGAGGATGCCCGCCGGATTGGGAGTTCGCTGATCGAGTTGTTCGAAACGGGCGAGGCGGACGAGGTTTATATCCTTTACAGTCACTTCATCAACATAGCAAAGCAGCAGCCTTCCATTGTCAGGCTTCTTCCTATCGCTCCCACCGAGCAGAAGGAAGGTGAAAAGGCGTTCGAGTACCTGTTTGAGCCTTCTCATGAGGCACTGTTGACGGATCTGCTGCCAAATTATATCTATGTCCAGGTCCTGGAGAGTTTATATCAGACATCCGTGGGCGAACACGCCGCTCGTATGGCCGCCATGGAGAATGCGACCAGTAACTGTAAGGAACTGGTAAGGACTCTGACTCTTACCTATAATAAGGCTAGGCAGGCGGGGATTACCAAGGAATTGATGGATATAGTCGGCGGCGCCGAGGCCCTCAAGAAATAATTCAAGGAGGATACAGACCCATGAATATGGGGAAAATCGTTCAGGTTATCGGAAATGTTGTGGACGTCGAATTCGCAGAGGGAAAGCTTCCTCCACTTTTGACGGCCCTGTTTGTGTCTAACCCCGGGATAAATTCCGAGGAGGATAATCTCGTTCTCGAAATCGCCCAGCACCTTGGTGACAATGTTGTGCGCACCATCGGGATGGATTTGACTGACGGGCTCGTGCGCGGCATGCCGGTAAAGGATTCCGGAAAGCCTATCATGATGCCTGTTGGAAAACCGGTGCTAGGCCGTGTTATCAATGTCGTGGGCAGGACCGTTGATGGGCTTGGCCCCATAAATACGGATTCTTACATGCCGATTCACAGGACTGCGCCGAGCTTCACTGAGCAGGATACTTCGGTTAAAGTCCTTGAGACCGGCGTAAAAGTTATCGACCTGCTCGTTCCGTTTCCTCGCGGCGGCAAGATGGGCATGTTTGGCGGCGCAGGCGTCGGCAAAACCGTTGTTATGATGGAGATGATTCACAATATAGCCATGCAGCATGGTGGTATTTCCGTCTTTGCCGGTGTTGGCGAAAGAACTCGTGAAGGAAACGATCTCTATCACGAAATGAAGGATTCCGGCGTTCTTCCCCGTGCCGGGCTGGTTTACGGTCAGATGACCGAACCCCCGGGAGCACGTGCGCGTGTTGCTCTTTCCGGGCTTACGGTCGCTGAATATTTCCGCGATATCGAAGGGCAGGACGTTCTTCTTTTTATTGATAATATATTCAGGTTCACGCAGGCCGGCGCCGAAGTCTCCGCCCTGCTTGGCCGCATGCCCTCCGCTGTTGGTTATCAGCCAACTCTTGGTACCGACCTCGGTGAATTGCAGGAACGTATCACTTCCACCAATAAGGGATCGATCACCTCGGTTCAGTGCGTCTACGTTCCGGCAGACGACCTGACTGACCCCGCGCCTGCCACCACCTTTGCTCACCTCGATGGCACGGTCGTTCTTTCTCGTCAGATTGCCGAACTTGGTATTTATCCGGCGGTTGATCCGCTCGATTCCACCTCGCGTATCCTTGACCCCAATGTTCTTGGCGAGGATCACTACTATACGGCGCGCGAAGTTCAGCAGATTCTGCAAAAGTATAAAGACCTGCAGGATATCATCGCCATCCTTGGAATGGATGAGCTTGCCGATGAAGACAAGCTTGTCGTTGCCAGGGCCAGAAAGATCCAACGCTTCCTGTCGCAGCCGTTCAACGTTGCTGAAACCTTTACCGGTGTTCCAGGAAAGTACGTTAAAATGGAAGATACCATCAGGGGTTTCAGGGAGATCTGCGAAGGCAAGTATGACGAAATACCGGAGCAGGCTTTCTATATGGTCGGTTCCATTGAGGAAGCGGTCGAGAAGGCCAAACAAATGGCCGCAGCAGCTTAGCGTCCTAATCATAAGAAGATGGTGAGCATATGGCCGATAAAATATTGCTTGAAATAGTTACTCCGGAGAGAAAAGTTCTCAGCCAAGAGGTGGACATTGTTGTCGCACCTGGAGAGCTGGGGGAATTTGGAGTTCTTCCGGGCCACATTCCCTTTCTTTGCAAGCTGAAGATTGGTGAGTTGAGGTTCAGGTACGGCGCCACTTCCCAGCATGTTGCTATAATGGGAGGCTATGCCGAAGTTTTGAAAAATACGGTTACCATTCTGGCCACGGCGGCTGAAGCGGCAACTGAAATCGATGTGATTCGCGCAAGGGCTGCCCGGGAAAGAGCTGAAAAGCGGCTTTCCGATTCCAGGGACAAGTTGGAGTTTACGCGCGCCCAGGCCGCTTTGCACCGTGCGATAGCTCGTCTGAAGGTCGCTGAGAGACAGTAGCCGAATTGAAATTCTGATAAATAAGCCCCTCGTTTCGGCGGGGGGCTTATTTATTTTTACCCTCCTCTTCCGCCAGTCGGTACTGAGCTTCCAAGCCATAATCAAACTTGACTATCCATGCACTTTTTGTCTAAAATGCTGCTGTGTGCGGATTTTGATGCTCTTTGTCGGCTCTTGCCGGAATTACGATCTATAAGGCAGCATAGAATTTGTCATGCAGCCGTTTAGGTTTTTTGCCAGATGACTGGCGAACGTGGAGGAAAACACTTCGAACCGTCTGAAACTTGAAGAGGTGAGATCGGCTTAACGGTTTTTGTTGCCGTTATTAGGTAAAAACGCAAAGTTTTTGGTTCCGGCTTGAGCGTGGTTCTATAGCTAAATAGAGCGGCGCGAAGTCGAAAGAATAAAACAGCTTATGTGGTTTGCCCCTGCTGTGTTCGTGATTGGCAGAATGTTTCTGAGCCAACATATACTGAAAGGGAGCCCTTCCTTGCTCCGGTGTGCATGTCAGCTTCGGCTGGAAGCCTAAAGGAGTTATAGGGCGCCCACCTGAACCTAAGGTTCTAAGACCACCTGCCAACACGGCACAAAGCGGGGGCAATGCGTTACTTACCTTCTTATCCGCTTTTCTGTTGAGCTTCACGACGGCATTCGGCGATCTGGGATCCTTCTGTATTCCATTCCGCATTTACGCAGTGCTTATTTCTGGGTAGATCGCAGCCAGGAGTCACGCTAGAAGTGTGACTTCGCTGCAAAGATCTACATGGACCTCCGGTTTATGGCGGGGGGCGCGGTTCGCTGGTGTTCCCGGGTTTCCAAGGCCCGAAAGGAAGCTTTGATAATGAATTATATCTATTTGACGTTGTTAATTATTATCCTGCTCTTTGCGGGAGGGGCACTGGGCTACCTTGTCAGGTACTTTTTGCTTGAAAAGAAGAACCGTAGAGTTGAATCAGATGCCCTAAATCTGATCGCCGAGGCTAAGAAGGAGGCGGAAACAATCAAAAAGGAGGCTATTCTTCAGGCCAAAGACAGCCTTTTGCAAATGAAAATGGAGTTTGAGAAGGAATCCAAGGAAGGCAGGAAGGAATTCCAGAATCTCGAGAAACGAATATTGCAAAAAGAAGAGAACCTTGACCGAAAGGTCGATGCGCTCGACAAAAGGGAAGCTACCATTACCAAGCGTGAAAAGCAGATATCGCAGCAGGAAAAGGACATGGTAGGCCGCGAAAAGGAATTGGAATCAATTATCAAGGATGAGAGAAGGAGGCTGGAAGAGGTCTCCGGGATGTCCGCACTGGAAGCAAAAGATATGCTGGTGCGCTCCGTTGAAAATGAAGCTCGCCATGACGCGGCAGTCCTTGTCAAAAAGATTGAGACCGAAGCGCGCGAGTTGGGGGATAGAAAAGCAAAAGACATTATTTCGCTTGCGATCCAGAGATACTCTGGCGACTACGTCGCTGAAAAGACTGTATCCGTTGTAAACCTTCCTAATGAGGAAATGAAAGGGCGCATTATTGGAAGGGAAGGCAGAAATATTCGTGCTATTGAGGCCTCAACGGGTGTGGACCTGATCATCGACGACACTCCCGAAGCAGTCATACTCTCCGGTTTTAACCCGGTGCGCCGGGAAGTGGCCAGAATTTCATTGGAGAGACTTATATCCGACGGCAGGATTCATCCGGCGCGGATAGAGGAAATAGTGGAAAAGGTAAGTGCTGAAATAGAGACCTCAATCCGCGAGGCGGGCGAACAGGCTGCCTTCGATGTTGGTGTCCACGGCATTCATCCCGAGCTGATAAAGCTGATCGGCAAATTGAAGTTCCGCACCAGCTATGCGCAAAATGTTCTTCAACATTCCAGAGAAGTCTCTTTCCTGTGCGGAATAATGGCGGCCGAACTGGGGCTCAACGAAAAGCACGCAAGACGGGTTGGCCTTTTACATGATATCGGAAAGGCTGTCAACCACGAGATGGAAGGCCCTCACGCCGCAATAGGCTCCGACCTCGCCAGAAGATACGGTGAAACCCCTGCAATCGTGCACGCAATAGCGGCTCACCATGAGGATGTTGCGGCCGAGGACGTTTTTGCCGTTCTCGTTCAGGCCGCTGATGCTTTATCAGGGGCGCGGCCGGGTGCACGAAAAGAATTGCTCGAAACATATGTCAGGCGTCTTGAGGATCTGGAAAGGATTGCCAGTTCTTTCAATGGGATCAGCAAAGCTTATGCAATTCAGGCCGGCAGGGAACTGCGAATTGTTGTTGAAGGCCATATCGTTGCCGACTCCGATGTCGTACTGCTCAGCCGCGACATCGCCAAAAAAATCGAAAGCGAACTCACCTATCCCGGCCAGATCAAAGTAACTGTCATTCGGGAAACAAGGGCAGTGGAATACGCGAAATGATCTCAGGCGCCCCAAAATTGCAAAACGTCTTCGATATACTCAAAGGGCGAGGGTTTGTGGCTCAGGCCACAGACGTTGATGAACTCAAGCAGTATCTTTGCCAGCCCTCTTCATGCTACATCGGGTTCGATCCGACCGCAGACAGCCTGCATGTAGGCAGCCTCGTGCCCATTATGGCTCTCGCCCACATGCAGCGCCAGGGCCATCGCCCGATTGTCCTGGTAGGGGGTGGCACTGGTCTGGTGGGAGACCCCAGCGGCAAGACCGAAATGCGGCAGCTCTTGACCCTGGATAGAATCGAATCGAACGTGGCCGCTCTCAAAGAGCAGCTCTCGCGCTTTTTGGATTTCCGTGATGACAGGGCTTTGTTGCTTAACAATGCCCAATGGTTGGTCGAGCTTCGCTACATTGAGTTCCTGCGGGATATCGGCAAGCACTTCAGCGTCAACCGGATGCTCGCCGCCGAAAGCTACAAGATCCGCCTGGAGACCGGCCTCAATTTCATCGAATTCAATTATATGCTGCTCCAGGCATATGATTTTTACCATCTGGCGCAAAATAGCGACTGCTTTCTGCAAATGGGCGGCGACGACCAGTGGGGAAATATCGTCGCCGGGATAGATCTCATACGCAAGAAGCTGCACAAGGGCGCCCATGCTCTTACTTTTCCGCTGCTAACTACCGCCTCGGGCGCCAAGATGGGCAAAACTGCCGCCGGCGCCGTATGGCTCAGCGCCGATAGAACCAGTCCTTTCGATTTCTATCAATACTGGATAAATACGGATGACCGTGATGTCGAGCGTTTTTTGAAGCTCTACACCTTTCTGCCTTTAAATGAAATAGAGCAGGTCGGGGTCCTCGAGGGTAAGGACCTAAACGTTTGTAAATCGATTCTGGCATTTGAGGTTACAAAGCTTGTCCATGGCCGGGAAGCGGCGCTGTCGGCCATCGAAGCCGCGTTCTCCGTGTTTGGCGAAAGGCGGCTTCCCCCGGTCTGCTTCCTTCCAGCGACATACCTCGAATGTCCGGGGAAAGGGCCGACGCTGTCCCTACCACTATTGTGCTCAAAGAACGCCTTGATGATGGAATCCCGGCCTTTGAACTCTTTGCGGAAATGGACCTGTGTGAATCGAGGAGCGCTGCGCGGCGGCTGATCCTGCAGGGCGGAGCGTATATCAACGAGGAGCGCATAACGCATGTAGACCTTCGCGTCAGGGCCGCGCATCTCAAGGATGGAGGCATTCTGCTCAAAGCTGGGAAGAAAAAGGTCCATCGGATAAAGGTCGATTGATCCAGCGTGAGAGAAAATATCGCGATGGGTTTCATTTTCTAATTGACTGTACCCGGCTATTGGCGTAGAAAGACTTTTTGCTTGTGAGAGGGGTAAGGCGAGTTGATAGTGACAATCGCCGGTCAAGTGAGTATCTTTGGTTTTGGTCGTTCGGATCTTTTCCTCTGATTTACCTTGATCTTTAAAATCCTGAATTTGAAGCCTCGGATAGTTTATTTAGACCAGCAAGGGCCTGGGAGTTTTCAGGCGGGGTCGGTTTTAGAGGTTGACATTGCAGGGATTTTTGATACACTTAAAAGATTGCCCCAAAAACAGGGTAAAAGAAAGTGGTTGACAACGATACTGCTTTCCAGTATGTTTAAAAGTCCCGGGAAAGCCGGGAGCTTGTTC
>CAVRZU010000154.1:0-13900 GCA_963725365.1 uncultured delta proteobacterium | reverse complement strand
GCGCATCCAAAGGGCACCCTTCTTGATCTCTGGCAACCGGCCCTGGCTCGGGAACCTACCCCTTTCCCGAACTCTTTATAATACTGATGATCCTTGTTAGCAGTACTTGGAAATTTCATTTCTTTTCGCCGCCATTAAATTGCTCTCCCTGTCCTGCAGTGCTTTCAATACAACTCCTATGAAACTGTTTAATGATAAAATAAATGTCTGATACCCAATGGACTTATTCAATAGCAACCCAGGACAGGGTAGAGTGTACGATAATAAATTTTCAATGCAGAAGGTCAATTGGCTGAGATAGTCATTGGGCCACACAGGAAAAGCAACAAACCAAGGTCTCCAGGCCACCGTTTTAATCAATCTCCTGCAGAGCAAGACGTATATGTTTAAATCCCATAGTGGCGGGCTGAGGATTAAATAGTTTGTGCTGGTGGCGAGAAAAGGGTATTTCAATCCACGCAAAGAGGCTCGAAATATAGTCCAATCGGTCCGGTTTTGAATTTCGGCAACTGGTTCTTTTCCGCTCTGGTTTTTCTCTTTCCCTCTCCCCGCCCGCCGCCGAAGCAGACGCAAACCCGGCCGGCGGTCCCACTGCCTCTGGATCGTCGTTGCCTTTGGTAGTGTCACCGATAGAATCTCGATGTTCCGGCTGAATATAGGTAAACAAGTACGGCTCGCGCAAGCAATTTATTCTGGTGAAGCCGAAAAATCCCTTTGTGTCCGGGGCAAGAAAATCTAATCGAAAACTGCCAGTGATCTGTCCTTGTTTTCCGGGTCGGCACATTGGCTTAATTAAAAGGAATGGATAATGGGATTTGTTTATAGGGGATATTTACTCAAGTCAAACCCTGTTCAGATTGGCGAACCTACCTGTCGGACGATACAAGTCACTCGTTTCGCTCCACAAAGATTTAAAGCGGCGAACCGAGAGAACAAACTTTTCATCCGAAGCCGCCTTCTCAAGCAAAGAGATGGCAAATATGGAAGGCATCAGGATTTGCGCGGAAGATCAATTGACTGTGACATCTCTGGACTCTCAATCGACCTTCGCTAAGAATTTATACAGCCTGGCAAAGGAAATTGGACTCAGGTTTTCCCCCTTGATACATTAACAAAAATGGACTTGCTATTTTACATTTATAGTTTATCATAGATAACTGTTCCAGCTTTTTTGACGTCCACTACCAGGAACTTTAGACTTTTCCGGTCTGCTGTCAATTCCCGCATCGATCACTAGCCTCTTTTCTACTCAGCATATTTTCTTTTTGCACAGCATATGGTTGGCCACGATGACCAATTTTGCGGCTGGCTGCACATGCGTGCTCCTGCGCACCTCATTGGTCGCACTGCTGAATTATGTCTCTAACCGGTTTCTGTTTCGAAGGTGGTCGGCCTTTACGATTAAAACCCCAGCTACAGGTGCCACGCTTTCAATAGCTAATATTCGAGTCAGAAGTTACTAAAGAATCAAAAACTTCTATGCTCTTTGAACAAATGCAACTTGCGCCACCAATTAAAGGCTTTGGCCCAATGCGGCCATCAAAATCCAACTTCCATCCAGCAACAGGCCATTCCAAAGGCACTTTCGGGCCGGGACCTGATCGCTTCGGCAATCCGGTACCGGCAAAACGGCCACTCGCTGCCGCCCTGCAAAGACTCTTTGATGATCCCGCAAAAAGAGGATTGCGCGTCCTGGTTCTTACGCTAACCCGTAAGCTGGCCGAACAGATCTCCAGGGCGACGCGCCAGTACGGAAAATACCTCAATAATGTGCACAGCGTCGCCATATACGGGGGAATGCCTTTTGGAGACCAGATAAGAGCTCTGGCTCAGTCACCGGATATGATCATTGCGACCCCCGGCAGGCTGATCGACCACATCTGGCGCCACCGGATAAATTTATCAAATGTTGAATTGTTTGTCCTGGACGAAGCCGACCGCATGCTCGACATGGGCTTTATAGATGATGTGGAATTTGTATCGGACGCCATGCCGGAGGGCTGTCAGACCTTGCTGTTCGCCGCTACGATGGATGCGGCATTGACCAAGCTTGGGCAAAAATTCATGAAGGACCCCGACCGTGTGGAATTGTCGCAGGGTAAGATAACACACGATAAGATCGAGCAGCGGCTCCATATTGCGGACGGCCTCCAGCACAAAAACCGTCTTCTGCGGCATCTGTGTTCCGATACCGATCTAACGAGGGCCATTGTGTTTACGGCAACCAAAAGGGACGCCGATCACCTTGCCGGAGAACTCAGGTCGAGGTTTAGGGGTTGCCGCCCTTCATGGCGACATGACGCAGAGTGCACGCAATCACACCATGGAAACATGCGGCGGGGCAAGATCAGGATCCTGGTGGCAACCGACGCAGCCGCTCGGGGAATAGACATAACGGGCATCAGCCACGTCATAAACTTCGACCTGCCCAGGTCTGCTGAAGACTACGTAAACCGCATCGGCCGAACTGGCGTGCAATGCAGTCGGGATTGCAATTTCGCTTGTCTCGCGCGCTGACTTCCCCTACCTGGACCGAATCGAACGCTATACGGGTAAAAGCCTGGTGGTCCACGTTATTCCCGGCCTGGAGCCTTCTGCGCAATCAGTGGCGGCGGGAGATCCAAAACGGCCGGGAGCACGGGAGCAAGGCCGCAAGGCCGCGGAAATAGGGGCCGTCCCGCATCCAGCCGCTTCCAAAGGAATTCAAGGACTTCAGATACGAGGGCCGGAAATGCCTGAGCCATGCCGGTTAATCCTGCTCGTTTTCAGGTGCACTGGGCTATATCCGGTTGTGCAGCGATTAGAAACCAACTATTGATTCGAGCCAGGTTACCGGCAAAACGCCAGAGAGAAGTGAAGACTATGACAACAACTAAGCGCCCGTGGAGACGTTAATTCCTTTCGCAAGCCCATGAGGCAGGTTGCAGCATTGCCTCGGACCAACAAGGAACAGATCCAGGTTTGGAGACCAAGCTTGACGATCAAGTGCACACACCAAACGGACCCGGGACCGTGGTGAAGATCACGGGGGATATGATTCGATCGATTGGAGCATCAGATTGGAAAGGTGTGGGAGCGAGGGACATCCATAAAACGCCCGGTAGCTCAAACGAGTTGCTTTTTTGTCAAAGAGGCGCTATTTTTAGCAAGCTAATAACAGCCGCCTGTTAATTGAGTTGTCTCGGGAGTCGGTCTTTCGCATGATTAGAACGATTCTTTAAATAGCTTCAAAGCGGGAAGCAAAAGTCAAAACAACAAAAGGGATCAAAGATGGCCGAAGGTCGAGTAAATGCTTTACAGAGCAAGGGATTCGGATTTATTGAAAGAGACGGAAGGAGTGATTTATTTGTTCATTTCTCCGCTATCGAAGGCAGCGGATCCAAGTCTCTCACCGAAGGTGATCAAGTTAGTTTCGTCGAGGAAAAAGGCGCAAAAAGGACCCCAGGCTACTCAAGTAAGAAAGCTTTAACCTTCTGGCGTAAAATCCCGTCTAGTCTACGATGGAAACAAAAGCCGGAGGTTTACTCCGGCCATTGTTCCATCGTAGACTAGACGAGAATTTACGCCAGAAGGTTAAAGCTTTCTTACTTGAGTAGCCTGGGCTCCTTTTGCGCCTTTTTCCTCGACGAAACTAACTTGATCACCTTTGGTAAGAGACTTGAATCCGCTGCCTTCGATAGCGGAGAAATGAACAAGAAACGGACTCCCTCCGTCTCTTTCAATAAATCCGAATCCCTTGCTCTCGTTGAACCAATTCCAGCTCGACCTTCGGCCATCTTTGATCCCTTTCTGTTGTTTTGACTTTTGCTTCCCGCTTTGGAGCTATTTAAGAAAGAATCGTTCTAATCATGCGAAAGACCGACTCCCGAGACAACTCAATTAACAGGACGGCTGTTATTAGCTTGCTAAAAATAGCGCCTCTTTGACAAAAAAGCAACTCGTTTGAGCTACTTGGGGCGTTTTATGGATGTCCCTCGCTCCCACACCTTTCCAAATCTGATGCTCCAGATCGATAAATACATATCCCCCGTGATCTTCACCACGGTCCCGGGTCCGTTTGGTGTGTGCACTTGATCGTCAAGCTTGGGTTTCCAAACCTCGATGTGTTCCTTCTGGTCCGAGGCAATGCTGAACCTGCCTCATGGGCTTGCGAAAGGAATTGAACGTACTCCACGGGCGCTTAGTTGTTGTCATAGTCTTCACTTCTCTCTGGCGTTTTGCCGGTAACCTGGCTCGAATCAATAGTTGGTTTCTAATCGCTGCACAACCGGATATAGCCCAGTGCACCTGAACGAGCAGGATTAACCGGCATGGCTCAGGCATTTCCGGCCCTCGTATCTGAAGTCCTTGAATTCCTTTGGAAGCGGCTGGATGCGGGAAGGCCCCTATTTCCGTGGCCTTGCGGCCTTGCTCCCGTGCTCCCGGCCGTTTTGGATCTCCCGCCGCCACTGATTGCGACAGAAGGCTCCAGGCCGGGAATAACATGGACCACCAAGCTTTTACCCGTATAGCGTTCGATTCGATCCAGGTAGGGGAAGTCAGCGCGCGAGACAAGCGAAATTGCAATCCCCGACTGCATTGCACGCCCGGTTCGGCCGATGCGGTTTACGTAGTCTTCAGCAGACCTGGGCAGGTCGAAGTTTATGACGTGGCTGATGCCCGTTATGTCTATTCCCCGAGCGGCTACGTCGGTCGCCACCAGGATCCTGATCTTGCCCCGCCGCATGTTCTCCATGGTGTGATTGCGTGCACTCTGCGTCATGTCGCCATGAAGGGCGGCAACCCCTAAACCTTCAGACCTGAGTTCTCCGGCAAGGTGATCGGCGTCCCTTTTGGTTGCCGTAAACACAATGGCCCTCGTTTGATCGGTATCGGAACACAGATGCCGCAGAAGACGGTTTTTGTGCTGGAGGCCGTCCGCAATATGGAGCCGCTGCTCGATTTTATCGTGTGTTATCTTACCCTGCGACAATTCCACACGGTCGGGGTCCTTCATGAATTTTTGCCCAAGCTTGGTCGATGCCGCATCCATCGTAGCGGCGAACAGCAAGGTCTGGACAGCCCTCCGGCATGGCGTCCGATACAAATTCCACATCATCTATAAAGCCCATGTCGAGCATGCGGTCGGCTTCGTCCAGGACAAACAGTTCAACATTTGATAGATTTATCCGGCCGCGCCAGATGTGGTCGATCAGCCGGCCGGGGGTCGCAATGATCATATCCGGTGACTGAGCCAGCGCTCTTATCTGGTCTCCGAAAGGCATTCCGCCGTATATGGCGACGCTGTGCACATTATTGAGGTATTTTCCGTACTGGCGCGTCGCCCTGGAGATCTGTTCGGCCAGCTCACGGGTTGGCGTAAGAACCAGGACGCGCAATCCTCTTTTTGCGGGATCGTCAAAGAGTCTTTGCAGGGCGGGCAGAACGAATGCGGCCGTTTTGCCGGTACCCGTATTTGCCGAAGCGATCAGGTCCCGGCCCGAAAGTGCCTTTGGAATGGCCTGTTGCTGGATGGAAGTTGGATTTTGATGGCCGCATTGGGCCAAAGCCTTTAGAATTGGTGGCGCAAGTTGCATTTGTTCAAAGAGCATGAAGTTTTTGATTCCTTAGTTGTTTCTGACTCGAATATTAGCTATTGAAAGCGTCGCGCCTGTAGCTGCAGTTTAATCGTAAAGGCCGACCACCTTCGAAACAGAAACCGGTTAGAGACATAATTCAGCAGTGCCGAACCAATGGGGCTCGCAGGAGCACGCATGTGCAGCCGGCACAAAAATCATCGTCGCCAACCGATATGCTGTGCAAAAAGAAAATATGCTGAGTGCAAAGAGGCTAGTGATCGATGGGAATTGACGGCAGACCGGAAAAGTCTAAAGTTCCTGGTCATGGACGTCAAAAAAGCTGGAACATCATCTATGATAAACTATAAATGTAAAATAGCAAGTCATTTTTGTTAATGTATCAAGGGGGAAAACCTGAGTCCAATTTCCTTTGCCAGGCTGTATAAATTCTTAGCGAAGGTCGATTGAGAGTCCGGGGATCTCACCATCAATGATCTTCCGCGCAAATATGATGCCTTCCATATTTGCCATCTCTTTGCTTGAGAAGGCACTTTCGGATGAAAAAGTTTGTTCTCTCGGTTCGCCGCTTGAATCTTTGTGGAGCGAAACAGTGACTTGTATCGTCCAACGGCTGCCTTCGCCAATCTGAACAGGGTTTGACTTGAGTAAATATCCCCTATAAACAAATCCCATTATCCATTCCTTTTAATTAGACCAATGTGCCGACCGGAAACAACGGGTGATACACTGGCAGTTTTCGATTAAGATTTTCTTGCCCCGGACACAAAGGGATTTTTCGCTCTTGCAAGAAATAAATTGCTTGCGCGAGCCGTACTTGTTTACCGTCTCGCGGAACATCGAGATTCTATCGGTGACGCTGCCGAAGGCAACGACGATCCAGAGGCGGTGGGACCGCCGGCCGGGTTTGCCGCTGTCTTCGGCGGCGGCAGGAAGAGGCGGTTCCATCGGCCCGCCAGAGCGGAAAAGAACCAGTTCCGACCGAAACCAGACCGATTGGACTATATTTCGACCTCTTTCGTGGATTTACTATACCCTTTTCTCGCCACCAGCACAAACTATTTAATCCTGAGCCGGCCGCTATGGGACTTAAACATACGTCTTGCTCTGCAGGAGATTGATTAATAATAATTTCACCTGGAGTATCGTTTGTCTTTCCCTGTGTCGAGTGTAATGACAATCTCAGCCGATTGACCTTCTGCATTGAAATTTATTATCGTACACTCTACCCTGTCCTGGGTTACTATATAAATAGTCCATTGGGTACGGACATTTATTTTATCATTAAACGGGGCGACGGAGTTGTATTGAAAGCATCGGGACAGGGAGCAATTTAATGGCGGCGAAAAGAAATGAAGATTCCAGTCTGCTTAACAAGATCATCGGTATTATCAAGGGTTCGGGAAAGGGTGGTCCGAGCCAGGGCGGCCCAGATCAAAAAAAGGTGCGCTTTTCCATATGGTACTTCGTTGCAGCCGCGATGCTCTTCTTCTGGTATCAGAGCTACACGGCCGTTCAGCAGACCGAGAAGGTCTCCTATTCGGATTTTAAGCAGTGGGTTGGGCAGGGCAAGGTGGAAGATCTCGTCATTGGCCCGGAACAGATAACAGGCAGCGTTAAAGAAGAAAGCGGCAAACCGGCAAGACCGTTTGTTACCGTTCGCGTTGAAGATCCGGAACTCGTAGGGCAGCTTGAGCAAAAAGGGATCAAGTTCAGCGGCTATGTTGAGAACAAGTGGCTCGGGGCAATGGTTTCCTGGCTGCTGCCTCTCGGATTTTTCGTTTTTGTCTGGTTTTTTCTTATGAAACGTATCAGCGGCGGCGCGCAGGGTGTGCTATCCCTGGGTAAAGCACAGGTTAAAGTCTTTGGTGAGAAGGATGTAAAGGTAAGCTTTGCGGATGTGGCCGGAATCGATGAAGCCAAGGGCGAACTGGAAGAAGTCGTTGAGTTCCTGAAAGACCCGGAGAAATCTCAGCGCCTCGGAGGACGCATTCCCAAGGGGGTTCTCCTCGTTGGGGCGCCCGGGACCGGCAAGACCTTGCTTGCAAAAGCGGTTGCGGGCGAAGCCGGGGTGATGTTTTTCAGCATGAGCGGCTCCGAGTTCGTGGAGATGATCGTGGGAGTTGGAGCAGCCCGTATCAGGGACCTCTTTAGACAGGCCAGGGAGCATGCTCCGTGCATTATATTCCTCGACGAAATGGATGCGCTGGGAAAGGCTCGCGGCATGAATCCCATGGGCGGCCATGACGAAAGGGAGCAGACATTAAACCAGCTTCTTGTCGAGATGGACGGTTTTGATCCGAGAGCGGGGGTGATCATCCTGGCCGCTACAAACCGCCCAGACATACTGGACCCCGCCCTGCTGCGCCCGGGGAGGTTCGACCGCCATGTGGCAATCGACAAGCCCGATATTCGGGGGCGGGAGGCCATTCTCAAAATTCACGCACAAAACGTTACGCTGGGTCCCGATGTGGATCTGAAGAAAATCGCGGGCATGACCTCCGGCTTTGTGGGGGCGGACCTGGCTAACCTGGTCAATGAAGCCGCACTGGTTGCAGCCAGGCGGGGTGCTGACGAAGTGAGCATGACCCATTTCCAGCAGGCCGCTGATCGAATCGTAGGAGGGCTGGAAAAGAAGAACCGCGTCATGAGTCAGAAAGAAAAAGAAATCGTGGCCTACCACGAATCGGGCCATGCGCTTGTGGCGATGCTTCTGCCGGGAACCGATCCGGTCAGTAAAATCTCGATCATCCCCAGGGGTATTGCTGCGCTGGGCTACACCCAGCAGCTTCCCACCGAGGATCGCTATCTTATGACTCGCGATGAACTCCTGGATCGCTTGCAGGTGCTCCTGGGCGGGCGGGTGGCCGAAGAGGTGATCTTTGGCGATATCTCAACAGGGGCGCTGAACGACCTCCAGCGCGCCAGCGATATCGCCCGCTCCATGGTTATGGAGTATGGGATGAGTGAGCGCCTCGGGCTTTTGACCTACACCCACACGCCACAGTCAAGATATCTCGATCTTGGATTGGGTTCAAACGAGAGAGAATACAGCGAGCGCACGGCACAGGATATCGATGGAGAAAAAAACAGGATAATGGATGAGGCCCACCAGAAGGTACTGCTCAAGTTGAAAAATCGCAGGGATTCCCTCGAAAAACTCGCCAAGATCCTGCTTGAGAAGGAAACCATCGAGGGCGACGAGTTGAAACAATTTTCAGAGGAAGTGAGGGCTCGGACGCCTGCTGATGCTGATAAGCCTTGATCGAGGAGTTTTATATTGAGTGATATGGAGTGAAATCGGGTAGTCGCCATTTCAAAGAAGGGAAATGCAATAATGCTGAGCAATAAAGACCGAAACAACAAAGGCAGTGTTAAAGGTGTCGATGAAGGACATACAAAAAAGAAGACCGAACCTAGTTCGCGAGAGTTGCGAAGAAAGAATATGGTTAAAAAGGTCAGGAGACTGAAGTAGGCGGCAGGAAAAATTGTATCATAAGAGCCTAACCCACGTTAGAAGCTTATAGCTCGGCGTCCGATCTTCTGTGAGGACGCGGAGGACCACGGTCGATCTTGAGGCCTGAATCCAGAGATTACTCAAGCGTTTCCGGACCCCGGCCTTCGAGACTGTGTCACGAAGCCTCTGGTCCACATATTTCCCCCCTTTTCGAAAGGGGGGCAGGGGGGATTTTGAGTCTCCGATGCACTTGTTACTTGCGCGAGCCGGCTTGCGGAGCCGCTTGTTCACAACTGAAGGCGTTTATGCCTGTGATATCACGCCCGATAGCCAGGATATGGATGTCCTCCGTGCCATCGTAAGTGTTTAGGGTTTCCAGATTGAGCATATGGCGGATCGGCGGATATCCGAGGGTGATTCCCCTTGCACCCAGAATGTCTCTGGCGCTCCTTGCAATCTTGAGGGCTTCGTGGGCGTTGCTCATTTTTGCCATGGAGATCTGCGTGTGGCGCGCGCGGCCCTCGTCCACGAGCCTGCCCAGGCGAATGCACAGAAGCTGAGCCTTGGTGATCTCCGTCAACATCCGGACGAGCTTTCGCTGCACGAGCTGGAAGGATGCTATGGGGGCTTGAAACTGAATTCTGGACTTTGCATGGTTCAGGGCAGTCTCATAGCAGGCAATGGCGGCGCCGACGCTGCCCCAGGCTATCCCATAGCGAGCTTCGTTGAGGCATATCAGGGCGGATTTCAGACCCTCGGTGCCGGGCAGAAGATTCCCCTCGGGGACTTCCACATTATCGAAGTTGAGAACCGAGGTGACCGAAGCCCGCAGTGAGAACTTGTGCTCGATGAGGCGGGCCGAAAAGCCCGGCATGCCCTTTTCGACCAGAAAGCCCCGGATTTGTCCATCCTGCGTTTTTGCCCACACTACCGCCACGTCGGCGATGGATCCGTTTGTTATCCACATCTTGCGGCCATTAAGGACATAGCCCCCCTGATTTTTTACAGCGGTCGTCCGCATGCTCTGTGGGTCCGACCCTGCTTCGGGCTCCGTCAAGCCGAAGCAACCGATTTTCTTGCCCGCCATCAGTTCCGGGATCCACCGTTGCTTCTGCATATCGGTCCCAAACGCATAAATGGGGTGAATTACAAGGGAGTTTACGCCGGAAACAAACGAACGCAGGCCGGAATCTCCCCGTTCCAGTTCCTGGCAAACGAGGCCGAAAGAGACGTTGTTTTTTCCACGCCCGCCGTATTCATTCAGCTTGAACCCGAGTAGACCCATTTGCGCCATCTCGGGAATCAGTTCGACCGGAAAAATCCCCTGCTCGAAATATTCGGCCGCCTTGGGAAGGTATCGGCTGTCTATCCAGGTTCGCACTTCATCCCGGATTTGCTTTTCATCAGGTGAAAGAAGCTCTTCACAGAAGTAATAGTCGGTATGTGGCCCGTTCATAAAGTCCTCCCTTATCGCCTCCGTATTTCAATGGTGTTCGGCAGCCTCCGCGTCGGCTTTCGTCGCGTGGACAGTCCCGTCCGCGTGTTCAGGCGGCGTATAAATTGAATACAGCCTCATGTCCTCTTTAGCCGAAGCGTTAATGATATTGTGCTCAACGCCCGCCGGAATCACCACGGCTGATCCGTCCTTTAGGGGATACTCCTTGCCGTTTAGTACAGCCTTTCCTTCGCCTGTTTCAATTCTTATGAACTGGTCCACATCGTGGTGCACTTCTGAACCGATGTCTTCCTGCGGCCTGAGGTTCATGACCACCAACTGGGTCCGGGAAGTCGTGAAAAGCACTGTCCGGAAGTTACGGTTATTTGATGTCTTCTCTTCAATGTCAACAACGTATCCAGCCATAGTTCACATCTCCAGTTAGCAAGTAGTTATGCCAATTTGCGTTCACGAGCGGGCGGGGATAAACCCCATAAGCACTCAAATAAGAAATCAGATATGCATGACTTCAGTTACCTAAAGTGTTTCAGAATTTGCGTGTAAGCCCAGAAAGGGCTGAATAATTCAGCCCTGGGTAAGCAAAGCGCCACCCTGGGTGTGGGGTTCCAAGCGGTGCTTTTCCAGGGGAGGGCTTTATGCCCTCCCGAAGCACCCAATTTGAACGCAATTCCGTATTAGTCGCCATAGTCCACGATAATGTCGGCCTCATTGCCGCAGACTTTGCATGTCCTGGTCTCTTTCTGTTTTTTTTTGACTTCACCGGATGACGCCTGCACATCCACCCATTGGCAGCTTATGGTCATCTCCGCTTCATTCCCGCACTTTTCGCACATACATACCTCGACTTTATCGGCCATTGCAGTCTCCTTTTTTACAAACCTTTTACGCAGTTAAACACTAGTCAGATGAGGATGCGGACCGGGCTTCTTGCCGTCATAGCGGTTATAATCACCGATGAACTCAAGTTCCAGCACTTCACCTATCGATTTTAGAACAGCCGGCGTTTTGTACACGGTAGCGATAATCGTGGTGGGAATCTATTTTTACCCGGGCGTGAATTTCCTCTGCGCCGGGATGCCCTTTGCTCTCAGCCAAAATCCTAAGTATCGCAAGCCGCTGCGGCGTAGTGCGGTATCCCTTTTCGCAGAGTTTCCGGAGCATATCGCATTGGGACTTTCCGAATCAGACGTTATAGAGACCCACTATTATGAGATAATGATTGTGTCAAGTCCGAAGACGACTTCGTGTTCTCCTGCCCCCCGATTCTTTATCAAATCTTGACACTCTCTTTATCTTTTCTTCACCGCACATGGTTAATCTTTTGGAGAAGATGCCCCCGGACCGGCAGTAGAACAGATTGACACCGGGAATTGCCGTGCTTATCAAGTGGAGGATTAAATACTTATGATCACGGCTAGTTCGCTCTACGAAAGGATTCCGAGCATCAAAAAGCGCATTTTGAGAGCCATTACGTTCCGCCACGCTACCTTGAGAGGAGGTGACTTCGTTACTGATTCATAGTACCCGCCGGATAACAATAGTCAAAGGTCCATCATGAAGCTTCATCTCATATCAAAACAAGGAGATATTACAATGAAAAATCGCAGCAGGTTTTTAACAACTTCTTTAATCGTCCTTCTGACCATTGGTGTTTTCGCCATCGCCGGGCATTTACAAGCTGCCGAAATGGAACAGGGAACCATGGCAGGTCAAAAGGCGATGATGGAAGGCGCAAAAAAGATGATGGATGGTAACAAGATAATAATGGATACAGTGGCCAAGAAAGGGATTAAAGACCCGGATTTGACGGCGGCCGAAAAGATGATGACGGAAGGCTATAACACGTTGAGTAAAGGCGAAGGCATGATGACCGGCGGCACCATGGCGGAAGGCCGGACTATGGTAAAAAAAGGCGCAAAAATGATGCTTGAAGCACAGAAAATGACATCGACCGCCGTCTCAAAGTTGGGACCGGAAGTCGTTAGAGAATGTTCAATCGCTCTTGACTCGTGTACGTATGCAGAAAAACAGATAAAAGAAGGTGCGTTGGATTGGTTTTTTGGTGGCTATTAACCGCAACACTGTCCGGGTCGAACATCAGAACCGGATCTCATAAGGAATTCAATGCCCCCTCAGGTAAACTCTTGCAATCTGAGGGGGCATCCCTGTTCAGTGCGATACCGAGGGCGTTGGACAGCACCCGAATCGGTTACCCGAGATTTGGAATTTGTGCCGGCCCTACGCAGGCCATGCATAGACCTTTTTCAGAGGGAGATTCAAATGAAACGTTTGAACCTTAAATCCATCCTTCTGGCATGCCTTATCGTAATTTTTGGGGCATCTTTTGTCGGCGGAGCGGAAGGAATTACCTTCATCAGTTCGGATCAATTGAAAGAAGAGATCACGAAACCGGGTTTAGTCGTAATCGACGTGCGAAAAGACCATGACTGGGATTCCAGCCAGTATAAAATACAGGGTGCGCAGCGGCAGTCGGCAGCCGAAGTCAAAGACTGGACGGGAAAGTACTCTAAGGACAAGAACATCGTTTTATATTGCGCCTGACCCCACGAGGCCACCAGCGCCCGTGTGGCGCAAGAACTGGCAAGCGCAGGCTTCAAGAACGTCTCAGTGCTCAAGGGTGGCTGGGATGAATGGGTCCTGAGCCAAAATCCGGTAGAGAAGAAATAGCCTTTGCCTTACAAACCGGTTTATCTTCCGGAGAAAGCATCATCCCGGTTGCTGGAAAATGCCCTCAATCCAAGGATAGCATCTATGGAACATGAATCCACTAAACCAAACACCTCAGGAGATTTGTGCCGTCGCAACTTCCTCCGGCTTCTTAGCCTGGGAACCGTCGGCCTGGGCTTTGGCGTCTCCATCTTTTCACGCGGCTATGCCATGGCTGAGGAAGCAGACAAGGAGACGGCCCATCAACTGCTCATGCAGGGCACCAGGGACTTCAAAGGGGTCCGGATTTCCGAGATCACCCCTAATGACATGTTCTATAAGACCACCTACGATGGTACTGCCGACCTCTCCCTGGATACCTGGCAGCTAAGCATCGAAGGACTGGTGGACAAGCCGATTGACCCTCAAGCTGGACGACCTGATGAAGTTGATGGATAAGACCGAAGCTGTAACTCTCTCCTGTATCGGCAATGCAGTGGGGGGTGATTCCATTGGCAATGCGGTATGGGAGGGAGTGACGCTGAAAAGGGTCCTGGAACTCGCAGGTCCAAAATCGGGCATCAGGAAGGTGGTCTTCTACGGCGGGGAAGGCTATACGGATAGCATCCCCTTCGATCTTGCCATGGACGGGACTGTTTTCCTCGCCTACCGGATGAATGGGGTCCCCCTGCCTCGAGAGCATGGCTTCCCGCTTCGCGCTGTTGTGCCCGGGCTGTTCACCAG
>CAVRZU010000153.1:0-6611 GCA_963725365.1 uncultured delta proteobacterium | reverse complement strand
CAAAAGATGAGCCACCCCCTCCTTCCGATCCACCGTCGTCCGGGGGAGGCCGCAACCCTGAAGTCGATTTCCACGGGGAGAAGCGCTCCAATGAGACCCACGCTTCCACAACCGACCCAGAAGCTCTCCTGGCGAAGAAAGGCAAAGGAAAAGAAGCAAAGCTCTGTTTCACCGGCCATGTCTTGATGGAGAATCGTAACGGTTTGGTCGTCAATGCCTGTGTCACACAAGCCACCGGAACATGCGAAAGAGAAGCGGCAGCAGAGATGCTAAAGCAGTCAACGGGAGGGAACCGGGCCACAGTGGGCGCCGATAAGGCATATGATACCAAAGGTTTTGTCAAAGAGTGCCGCCGGTTAAGAGTTACTCCCCATGTCGCCCAGAAACAGAACTCGGCCATTGATGGAAGGACAACCTGCCATGAGGGCTATAACGTGAGTCAGCGCAAACGTAAGAGGATAGAAGAGGTCTTCGGCTGGATCAAGACCGTGGCTACCCTTCGTAAACTTCGCTACCGGGGTTCGCGAAAGGTAGAGTGGGTCTTCACGTTTGCAACAGCGGTCTATAACCTGGTGCGAATGAGAAATCTGGCTAAAGCATAGCCCCGGGAGGAGAGGATATGCCTGATTCGGGGCTAAAATCAGCCGACAAAACCCTCCGGAGCGTCATAATGTGAGAACAGTTCTCTGATCTGGTAATCGCGAGTTGTCAAAGAGCAATTTTCAAAAAATGCTTTTGGTCAACAGGGGACGATGCACACCCCTATTTCAACAGCCTGCTAGCCAAGTTAAGACGCTACGCCTTATCTTCAAGCTGCGTGGCGAAACTGATTGAATCCTTTCTTAAGTCTTCTTGTCATCAGGCCAAAACGACCTTGGACGCCTACAGTTTGCTTGTGCGTACCATCCCAGCGATCTCAAAAATTGCGGTGCAAAGGAATGTGGTTTGAAAATTCTTGCGCTAACACGTTATGACCGTAAAGCGGCAAGCAGCAGGCAGCGTTGCCTTCAGTACCTACCATACCTGGAGAGCAGAGGGTGCGAGGTTACACTGTCTTCGCTATTTGATGACGAATACATCAGTACGCTATACTCCTCTGGTAAACGTAGGATGGTACCCGTTCTGAAAAGTTACTTTCAGCGCATCATCACGCTCTGCAACGGTAGGCATTTTGACCTCATTTGGGTTGAAAAAGAATTACTTCCTTACGTACCTGTCTTCATAGAACGTATGATGTGTATCACAAGAGCACCTTATGTAGTCGACTATGATGACGCCATATTTCATGGGTACGATACAAACTCAAATGGTATGGTGCGAACGCTTTTATCCAAGAAGATTGATTGCTTCATGCGAAATGCCTCTATGGTGATTACTGGAAACGAGTATCTAGCCTCGCGTGCTAGAAGAGCGAGAGCCAAGAGAATAGAGATTATTCCGACGGTTGTAAATTTGGAAAAATACCCTTCACGTGCCGAGACAACTAACGCCGACACGTTTGTTATCGGCTGGATTGGGAGTCCGGCAACTGCGAAATATATCTCATTGATCGAGCCTGCACTAGCTGAAGTCTCAGCAAAGGGATCGACGAAAGTTAGGCTGATCGGATCGGGGCCATTGACACTCAAAGGTGTGCAGACAGAAATTTGCAAGTGGTCTGAGACATCGGAGGTAGTCAGCTTGCAAGGATGCGATATTGGGATTATGCCCCTACCCGATGAACCTTGGGAACGTGGGAAGTGTGGTTATAAACTGATTCAGTACATGGCCTGCGCCAAACCGGTTGTTGCATCACCAGTCGGGGTGAACCGTCAAATCGTTGAAGAAGGCGTCAATGGTTTTTGTGCAGCAACCCTTACCGAGTGGGTCATTGCTATCAACCTGCTTCGTGCGTCAAAAGAAATGAGAGTTCAGATGGGCTTAGCTGGACGGCGTCGAGTGGAAAACAGCTATTGCCTATCGGTAACCGCCCCTCACCTTCTAAATCTCCTCATTCAAGCTGCTGGAAAAGAATAAGCAAAATCTGGGGGCAGTACGAACTACATGGACAGCTCATTTAGGGAGAGACTTAAAGTGTGCGGGATTTCCGGTTTTGCTACTAATTCGAATTCGCTGACCTCTGATCGATGGCGTGATTGCTTGGTCCGGATGGGAAGTGCAATGCGGCATCGTGGTCCGGATCACTCAGGCGTTTGGATTGATGAAGCTTCGGGTATCGGATTGTCGCACCGCCGCCTGTCGATCCTGGATTTGTCACCGGCGGGGCATCAGCCTATGGTTGCGGCGAGCGGTCGTTACGTCTTGACCTTTAATGGTGAAATATATAATCACATCGACCTGCGCAATGAATTGGATCTCGAAGCGGCAAGCTGGCGTGGACACTCGGATACCGAAACTCTGCTGGGAGGATTCGAGGCTTGGGGTGTAGAGGAGACTCTGAAAAAGACCATAGGCATGTTCGCCCTTGTTCTCTGGGATCGTGCAGAGCGTACACTGACCTTGGCCCGCGATCGCCTTGGCGAAAAACCTCTCTACTATGGCTGGCAGAATAAAACCTTTCTCTTCGGATCTGAGCTAAGAGCTCTTAAGACCCATCCCGCGTTTCTCGGCGAGATCGACAGAAATATGCTGACCCTGCTATTGCGCCACAGCTATATCCCTGCGCCATACAGCATTTATAGAGGAATTAAAAGCTGCCGCCGGGCACATACTTGCAGTTGACCCAGGGAGCCCGTAATAAGCACGAGTGGCCGGAACCGGAGCCGTATTGGTCGCTGCATAAGGCGGTCGAGGAGGGGCAACGATCACCGTTTAAGGGCGACGACGGCGAGGCTGTGGAGGTATTCGAGCGATTACTTCGCGATGTCATTGGCCGCCAGATGGTAGCCGATGTGTCCCTGGGCGCTTTTCTCTCGGGGGGAGTAGATTCCCGACCATTGTGGCGCTGATGCAGGCACAGTCTTCGCTTCCCGTTAAGACGTTCACCATCGGTTTCAGGGAAACCAGTTACAATGAGGCGGAGAACGCCAAGGCAGTAGCCAGGCATCTGGGCACCGAGCATACTGAGTTATATGTTACTCCGCAGCAGGCTTTGGACGTAATCCCACGCATGCCGCAGATCTATGACGAGCCGTTTTCAGACTCGTCGCAGATCCCGACTTTTTTGATATCGCAACTCACCCGCCAGCAAGTAACCGTATCGTTATCCGGCGATGCCGGGGACGAGCTGTTTGGAGGGTATAATCGCCATCTGCTGGCAAGTTCTATCTGGGAACAAATTGCCCGGATACCGATGGCTATCCGTGGCACACTGATGCGAGGCATCAGAGCTTTTCCTCCCACTTTCTGGGATTCCGTATTCAGTGCGCGGAATCCGCTCATACCTCGTCCGCTGCGGGTATCACAACCTGGCTGCAAGCTGCATAAATTAACTGAATTTCTGGAGTGTCGAACGCGTGAAGCCTTCTATTTTAATCTGGTCTCGCATTGGAAGCGTCCGGTCGATATAGTGCTGGGCGCTTCAGAGCCGATGACGGAGCTTAATCATTCAACGCACCTGCCAAGGCTCACCTCTTTTGAACAAGATATGATGTATCTCGACGCAAAATGCTACCTGCCGGATGACATTCTTGTAAAAGTAGATCGGGCGGCGATGGCCGTAAGCCTTGAGACACGGGTTCCTTTTCTGGACCACAGGCTTGTAGAATTTGCCTGGCAGTTGCCTTTGTCCATGAAGATCCGTGACGGCCAAAGCAAGTGGATTCTACGGCAGGTCCTATATCGCTATGTGCCCAAAGCGCTAATAGAGCGACCTAAGATGGGGTTTAGCATACCCATCGACCAATGGCTGCGCGGCCCGCTGAGAGATTGGGCAGAGTCCCTGCTGGACGAAAATCGGATTGTGCGCGAGGGCTTTTTTTGTCCTGCGCCCATACGCAAGATGTGGGACGAACATCTCGGCGGCAAGCATAACTGGCAGTATCATCTCTGGGATGTGTTGATGTTCCAGCAATGGCTCGAGCATACACAAGCGGCTGAGCCGGGTTGCTCCGACATGGGCGCCACTCCATGATTGGGATCGCGATTTAGAAGGGGAAGGCATGGGTATTCTTAAAACAATCAGCTTATGCATTGCGCTTTGCGTATGCCTGGGGATCCTTCTGCCTCAGCCTGCCGGGCGGGGAGCCACTTTACCGGCTAAGCTAATAGAATGGGGGTGGAACACTCCATCTCCGACCTTTGTCAAAGAACATATCCATGAAATGGAACGGCTCCCCTTGGACGGGTTAGTCCTCGATCTGAGATCCAACACGCAAAGGAGCGGTTCGAAGAGTTTATTTAGTTGGAACTCCTGGTCAGGCGAGCCTATAGACCTTCTGGACTATTCAAATTCTTTCGATGCATTGAAGAACACGGAATTCAAGCGGTTTACGGACAATTTTATACGATTTAATGTTGTACCGGGTACAGTCGACTGGTTCGATAAAGGTTTTGCGTCAGTCCTTTTGAATGCATCCCTTGCTGCAAAAATCGCAAAATCCTGCAACTTGAAGGGTATATTACTCGACGTAGAGCAGTATGAAGGGAGTCCCTTCAATTACCTGAGCCGGCCGCAGAGATATTCTCACAGCTTTGCGCAATACCAGGCGCAAGTGGAAGAATGCGGCCGTTACTTTATGACGGCTCTGAACCGTGAATATCCGCAGATCACAGTCTTGCTTACTTATGGATACCATCTTGCCGGTCGAAGTGGCGGGAAACCGGAATCGAATGAGTATGCCCTCCTGCCGTCATTTTTGGACGGAATGCGGGAGGCTGCTTCTCCTAATTCTCTTATTATTGACGGATGGGAATTCTCTTATGGGTACAGGACAGAGGAGCAATTCAAGGCTGCACGTGATCTGATTTATAAAGAAGCCGGTGCAAGACCGGTATCGGGTCCGTCAGACCACTATCAGTGTGGCTTCGGTATATGGCTTGACAACAAGGAAGTGTGGAACGGGAACGATTTTAGCAAGAATTATTTCACTCCCGAACAGTTCTCAGCTTCGTTGCGCTTTGCTATGAAGCACTCCGATCGGTATGTGTGGATATATTCCCAGCAGGCCAATTGGTGGAACGGACAAATGCCGGCTGAATACATAAACGCTTTAAGTAATTGCCGCACCAAATAGTCACTCCAGAAAACCGGTTTGAATCATTCGCAAATGGATTACTTTGCAATAGGAGATCGAATATGCAAGCATTAAGGAGCTTAAGCAAGCCTTATCGAGCATTGATTACCGGCGGCTGCGGATTTATAGGCAGCCACCTGGCTGAAGCGCTTCTGGAGTTGGGCCATGACGTCACTGTAATCGACGATCTTTCAACCGGTGGCTTTGACAACATCCAGCATCTGGTAAGTAATCCCCGTTTCCGGTTTGCCATCGATGATGTGAGAAACGAGATTGTTCTCGACCGGCTGGCAAGTCAATGCGATGTAATCTTCCATCTGGCGGCGGCAGTGGGTGTTCAGCTCGTTGTCGATAAGCCGGTGCACACGATCGAGACTAACATCATGGGCACTGAAACAGTGCTCAAGGTCGCACTCAGGTATCGGGCAAAAGTCCTCATCGCCTCCACCTCCGAAGTCTATGGAAAAAGCAATTCTGTTGCATTCGCCGAGGAGGACGATATCGTGCTCGGGCCCACGAGCAGATGCCGCTGGGGCTACGCAGCCTCCAAGATGGTGGATGAATTCCTGGCTCTGGCCTATCACCGGGAAAAAGGACTTCCCGTCATCGTTTTTCGACTCTTCAATACGGTCATTCCCGGCAGACCGGTCGCTACGGAATGGTTATCCCTCGCCTGGTGGGACAGGCCCTGCGCGGTGATCCACTGACCGTCTATGGTGACGGCAGTCAAACACGGTGTTTCCTGCACGTAGCCGATGCAATCCAAGCCATCATCGGGCTGACTGAGTGTCGTGGCGCCCTGGGAAAAGTTTTCAATGTCGGATCGACGGAGGAAATTTCCATCCTTGATTTAGCCAGGAAGATATTGGCCTGTGCCGGCTCCCGGCAAATAATGGATACCGGCGGTTCCAGGGGCATACCGGGGGAAAGCCCGCAGGAGCCTATACGGATGGTGCCTTATGACCAGGCCTATAAGCCTGGATTTGAGGATATGCTCCGGAGAGTCCCCAATATTTCCAGGATCTTTCGTTACACGCAGTGGGAGCCTTCCAGGTCCCTGGCAGAAATAATTCAAGACGTAACGGCCCATTTTAATGCCAACGGAATATCAAGCCAGCCCGATCACGATCATGCAATCAAAGCCTAGCCGAATTATGCGCATTATAGCCCGCCTTAATATCGGGGGGCCCTCAATCCATGTTAGCAACCTCAACAGGTTGATGGATTCCGGACGCTATCTCTCTATCCTGGTTACCGGAACGGAGGGAAAGCATGAAGGCAGCATGTGCGACTTGGCGAATGGGCGTGGACTGCGCACGGTCGTCATCCCGGAGCTTGGCCGTGAAATCGAGCCGGTCAATGATATCTCGACTATCCTGAAGCTTTATCGTTTGATGCGCAGGGAACGCCCTCACATCGTCCATACACACACCGCGA
>CAVRZU010000152.1:0-16907 GCA_963725365.1 uncultured delta proteobacterium | reverse complement strand
AGCAAGCACGTAGTCTTGTAACCAGTACATAGCCACGTATTGCTGCTCACCCTTGCGGTTTCCCTTCTTTTTTTTGCATTCGGTAGGGGTTGGACTGATTACGACTTCAAGGTCCTGGACCTATTCTACCGGAGGGCAGTGGCGCAGGGCTTCGGACCCGAACAATCCCCCCTGGTGGTTATCACTACCATAACAGACAAGAGCTACGATTTTGTCGGCAAGAGTATTCTGGGCCGCGACTATTTTGCCGATCTGAATAACGCCTTCGAAGAGCTCGATCCGGCTGCCGTTGCCTATGATCTGATTTTCGCCCGGCCAGGCTATCCCGATGACGATCGACGTTTCGCCGCATCCATCCGGAAGTCGGGCGTAGTCTTTTTGCCTACCGGCCTCGCTTATTCTGAAAACGTTTCCCCCTTCCAATGGGAGGAAGGGCGGGCCTACGACAGATTCCGATTCGAATGTCTCCGAAAACCTCAGGAAAAGGGAGGTGGAAGACCCTACTACGCCACACGGGCGCTCATGCAGGGCGATGATTTTGCGCAAGCGGCCCATAACTCCGGTCACATCAGCGCGTACAGCGACCCGGATGGCGTTTTTCGGCACATGATAATGTTGATCAAAGTGGGAGATGCATATTTCCCGACCCTGAGCCTTTCCATATTCCTGGATTCCATGCGGGTTCCATTCGAAAAGCTGGTTGTGGAATGGGGCAGAAGGATTGTTATCCCCGCAGTCAAAGAGAGTCTTCTGGACAAAGACGTTATCGTCCCTATCGATGACCGTGGGCGCGCCTATATCCCTTTCCCGCAGGTATGGGATAAAGCTTTCAAGAAGATGGAGTCCGCTTCGCTTCTGCAACGTATGAGGGATGAAAGCCTGAGGGGGAATCTCATAGAGTTTTTTGAAGGCAGGTTCGTACTGATCGGAGATGTTTCGGTGGGGAACACAGACCTGGGGCAAACCCCTTTGGAGGGTCACACTCCTTTAATTCTTCTGCATGCATCGCTGTTAAACGGACTGCTCACCAATCGCTTTTATGCACAGTGGTCTTGGGGAGAGACGCTGACCCTCATATGGGGACTCGGCGTGATTCTTGCCCTGGCGGCAGTCCCAAGATCGTCCTGGTCTCTCTATGGGGCGGGTATCGCCGTTGTGGCGGGCCTTGTGGTCCTGACCTGGTTTGAAATCATCCAATACCGGTTGTTTCCCTTCGTCACTGTGGGCGCGAGTTCCATGACCATCTTTTTCGGGCTGCTAACCACGCTCGAACTGGCAACCGGAAAGGAGCGGGCCTTCATCAAAAATGCTTTCGCCAGATATGTCCCGGAGGGGGTGGTCGAAGCTCTTGTCGCCAATCCCGATTTATTGAAACTGGGTGGAGAGGAGCGGGTAATGACGGTGCTATTCTCCGATCTTGCAGATTTCACCCGCATCTCGGAAGGAATGGCTCCCGATCGACTGGTAGAGCTGCTCATGGAATATCTTACGGAGATGACCGCTATCGTTCTTGCCAGTGGAGGAATCATCGATAAATTTGAGGGAGATGCCATTATGGCGGAATTCGGAGCCCCTCTGCCCATGCCCGACCACGCAGAAACGGCAGTGAGGGTGGGGCTCCAGATGCAAAGGCGCCTGAAGGAACTGCGCGATATCTGGGGGGGCAGGGGCCTTCCCGAATTGAGATGTAGAGTAGGTATCAACACCGGCCCCATGATTGTTGGCAACATGGGCTCCAGGCAGGTTTTTGATTACACGGTGCTCGGAGATTCGGTCAATCTCGCGTCCCGATTGGAGGGAGCTAACAAAAGGTATAATACGGAACTGATGATTTCAGAGTCCACCCACCGGGCACTGCCCTCCGGCCTCTTCAGATGCCGTATCCTGGATGTGATCAAAGTGAAAGGAAAGTCGAGAGCAGTCAAGGTCTTTGAAGTATACGGCGAGGCTTGCGAACTCTGGGACGAAGACGCAATGCGTTATTACGATACTTACGGGCAGGCCTTCGAACTTTACCTTGCCGCCGATTTCGAAACCGCAGCCGAGAAGTTCCGGGAAGCGTCCAGGATCAGGCCCGATGATCCTGCCGCCCGCCAGATGATCGAGAGAATCGACGGCCTGAAAGCGGATGAACTGCCACCCGGCTGGGACGGATCGATTGCTTTGACCACCAAATAGTCATCTTTCAAAAAAATTAAACGCCGAGAGCGCGGAGAAGAAGATTTTTCTACCAGAAAAAGCACCAATTCCGAATTTAAGTCCCTAATTGGGCCTCACCAGGCGCAATCCCAGGCCGGTACCGCCCAGGCGGCCCCCATAGCCGTGGGAGGCGGGCTCCCACTGTCCCCGGAAGGTGCAACGCACCCATGTCGCGTCGCGGGACCAGGAACCGCCCCGTAAGACCCTGGACGAGCCGCCGCTATTAGTGACAGGGTTGTTGCGCTGATGCTTCTTGTAAGCATCCATATCATATATGTCCTCACACCATTGCCATACGTTTCCGCTCATATCATATATCCCCAGGCCATTGGGGGCTTTGGTTCCAACGGGATGAGTTGACTTTCCGCTATTTGCGCTATACCATGCTACGGCATCTGGGTCGTTTCCTCCGGCATACTTCTCCGTTTTCCCACCGCTGCGTGCCGCATACTCCCATTCAGCCTCGGTAGGCAGGCGGAACGAATATCCGCTCTTGCCGTTGAGCTTCTGGATAAACTCCTTCGCATCATCCCAGGATACCGTCTCGACAGGATAGTTGTCTCCTTTCTTGAAGCCGGACGGATTATTACCCATAACTTTCTGCCACTGTCCTTGGGTAACGGTGTATTTTTCAATCCAAAAACCACTCACCGTCACTGCATGCTCGGGCGCCTCATTGGGGGGGCAATCCATTGACCCGCACCCCATCTGATAAGTCCCTCCCTCCACCCATACGAATTCCATCCCCGTGGTTGGATCTTTCCACTCCCGGCGTGTTGAACTCGTGGTGGCCGATGGTGGTTTAACCCGGGCCTCTATGTCGGGCTTTGCCTGCGGCGCCACTGATGCCACTGCCGCCACCTTCGCTAACGTATAATTCATTGTCTCTTCTTTACCCGCCTGTATTTGCACCGTGTCTTCCACCATCTCATATCCGTCAAGAACAACTCTCAACCCCACGCTGCCGGGCGAAAGCCCACTGATAGTCATGGGCGTAAACCCCTTTTGAGCACCATTCACATAGACCATAGCTCCTGCAGGAGTTGATTTCACCTTGATTGAGCCGGTTCCCGGCGTTTCAGGCTTCGGCGGGACGGAGGAAGGACCGGGTCCGCCTGCCCGTTGGACCGATCCCTCAACCTCGATGGTCACTTTGAAATAGAATTTTTCAGTCAGGCTATCCATTTTCCACGGAACCTGAACGCCTCCCGTTTTGATCTGAACATCCTTGCCCACTTCCCTGAATACGTCCTCGACGTCAAGCCCCGGCTCCGTAATGATGCGGGCAAGCGATTCGGTGTATGGACTGTTCCTTCCAGCGCCATCGGCTGCGGTCTTACCGGGACCAGTTGCATAGGCAACCATGGTTCCGCTCGGCGCATCCATAACGGCCAGACCCGATCCCGCACCACGTAATCCCTTTTCTCCGAAAGGGTTGTTGCGGCAGGCATCCAGAACTATGATATTGACCTTCGTTCCGGAAGCGTTCATATCGTCCAACACGTTGTCAACATTGACCAGCTCATACTTGACGTCCGTTCTCGATACGACATTGGCCGACGTTGGTATAAGATAATTCCTTCCGTCAACCTGGACCCCGTGCCCGGAGTAGTAAAGGAAAGCTACTTTTTTACCCCTTATGGTCTCCCCGAATTTTCGGATAACATTGTCAAGCCCAGCTTTATCCAGATTTGTCTGAGCCTTGCCTCCCACCAGTTCGAACCCAAGGCTTTTGAGCGCATCCGCCATAATAACGGCATCGTTGATCGGATTGGAAAGTGGAGGCGCATTTTTATAAGCGGCATTGCCAATTACCAGCGCCACGCGGTCTCCCGTTGAAGCAGAGGTCCCGCCACTTCGCCGTATTATGCCCCGGTCATCTGATGCGGAGCAGTGCGCAAACGGCAGCCCCATGCATATTGACGCCAGAACCAATATACTGAGCAACCTTCCAACCATGGGTTCCCCTCCTCGTTGGCTTGTTTCCGTGTATGACAATATGCATGAGTTTATAACAGGTAAAGATACAATCGGAGGGATTGCAGGTCAAAGGGATAATCGTTGGCGCCCTCAATCACTTTTTCGGCCGCAACGGAGGGAAACCCTGAATTCTTCGAAAGCAGGGCGCGTATAACGGTGGAGATAATCGGGAGGCGAACTGCGTTTTCTGCCGATCCGTTTCAACGACCTGTCAGACCAGTCCTAAGTCGGTACCCGCAGCCAGTCGCGTAGCGCGGAGGTGACCGCCTGCGGCTCTTCGAGCGGGGTGAAATGGCCGGCCCGCTCGATCACCCTGAGCGTGGCGCCAGGGATCAGCTTAATCAACTCTTCGTGGGCCGCCACAGGTGTTCGCCGATCTTCTCGCCCGCAGATAACGACTGTAGGGCGAGAGATCCGCGCGAGACAGCCGCCGAATCCAGGGTACTCAAGCAGCGCCCGTATCTGCCGGACGGCGACGGCCGGACCGAGGCTCTTGCCCATAGCAGCGAAGGTTCTCCACAGCTCATGGTCATTTATCCGTTCGGGGGCTACGTAGCGGGGGAAGGCATCTGCAAGGTAGGCGTCGAACCCGCCGGCCTCGATGCCGGAGATCGAGTCCAGGAGTTGCCGGCGAACCGGGGGCAACAGCCCGCGGGCGCTGGTACTCAGCAACGCCAGACGGCATACGCGGTCAGGGGCTCGGGCAGCGACCTCAAGTGCGACGCACCCACCCATTGAGAATCCAGCCACGGCAAACCGCCGCGGAGCTTGGCTAAGGACAGCCTCCGCCATCGCTGCGATGGACTCGTGCGCGGTGAGGTCGGAAGTTTGAGTGCGCGCCGATCCCTCTAATGCCTTCGTTTGCGCCGCCCAGAGGCGCTCGTCGCATAGCAGGCCCGGCAGCAAGAGCACGTCAAGAAGAGTTTTCCTGTCTTTCACTCGTTCACCTCTGTCCAATAAATATCTCTATGGTTTTTTTATATCTTCATATCTCCACGATCCTGGCAAATCCGATCTGTTCTGTCAACCATGTGGAGCATGGCAACGCTTTGGCAGTTCAGAGGCGCACATTGTTTTGAGTTCTTAGTAATATAATAACGGCTTATACACGATGCCTTAAACACTCGGGCCTTGTTAACCGGACCTAAGAAGGCGACCTGAATCGATGAGGAGTAATAGTTTCCTCTAAAAATACGGAGATATCCGGCCGCGTCTGACCCGAACCCCGTGTCAGCTTTACGGATCATGCTCTGTGTTTATCTTTTGAATAAGATAGAAAAAGGGTGGCAGCTGGGCAATGAATATGGGTAAGGATGGACTCAAAGGCTTTGGCTTGTACAACCGCAGGGAGCAAAATCATGGGAATAAGTAGATTTCTTAAGCGACCTTTGGCGGGATTACTCATTGTGATGATGGTCCCGTTTGGAGCGCTTTCACAGCAGACACCGACCTCAGACGGAGTGTCCAGCCAGGCGGAGCTTGACCAGATGCTTGCCCCGATAGCGCTATATCCGGATGCGCTGCTCGCGCAAGTCCTTGTCGCCGCGACCTTCCCGAACCAGGTCGCAGAAGCGGACGGTTGGCTAAAGGGAAACCAGGGCCTCGAAGGGGATCGCGCTCAATGACGCCATCGATAGCATGAACTGGGACCTGAGCGTAAAGGCGATAGCGCCCTTCCCGCAGATAGTGGCGATGATGGCGGACCAGTGGGAGTGGACGCAGAAGCTGGGAGAAGCTTTCAAGTCCCAGGAATCCGACGTTATGGCCTCAGTTCAAAGACTGCGCTCGAAGGCATACGCTGCAGGTAATCTGAAGACTACCTCGGAGCAAAGCGTGATCGTCAGAGGCGATGTGTACGAGATCGAGCCGGCCAATCCTGAAGTTGTCTATGTGCCCCGGTACGACCCGGCGGTTGTATACGGAAACTGGTGGTGGCCTGCATATCCGCCATTTGCATACTACCCGGTTTGGCCGGGAGTGAGCTCTTGGAGTTGGGGTATTCGGATTTTGGGGGGCGGTAACGGTGGGACCTGTCTGGGGCTGGGGCTGGGGGCACTGGAATTGGCACCGCGGATTCATGAGTGTAAACGTCAACCGAAATATTAACATCAACAGGAATGTCAATATCAATAGAAACTTCAGGACCACAGGCTCACGTAACTTTGCGGGCCGTGGTGGAGCAGGCCACGCAGGCAGAGGCGGAGGCATGCACGCTGGCGGCGGCCGCGGTACCGGCAATATCGGCGGAGGTGGTGGAACCGGCGGCGGCCACCGTGGTGCTGGAATGCACCGTGGTGGCGGCGGTCATGGCAGTGGCGGTCATGGCGGCGGTGGTCATCACGGTAGCGGTGGTCATCACGGTAGCGGCGGTCATCACGGAGGCGGCGGTCATGGGGGTGGTCGTCACCACGGCGGCGGTCATGGCGGGGGCCGCCGAAAGTAGTGCGTTGTCAATTTGGCCTTGCAGATCGAAGAGAAAGCATTTTATCAAGCCCTCCTGCCGTCTTCCTTCTTGGGCAGGAGGCTTTTTTTGCATGAGAGTGCAAGCTCCGCGGTGAACAATGCGCCAGGCAAGCGCCGGTTTGTGACGAAATACTGCTCTGGACCCATTGTGTTCTCAATCATAGGTCTTATTTTCGGCACACGTGAAATTCAGAGGGAAATATTTTTATCAGGCTTCATGCATTATCCATTGCGTGAACTTTTCCAGGTCCGAGCCCGTGCAACCAAAGGAGACACATGATTATGGAGCAGCAGATGAACGCGGTGAAGCAGATGATCGAAATGCAGAAAGCCGGCTTTGACAACATCATGAACAGCACACTCATGTTTTTGAATCAATCGGATGTAATGCTCAATTCGTTCCTGGGCTTTGCGACTTGGATGCCCGAAGAGATGAAAAATGCATTCAAACAACAGACGGATACCAAGAAACAGGCGTTTGAATTTTTCAAGAAATCCATTGATGACGGGTACGATAATCTGATGAAACTCCTGGTGGAAGGAAAGTTTCCCAAATTCGGCCAGTAGGTTGCCTCCCAGTAGGTTGCCTCTATAATCTGCGAAAATGACCGGTCCACGGGGGGAGTCGATCTGGTTGTTAATCAGGTAACCGGCCCTCTCCATAACGCCACATAGGCGAGATGCTGGAAATTTGCGCCTATTTCCTTGCAAATCAGATTCACGCTGAACCAAGATTCAGGCTTCTCTGCCAAGTCCTCGATACCATTGTAGTAAACGACTCCCAATAATGTTGCAGATTAAGTTCTTTCGAGCGCCTTACCCTTTGGCTACTTGTACAGAACGAACTTACTTCGTGCCGGAAAGGAATGAGGGATGCCTTCCGATTAGGTTCTCTTGCTCCTTTCCAGCTTCAAGCTCACTGTGTTCTTCGGGTCAGGACAGCGGACCTGGATAGTGTCACCGCTCCACCAGGGGAGATTCCCTCCAAATTGGAAGGTCTGAAGGGTGGGGAAAATGTCATGGTAGAAGAAGCCGCACAAGCCGCCGGGGTTATGACAACTGATCTCAAAGGTATCCCCTGCCTGATGACCGGCATTGCAATGTCCCTCCGCTTCGATAACGGTTGCTACTACCTTGTAGCCTATACCTGGATACAGAGCCATTCCATTACTCCTTTCCCGGGTAGGTTGGTGGTTTCAGGCCGAGTTACGCACTAGTTCGAAGGACTCCAAGGGCAATTATAGAAATTTGAGCAGCCAATTGCCACTGATTTCGATATTCAATTGAACTGTGGGCAGGTTACGTTATCAGACAATATCTACCACATTATCTTCAACTAACCGTTTTCCCATCATTAAAATTCGAATACCAAGGGCGCCTGTCAAATGGTGAGGCAATTGGTATGCAATTTGCTCATTAAGGGGAGAGTCACGATTTAAAGAACGGACCGCTAAATCCACAAACCAGACAAAAACAAAGGAGATTCAAAGTGAAGAAGGTACTTATCGGTAGTGCAATTGCTCTTTTTATTGTTTTCACCGCAGGTCTTGCAACAGCTGGAGCCCACACGCCCACGTCGATCTTTCCGTTTGTTACGTCCACGGGAACTCTCCACTTCGTTAACAATTCCGGTGTTGCGTCGTCTGACAGCGCGGCACTGATAACAATTGACCAGGCTACGCCGCTAACAGATGGGCCCACCAACATTTTCTACGGCACCCTTACATTGGCCTCCAGCGCGACTGACACTGTCCCCGGCCCAGTGTTGACTATTAAATTCGCAGCTACCCCTGGACCCATGGGTAATTACCACATCTACGGTACCGATGCGGCTGGGGACATTCTTTCGGCGACGGGCAATATTGCCAACCGTTTCGAGTCCACCAGCTTCAAACATGACCAGTCTATTGAGTTGACCGGTTCCATAATCGTGGGTCCCGGCACAGCCACCGCTGTCACTTATCGCCTTGAAGGTGTGCTTTACAAATAAGGAAATTCTTATCTGCCTGGTTCATCCTCCTCCCCTTCACCACCTTGGCGAGGGGAGGGGCGCTTTAACTCGGATCTTTCACGCGGTATCCGGACGTCGCTAAACTGCAGCAACGAAATGAGTTCCCTCGACAGTGGCCCTTCACCGGCCACCACTAATCTCCGATCTCGATCACATCCTCGGCATCAGTTCAACTGGTTAGGATAAATCCTTGCCGGTCGAGCGTGCTCTGACCGCCTTTTTTCGGGAGTTCTCAAAATAGCGAACAAAAGCGCGGTCCTCGGCTCAGAGCGTTTTGTCCTATGCCAACTGGAGATTGTAGCAGAACAGGCCCGGAAACTATGAAGACGCGGCGAAGCTGTGGCGTAGGCTTCCGGTGCGCTCCCGGACCAGGACGGTATCGTCATGGAGTGGCGGAAGGAACAGGAGGAGAAATCCGGCGAAGCGGATAGGCGGGTGTAGGCAATTGAAGAAATGGTGTAGTGTTTTCCATTCAGTTTTAGCGCGAATTCCTGCCGCGACCGAAATCCAGTCCTATGTTGCGCTTGCCAAAGCGCAGCCTGATGAGGACTGGCAGAATAGTTTCAGTTCGGATTCGCCTGCGCGGAAGTTTCCAATTGTGGAATGGGGGAATCTGAGAAAGTGAGGAGTTTGTCTGTTGTTGGCAAATCACAAGCAAGGATTCATTCTTATTTCGCTCTTTTTGATACTATCGACTTAATGCTTTCGAACGCCTTCGTACAATCGACTCCAATACGGGCGCATCCCGTCGAAGGGTGTAAGCACCTTGTCCTGAAGCCCTGCAAATTCGTATACATAAGCTGATGAGTTATATCCGTTTGAAAACGAATCTTCCAAACCGTATTTCCAAAAACGGACTGAACAATTCCCCGGACGGGGGGAAACCGTAATTCGCGTACGTTAGCGCGTACGTAAAAGAAAAAGGGGAAACAGGCATAACCCGTAACCCCTTGATTTTCATGAAGCTGGCGAATGGATTTGAACCATCAACCTGCTGATTACAAATCCGTTTCAAATACGTTTCCTTCCTTTTTATACCTTAAGATAATCCTTGACAGGGTAACGCTTTTAGGGCATTAATGGCTTTACACGAAAAGACGCTTTTTGACAGGTTTCTATGCATCCGTGCACACTATATGCACACCGAAGAATGCGAGCTTGCGGGGAAACGTGCACACCGGGAGGTAAAGTCATGGCAATCCAGATTTTTTGCACCGTGTGTAAAACGAGCAACGGGATGGACGCGGATGAGTGCTCGAAATGTGCAGCGACTTTCGGACGCAGCAAGAAATACCGCGTATCAGTCTCCGTGAAAGGGAAGCGTGCAACCCGCGTTGTCGATAACTGACTATCGCGCCGGAGGTCGAAGCTGCGCTCAAGGGCGATCTTATCCGGGACGAATTCGAGATTGCTGACCACCGGGCACAGAAGGCCGTCACCCTGGCGGACGTGTGGGTGAAATATCTTCCTTGGGCTAAACAGAATAAAGGGACCTGGCGGGACGATGAATATCACTACGGCAAGCACCTGGAACCCCGCTTTGCCTCGAAGGCGCTGGAAAGCATAACCCCTTTCGACATCGAGAAGATGAAGACCGAGCTAAAGAAAAGTTTCCGGGCCTCAGATATTAGGCGCCTGGAAAGGAGCAAGAGCCTAAGCCTGTGAAGGAAAAGAGAAAAAAGCAAAAATAAAGCCTAGGGCGCCCGAAAGCTTGTTCCGCCGCTACCGTTAAACATCAGATAGTGCCTCTCAGACGCCTTTTTAACGTCGTCGGAAGTGGGGTATGTATGAGGGCGCCAATCCTGTTTCTCAAGTCCAGATGCCTAAGATCGACAACCAGAGAACCGAATTCTTGACCGAGAACGAACTGAGCCGACTCATGAAAACGCTCGAGAACTGGCCTTTCAAAGACAGTGTTGCTTTTGTTCGGTTTGCTATGTTTACGGGCCTCAGGAGAGGCGAGCTCTTCAAGCTGATCCTGGGACGATATCGACTTCGAGCGAAGCATGGTTACGCTGCGTGCGCCCAAGGGCGGGAAGACTGCAACGATACCGATCTGTAAAGAGGCCATAAGCGTTCTTCAAGATTTGCCGGTAGTCTCCACCTTTGTTTTTCCCGGCGAGAAGGGCAAAGACGGGAAGCACAAGCAGAGAACCGACTTTAAGGGACCCTGCAGAGAATCAGAAAAGCTGCGGAACTGCCGGCCGATTTCCGCTTTCACGGACTGCGGCATCATTTCGCCTCGACCCTCGTATCAAACGGCGTGGATCTCGGGATCGTGCGCGAGCTGCTCACGCATAAGCATGTCGGGACCACGGAAAGATATGCTCATCTTCCGGCCCGATGCGATCAAGGCCGCGGCGGCGAAGGTCGGCCAGCTACTTACGGGCGGCAAGAAGGCGAATGTTATTGAAATGAAGAGGTAAAACAGCTTCCAGGGGATAGGGTAGGAGTCGCGATCCTGCCCGACAAAACCGGATATCCTGGCCGGTTTCCCCTGGATCACTACCAGGAGCGCACACAGGAGACGCACACCATGACGGCCTTAAGCGAACTAAAGGAGCAATTGCGAAAGCTTGTATCCGGTGAACCTGTCTATTCCCAATACGGTAAGTTTAATTTTCCCATGGCCGACCCCGCATTGATGATACCCGACGATGGGTTTGAGCGATATGTGGACCTGCACCCCGGAGTGCGGAACCGCAATGACGCTGCGGCATATGCGCGCGACCAGCTCATGAAGGATATCGAGATCCTTGAGAGGATGGCCCTCGAAGCCCAGCAGTCGGGCGAGCCCGAGCAGGCCGCCGAGAAACCACAGCCGGACGCGGCAAAGAAAAAGACCCGGATTCAATTGATGTGGGACCAGGCAATCTTAGAGGCTCACGCCCTGGCAAAGAAGCATCCTAAAATGACCCTTTCAGATATAGCTGATAATGACGAAGTAAATGCTTGCTTTACCCCTAGGGTTAAAGCACACGACACGATTGTGAAGCGCCTGCAAGGAAAAGGCATTACCGGCAAAAAAGAAAAGCAATAACCAGACGATTTCGACCTTAAACCAGACGATTTCTAAGGGCCGCTGCATTTATTTGTAGTGGCCTTTTTATTTGCTGGTCATTATTTACAACCAGATGATTTTTTTTCTTCCGGTATTTTTTCTAAACCTTCCTTGTTCAATTAATTCAGCCTGTTAGCATAGCAAGCAATCAAAAACAAACCAACTCTAACTATAGAGGAGACGCTATGTCTAATTTGCTTCGGGTTTCTGAAATCAAAAAAGGTGTGAACTTTCCGTTTACCCGCTCCTGGGTCTACAAAGTTTCGCACATGCAGAGGCACCCGGGCCTTCTCGTGAAAGTGGGCTCCACTCTGTTTGTTGACCTGGATAAGTTCCAGGATCTGACCGAAAAAGGACGGCTTCGATAATGACGCCACATGAAAAAGGACTGTCTGGCGCGTTGATGAGATCCCCGCTTGATGCAACCATTTCTGTATTCCGTGAAGCCTCTGCTGTGAAACCTTGCCGGGAAATCACGCTCCAGGGACTCCTCGATGAAGTCAAGAGTGGCAAATACGAGCCACAAATCAAGGCACTGCGGGAACTTGTAGCCAGCGGGGACATGGCGACTAACAAGGAGCGCAAAAAACGATTACCGGCCGTTTCCTTATCGGCCAAGCTGACCACTCGGGCCAAGACAATCCCTCTTCCAGAAAAATTAGTTTCCCTTAGTCATGTAATTCAGGTTGACATAGACAACGTTGATGATCTCGAAAGCCTTAAAGCGAAGTTCAGGGCAGACCCCTATATCCTCTTCTTTTACGATTCCCCGGGCGGCAAAGGCCTGAAATGCGGGGTCAGGATCGACGGCACGCAACATACTGAAAGCTTTCTCTCCGCCGAAAAATATTTCCTCTACAAGTATGGAGTGATAATCGACACGTCGGTCAAGGACCTGCCCCGCCTCTGCTTTGTCTCTCACGACCCCGATCTTTTTATAAACGAGTCGGCCTTAATCCTGCCTATTTCAAACAATGGCGCCAATGCGCCGGCCAAACAATCTTGCAGTTCACCCGCCGAGCCGGGGCCAAAATTTACGTTCGGAGAGCGGGCCCCTAAACAGCACGCAAGATGATCGACCAAGCCGGGGATGGCACGAAGTACTCCACACCTCCTCAAGGCCGCCAAGCTCCTCGGCGGATATGTGGGCGGCGGGATGCTCACAATGGCCGATGCTGAGGCCGCGCTTCGAAGTGCTATTGAGTGCAAGGCGAACGTTGACAACCTTCAAACGGCCTACCAGGGGATTGTGGACGGCCTAAATTATGGCGAGCAGAACCCGATAGAGTTTGAGGACCTGGAAAGGCAACGCATTCAGTACCTCGAGGGTAGGGGTAAGTCTCTCGGGTGCCAAGGAGTCCTCCACCGCTCAGCAGAACGATCCTCACCCAAAACCAAGCCAAAACCCAGTCCGCTGCGAGACCCTTCACGCGATAACAAGGTTTTGAACCATCGGGATCAGCGCGGGCCATAATAAAGCAAGTGTATGGATAATTTCAGGTTCGATGGCTTCACGCGAAACTGGATGGAATTCAAAAATAATTACTGGCAAATCGTCACTGACCATAGGGTTTCACTGGCATTAGAACAAACCGTCAACAAGATCGACTTCACCGTAGATTATAGCATCCAATGGCGCGCGGCGTCCTCGACCGAAAGCTATCGCTCTATCTGGCCTGGGATGGGAAACAGCCACCAGATAATGCTATCCATTCAAGAACGGCGTCCTCTGTCTCAAGGACATGAGCCTACAGCCTCACAACAAAGAGGATTGTTTTACCTGGCAGTTGCCGTTTGATTATTCCGCCATGGCAACCTGTAAGCCGGTTCAGGGTTGGCTCTTAGGCGCCGTCAAAGACCCTCTGCAGGCGGAACTACGAGGGCCTACCTCAACGCGATCCTTACCGGACGAGCCGACCTACAGCGATTCCTCGAGTTGATAGGGCCTGGCGGCAGCGGTAAGGGGACATTCATCCGGCTTGCCGAGGCGATAATCGGAAAGGCGAATGTCCACGTTCCGACCTGAAACGTCTGGAAACCAACCGCTTCGAGACGGCCAAACTATACGGGAAACGATTGTGCATCATAACCGACGCCGAGAAAGTACAGCGGCGAAGTCAACAAGCTGAAGGCAATGACGGGGAGTGACTCCCTCCCCTTCGAGGAGAAGCATAAACAGGAAGGACAATCGTTTCGATTTGGCGGGATGGTGCTTATCGCGGCAAACACAGACATAGCAACGTCCGATTATACCAGCGGACTACAGCGGCGGCGGATTACCGTTCGACTTGAAAATGTGGTCCCCCTTCAGGAACGGCGAGACCTCGATATCGAGTTTGAACAATATCTTCCAGGCGTTATCAAGTGGGTGCTTGATATGCCACAACAGACGATGAAAAGCTTTATTCTATACACCGAGCGCTGTGTGGGGACGCTTGCTGGCGTGAGTCTGCAAACCCTGGTTACAAACAATCCTATCGCGGCATGGTCCCATGAATGCCTTGCCTGTATTACCGGGACGGTTGCCCGCGTTGGTAATATCGACCGGGACGGTAGAACCAAAGAGATCATGAATACCGACAAGCTCTATCCCAACTATGTGAAGTGGACTGAGGCGACAGGCCGGAAGGCTATGGCCGTCAACACGTTTATTCCGGCACTTCGAGACTTGCTGTGCTTTCAGTTAAAACTCAGTGGCTGTGAACACAAACGAGATCGGGCAGGCGGACATTTTACGGGCTTAGCGATCAGGTATCCGAGCAATGCCGAGGACTTATCGCCATTAGAGCAGTGCTTCGGAAAATGCGGTGAAGCATCGTCCCGTGACGGACTGGGGGGGGTGTGTGACACTGCAGTTACGGACGGAATGACGGACCAAAACGGCTCTGTGACTAATGTTATAGACTTTAAAGAACATAATACATTAGAGAGAAAAGGGGGAGAGGATATAGAGGATATAATAGATACCGATTTATCTATAGGGGAAAGTTTGACCCCCCCCAAAACCGTCACATCAAGCACAGAGCCACTTAAGCCCGTCACAGGCCCGTCACAGACCGAAAAAACCCATCACAGTCCGCCACATGGTCCGTCACAGGACGATATTTCGGACGGCCCCCCGGAGATACCGTCCGCCCCTGCCGATGGACCGCCCGAAGTAATGGTGGAGGAAATAATATGAACACCGTGGCACGGGACCTCATAGACGAAATTCGGCGGAGAGGCGGCACGTTGTTTCTTGACGGTCCCGAACTGAAATATCGAGGACCGCAAGACGCTATGACCGATGAGATTCGAGAGCAACTACGGGCCTACAAAAAAGAACTGAAGAAAATCCTGTCTATTGAGGCAGTTCGCAAGGAGGCGCCGATCTACCCAAACGCTGATGGCCTGGTGAAGTGCCAGTATTGCAAACACCTGGAAATGAAGACTTTCCACCAGGGGCTTGGCGGGGCGCGGGCCAAGTGCCTGGTGGACGGGCAGCATCGGACCGGAATCGCCTTGCTCCAGGAGTGCGAACACTTTGTCATGCAGACGGTACATTGAGGGCGGCAACGGCGCAAATAAAGGCCCCGACATGCACTTGAACACACTATATGCACACTCTAAAGCGGCCAGTAACGCAAGTAGCTGAAAATACACTGAAATGAGTATTTAGACCAACTGATTGATAGTCAGTTTAGGACCAAGGGAACCCTTATGCAGCAAGCACGGACAAACATTTTGATCGGCTTGGAGACTTCGCCCGCTTCCTGGGGGTTTCTACAAGAAAAGTTTTTCGGCACAGGGAGGCAATGCGGGCAACCGGCGCGATCGAGGACCATTCTTATCAAGGCCGTTTTTACTCGGTCTGTTGTCCTGAGCACCTCAACAGATATTGGAAAAATCGGCGGTTCGATTAATGCCCTGCAGCCTGGTGCTACACACAAAGCAGTTAAGAGGAAGTTTATCGAATGGGTACATACAAGTTCACTGATATCGAATTAAAACAGCTTCTTAGGCGTGGCTTAACCTGTTCAGCGATTGCTAAACACCTGGGAGTGAGCAAGGCCGCTGTTTCCGTGAGACTGAAGAAGCTTAAGGTTGCGGTTTCAAAAGACGTGACGCTCCGCAGCGCCGGCGAGATCGTCCGCAAGGAACTGGACACAATGGGCCAACTCCAGAAGATTAACCGAAATGCAAATGAACTGCTTGACCTGCTTATGGCCTGGAACCGGGGAGACGAGGGAGCGCTGCAGATCCTCGAAAGCCAAGTCCGCAAGGTCCGGATCGGGAAGGGCGAAGACGCCGAGGAAATCACCGAATACAAACTTAAAGACCCCCGGAACTCGCCTTAAAGGCCATGTGTGAAATCCGCGGCCAGTTGAAGTTACAGCTTGAAATCTTCCAGGCCCTTTATGACATGCAGGCCATTGAAAGATTTCAGTCCGAGGTCCTGGAATCTGGAGCGTTTTGCCGGACGCAAGAGACGAGATTATCCGGCGCCTGACAGAAAAGAGTGCTTTGCGAAGCGCTCTCGACCTCAATTAACCAACCATTTTGGAGGTAAAAAGGATGAAGCCAGCGACTATGGAAACGCTCTACGCGCAGCTCTCGGCAGGGCTTTACCAGAGGTTCGGGCAGACCATAACCCCGGCCGACATCAGCACCATGACTATGGCAGAGATGAACCAAGAGCTCTTCGATTTGTACCGAAAATTCAGGGCGGTCGATCCCGACGAGCCCCTTGACGAAATGTTTTTTGTTCAGGGCTTTGCACCGGGGGCGACATGGGCGATCTTCTGCGGAAGACCGAACTTGATTTTTTCCGGGGCCTGCGGAGGCGGAGTTTTTCCCCCGACCACGAGAACCAGGAGGTCCTCGCACAGATTTGCGAAGAGATGCGAAAAATGGGAATCGAGGAGCCGGACGATTTGGAAACCGGGCCCACTCCCGATGATGCGCAGGGGACCTTCCAGGAGTCCCCGAGGAACTGATACCGGAGTGCCTGCCCGATGAACCGGAATCCTGTCCGGAGGTGTCCAAAAAGCCAGAGGCCAGACCTGTGAGCCCAGTACCGAGGACCGATAATGTCAAACGTCTGTGCAGGGCTTATGGGGCACCCGGGCCGTCATATGATCCACTTCGGGGACGGCTGGGATGATGTTTGAATCAACTGTTGACCTAACACACGAGAGAGGAACCGCGATGAAC
>CAVRZU010000151.1:0-6307 GCA_963725365.1 uncultured delta proteobacterium | reverse complement strand
ACTCCCTCCGCCAGAAAATATTAAGGAGAGATGGCCGAGTCGGCTGAAGGCGCTCGCCTGCTAAGCGAGTGTAGGGTGTAAAGCTCTACCGAGGGTTCGAATCCCTCTCTCTCCGCCACAGACAATAATTTAGCCCCGATTCCAGAGTACCGGAATCGGGGCTTTTTTGACTTGCCGGGTTTAGAAATAGTACCACTTTCCACTTTCCAAAAAGTGAATCAGCTGTGTCACTCTCACTTGCCTTGCTCAGTGATCAAGGCCAGCGCCCGCAGTAACTGGCGGTCTCCGCTCGCCTTTATTTGAGCCATGGTCATGTCCTTTATTTTCGCGGGGTAGAGAGGTTCCACATCGGCAGGCAGGGGGACTTCCACGTCCGGCACAATCCCTTTGTGCCAGATCACCCGCCCATCAGGGGTAAGCCATTCAGCTATAGCCAAAAGCAGTGCTGAACCATCCGAGAGTTTGAATTGTTCCAGTACAGTGCCAGTGCCAAAGGTCTTTTCTCCTACCAGACTGGCACGGTGAGCGTCCTGCAGCGCTCCTGCCATGATTTCCGCAGCGCTGGCAGTTCCCCCGTTGATTAAGACTACAAGTTTGATGGCGGGCGTCAGTCCACCAGGTTGAACCGGCACACGCTTAATAACGCCTTTGTTGTTTTTTACCAGGACCACGGTCCCGCCTCGCAGAAACTGACTCGTTGAGCTGACAGCGGTTGCGAATACTCCACCCGGGTTATCGCGCAAGTCCAAAATGGCCCCATTGAGTCTCTGTTTTTTTATTTCTTTCAATGCCTTCCGGAGTTCGTCAGTTATCCCCATACTGAATCCTGCAATGCGTAAGTCCGCCAATCGGGATTCGGGCAGGCGGGACCATTTTACGTTGTGAACGGTTATCGCAGCGCGCACCAGGGAGACCGTCCGGGCCTGTCCTGTCTTTGGGCTCAAAATGGTCAAGGAAACCGCAGTGCCGCGACTGCCCATTATTCTTTTTATAACCTCATCTAACGGAAGCCCAAGAACATCCTTTTCATCGACCTTAACGATCACATCACCGGACTGGAGGCCGGCCTTTTGAGCTGGGGAGTCTTCAATCGGGGCCACTATGACAACCCTACCTTCCTTCCTCCGCACTTCTATCCCGACCCCGGTGAAACTTCCTTCTATGAAATGCTTCGCCAGAGGCACCATGGCAGGAGTCAAAAAAGTGCTGTGTCCAGTGTCGCCCAAAGCATTCACCATACCGGTTATGGCCCCGTAGGTGAGCTTTTCAGGCTGTACCGTTTCATGCTCTACATACTCTTTCGAAATGATGTCCCATGCCTCATCGATAAGCTTGAAATCAGGCTCTTCGGCTACCGGCTTATCAGGGCTTGCGTAAGCCACCCGATCCGGAATGATCCCCAGTGCCGTCAATAGGACAGCTAGTGCCGTCACACTCATAGTCTTGAAAAGTCGCACGCATGTCATATTCTGCTCCCGATGCAGGAATTAGATAAGATACACTCAAAACCAAAGTGAGCAGCGGAACAATAACAACCGCACCCCCAAGCCCGCTCAGCGCTCCCAAGAAACCGGCAGCCAGGGAACCAAGGAAGGTCAGAAGAGAAAATTCAGTAATGTTCATGGTCATTTTTTCTTTGTTAGCCAATTGGGGTGCTGGTGGCGCTCAGAGGCCGTCAAGGTTACTTTGCCGGACAAATGCCCAGCCTCTTTTAATGTCTAATGTCGAAAAGTAAAGATCACACTCGGAATATGAAAAGGGATGGATGCATCCGCCGGATGAGTACTTATAGTTTTCAGAGTCCATTGTGGGACCCGGCATCCCTTTGCATTAGAAGCTGAGTCAATCTTATTCGGTCGGAATACACAGGAGGTAGAAATGCTGAAAGCCACCCCGAGAAGGCTTCTATATCTATTTTCGGTAATCTTATTGGTCGCCGCTTTAATGGTTGCAATGCGAGTCAATGCACCTCGAGCTCAAACAGAGCAGGTCAACCTGGTTACCGCTATCGAAGCTGTTGCCAAGCAGGCAATTCCTGCCGTAGTGCATATTGAGGTAACGGAGCGCCAGGAGATTGCGAACCCTCTACTGCCGTTTGAAAACGAGCCATTTTTTAAGTATTTTTTTGGAAATCCTGAAATGCCCAAAAAATTCAAGCGCGAGATATCAGGACTGGGAAGCGGGATAATCATTGATGTATTCGGGGCACATTCTCACCAATTACCATGTCGTTGGGGGAGCGACAAAGATTAGCGTTTTGCTGGCCGATGGGAGGGAGTTTTCGGGAAAGTCGATAAAAACTATCGGAACAGACCCGAAAACTGACCTGGCGTCATTCAGATCGTGGAGAAGGGCCCGTTTCCATACCTTTCCCTGGGAGACTCCGACAAAATGGCAGTTGGGACAATGGGTGGTCGCCATCGGGCACCCCCGCGGACTCGAGTGAGACTGTTACACAGGGGATCATCAGCGCCAAGCACCGCACGGGGATTTCAGACCCCAGCAGCTACCAGGATTATTTGCAGACCGATGCGGCAATCAATCCGGGCAACAGCGGCGGGCCGCTTGTGAATCTCAACGGCCAGGTGATCGGCATCAACGCAGCAATTATTTCCGAGTCCGGCGGATTTGAGGGGCTGGGGTTTGCAATTCCCAGCAACATAGCCATACACATCTCGCAAGAGCTGATCGAACACGGCAAAGTTATTCGGGGCTGGCTCGGAGTGAGCCTTCAAAACATAACACCCGATCTTGCCAAATCATTCGGCTTGAGCAGCAACAAAGGGGCTTTGGTTGCGAGTGTAATTAAAGGAAGCCCGGCCGATCACGCGGGGATAAAGCAGGGCGACGCAATCATTGCCTATCAGGGCCAACCCGTCGATAATCCATCTTCTTTGCGAAACAATGTGTCTCTTGCGGCCGTGGGTTCTCAGGTAAAACTCACTGTCATGCGCGACGGCGCCAAACAGGACATTACGGTAAAGGTCGGCAGCATGGAAGAACAGGAAAAGGTAATATCGAGTTCTCTGAAACGGGAGTTTGGGGTTGAGGTACGCCCGATGACCCCGCAAGAGGCAAGCGCGTTAGGCCTTGAGTCCCAGACTGGAGTGGTAGTTACGACAGTCGATTCGAACAGTCCCTTTGGAAAGGCCGGCTTCGAACAAGGAGACATGATACTGCAGGTCAACAAGCAACCGGTCAGCGATTCGGACGGCCTTTTTGTAATGCTGAGTTCTATAAAGCCGAAACAAAGAATAACTATTCTGGCCGTTGACCACAAAACCGGCCAGGCTGGAAATGTACTGATGACATTGCCGTAGAGGTACTTTTGCGGCACGCTTTATCGTCGTACGATAGCTGGAGATAAGGGGGATCAGGCTATTTCGCCTGTCCCCCCAATATTTCTCGCATGACTTCGTATATTTTCAGGAACTTCAATAAGATCTTTTTCGCGGGTGTCTCATCGGCCTCAGGCCCCCATCAGCCATTTTGTGGAAAAAGATGCTTGAAGTTAAGATCCAGAGTCACGGTTTCACTCATTTCCACGCCATCACCTTTGACGGTGATGAAAACGCCGTCCTGTCCCGTTTCTAGAAACGAATGCGAACAGGTATGCGCGGACCTGTCAGAGTGGACCAGCGCCTCCGGCCAGATGGCGACCTTAAAACTCCCCCTTGGCGAAACAGGGCTTGTGTGCGGCAGATCGGCCTCGCTGCATACCGGTTGCCCGAACACGAATCCGCCTTCTCTGATACCGTTATGAACATAGAATGTTTTGTCCCATAGGATTTCCAGCGGCTTGCCGGTGTTATTTGAAACACGAAGGGAAAATGAGTCGCAGCATGGCGCCGGCCCCCACCGCAATGAGAGAATTGCGCCATAATACGGGTTGTCTTGAGCGCTCGCGATCTCCCGGCTGGTGATTTGCGGACACTCAGCCGGTGTGGCGCCGGAAGCGCTTAAAGGGACGTAGCCGATTAAAGCGTAGACAACGACGATCAGGAGTAACTCAAGGCGATATTTAGTCATATTTCCAGACTCCTTTGTCCGAATTCTCGCAGAAAGCTCTGCTAACGAGCCGGTACTGCCGACCATCATGTTCGCGGCCTGCAATTAATACCGCCTCAATCCGTTTCCAATAATAAAAGTAAACACTCTGCCGTCGTCCGCATTCCCTATCCTATTGTTGGAGTTCAATGTTGTGCTTAGAAAGGGAGTTTAACATGAACAAAAAAATATGGATTTTCGGCCTGATACCGGTCATGGTATTTTTTGTCATAATTTCCGCTATGGCCATTGCCTCACCGTATGCCAATGAGCCCGGCCGTATTGAAACTTTTGGCGTTGTATCAAACGCAAATCAGGAGGCTGGAAGTATCACCATTACAGTCAATAAGGCAAGCAAGGGTCTGCAGGACAAATTCGGCGAGGATGTGGCGTTCCATACCGGCAACGCCGTGCGGGTGGACACTTGTTCGTTGAAAACCCATGTTATGTCAGGTTGCTGGAACCAACTTTCTGAAAATGCCGGCAGGGAAAGCGGAGAAGCGAACAGGACAGAGCAATTAAGTCAGATAAAAAATGGCGACTGGGTTTTTATATCAGGTTATTTAAATAAAAACACCGGCGGTTTGTCGCAGACAAAATCCTGAAGTGGCCCTCCTAGCCATAATGGGCGGTGGGCAAAAATTTTAACGCAGTGGTATTCGATGAAATTCGCAAGACCGCAGAGGAAATTCGGGAGACTTATCGACTGGGGTATTCCCACCGCGCTGCGATTACAGGAGTTGTAAAACTCCCTCTAAAATTAGGAATCCGGCGGCTATAAGTGTAAGTATTCCGCCCACGGGGTGTCTTGCAACCAGTAAGAAGCCCAAGCGGATGATGAACAGGCCAGCCAGGGTCTCAAGGAATCTTTTTATCATCGATTAGAAATCTCCGCCTGGGAGAGAGAATAGTAATGCAGCTAATTTCTTAAGCATATTTTTTGAGAACTGCGGCCGCTAAGGTCACCCGTTACGGCTTCAAATAAAAGTTTTAAGGCAAACTTGCCTGTTGGGATTTTTTGAGCTTTCCAAGGGCTTTTTTCTCGATCTGCCGGATACGCTCCTTGGAAATATTGAATATCTTCCCAATTTTTTCCAAAGTTTCCGGAGGCCGGCCATTCAGGCCGAATCTGAGTCGCAGGATTTTCTCTTCTCGAGGCTGAAGCCTCGAGAGCATGGTGCGAGTGATCAGGGCCAACTCTCTATCCGCACATTCGTCCATCGGAGATAGGGCGCACTCGTCCTCGATGAGATCTCCCAACCTATGTTCGTCTTCTCCGACCGGAGTGTCCAGGGAGATCGGCTGGGCAGCAAGGGTCAGGACCATCTGTATCTTTTCGACCGGCAATTTCGAGCGTTCGGAGATCTCCAGCGGGGTAGGCTCACGCCCGAGTTCCTTCAGAAGTTCATAATAGACTTTGAAGAAAAGGTTCTTCAATTCAATAAAATGAACTGGTAATCGAATTGTTCGCGTCTTGTCGTAGATCCCCCGGATAATGCTCTGCCGTACCCACCAGGTTGCATAAGTGCTGAACCTGTTTCCCTTGGTATGGTCAAAACGTCCAACTGCTTTGAGCAGCCCCAGGTTGCCTTCCTGAATTAGATCATCGAAAGTCATCCCTCGGCCTCTGTAGCGTTTGGCAATACTCAGAACCAGACGCAAATTGCCCCTCACCATGTTCTGTTTAGCCAAATCCACAGCCCACATTATGGCACGGACACGAGAGAGCAAAACCGAAAAAGTCGGATCTTCGGGATAATCTTTGCTTCCACGGTCCAGTGTGCGCACGATAACCTTCAGAACTTTGTCCCTCACACCGGGTAAGCTCTTCTCGTGTTCGAGGAGCTTATCAACCTTGTCGCCAAGATCGGCAAGAATTTCATTCTCTTCGGCATAATCTCCAACTATTTGCACCAGTTCGTTTTGACCATTCCTGATTATCTGCGCCAGTCGGTCTCGCTCTCCTGGTGAGAAGCGAAAGACCGGATATCTCTTTGAGATAACGCTCAATGTGATCTTCTTCGAAATTCCGGCCCGGCGCCATGGGAACCTCGGAAAGAGCTTCCTCCTCCTCCTCTGCTTCTACTTGTTCCTCCGGCAAAACGAAAATATCAGTCTCCTCGTCGTCCAGGGTGTATTCGATCAGTTCGTTTCCAGGCCCGAATCGGAAAACTTGCCTCCAATTATCTGCCTGTCGATCAGCCCTTCCAAATCTTCCTCTTCGGCACGTTTCTTAAAACTATAATCTAACGAACGGCGC
>CAVRZU010000150.1:0-50830 GCA_963725365.1 uncultured delta proteobacterium | reverse complement strand
GATCATAAGACGCGTCTCCATTCTTCGACGACTTCAAGTGAAAGCTGACTCCGGCCACGCAGGTCTACGGGTTGATCGGCCAGCACAGGGCTCATGCCCGTCGATATCGCGAGTGTGGGCTTTTCGGCAGAACCGGTCTGTTCTTTGGGGCCATGCGTTTGGGAGAGGAACGGGGCTGAAGCAAGAAGGGCGAGCAATCCAACTCCAGCCACGGCGATGAGAGTGAACGCATGCCCATTATTCACAACGACCTCCGGGTTGCGCCGTTAATACTCAGTGCGGCGTGGTCGAACTTCTTGCAGATGCGGCTCTGGAACTGTTGGGAGTTGATCCGGAAAAGATTGGCGAATGAGCAATTCCATGAACTGCACCCGAATAGCAGCGGCGATGACAGCGACAAGGACGCCTGCTGCGCAACGCCTCTTATTATAAGATTAACCACAGAAATCCGAAAGCCCGTTCCACAATATCACGCGTTATCGTCCGGACTGCCGGAATGACGAGCAGGGGGTCCCTCACCTTTTCATGGTTTCAGGGTGCCCCATGGGGACAAGAGATACTAATTCGTAATTCCTAATTGCTTCCAGAATTTTTCGTAGAATTCCTTGATGACGTCTTCCAACGGCCTGGAGGCATCCAGGATTATGAACCTCTCCGGTTCTTTTTGGCAAGCTCCAGGTAACCGTTGCGGACCTTGCTGTGGAATGTTTTGTCCTCCTGCTCGATGCGGTCCCGCTCTGCTCCGTCCCGGGCCTTAAGCCTGGATAAGGCTGTCTCTATATCGCAGTCGAGCAGAATGGTCTTGTCCGGCCAGACGTCTTTTATCGTCCATTCCTGGATCATCCTGAGGCGATCGAGATCGAAACCGCGCCCAAATCCCTGGTAGGCAAAGGTGGCGTCGACGAACCGATCGGTTAGCACCCACGAACCGTTGTGCATGGCCGAAACTATCACCTGGTCGGTCAGTTGGGCCCTGCTTGCGCTGTAGAGGAGCACTTCGGCCCGGCTGCTCATTTCCGATGAAGCCGGATCGAGAAGGATTTCGCGCACCTTTTCGCCTATCGGCGTTCCGCCCGGCTCCCTGGTCGTGATGAAGGGGATTTGCGCCTTTGCAAGCCAGTTCGCCAACTGGTCCATCAGGGTGCTCTTTCCGCACCCGTCGATTCCTTCGAAACTGATTAACTTTGCCGGCAATGCAAGCCGGGGGTGTTTGGACTTATCCTGCATGAATCCGTCACTCATATCCGCGCGTTTAACCCTGTATGGAAAGATTGTCCTCTTCGGTCTTTGTGTCTTCGTTGTAATTGTCCCGCTGCCGCTCGAAGTTGATCCTGTTTTTGGCAACGTAGATTTTTTTTTAGCTCCGGAAACCCGAAGCCGAAGACGGCGCAAATACAGCTAAGAGAATTCCACAGGTCCAGGATAGCGCTCCTTGCCCTCTCAGGTTTAAAGCCCCCGCCCTTTGCCCACCACTTCCACTTGAGGCTGTTTTGAAGTTCGTCGATACCCAAAAACGCCTGGATGCAACAGCTTTCAAAAGAGTTCCCGTTTGCCGCAGTGCTCAAAGAGGCGATATCCCCTGGCTCAACGCCCACGATTTGAGAAAGGCTCACGAGAAAATGAAGTATATCGACAATTTCCACCTTGCCGTTCTGAGTCCCGGGGCCGTGTTCCTGCACTTCCCGGATCAGTTCTGCAAGTTCGGCGGAAAGCGCCTTGCGGTAGTTTTCGATCCAGACGAGTTTTTGTTCCGGATCTTTCATGACCGACTCGAAATCCTTGCCGGCATTCGCCAGGGTCCGGATATTGAGTTTCCATTGCAGCGCAAATATTTCCTTCATTCCTTCCTGTTCCATCATCAGCACTCCAGCCCCAATTTTCCGAAATATTTTCTTACCTCTTTTGCAAGAAAGCGAATCCTCGGTGCGCCTTACTGGAGTCCTGAGCAGAATGAAATGCTTCCAGCCGCTCCAACGGCCGCTGGCGAAAATCTCGCTCTTGAGAAGATTCGGCAGGATGTCCTTGCGATCTCCGGCCTCGGCCCCTCTCAAGGTCTTCCAGATACCAGTGAAAAAGGACCTCCGCGCGCTTTCGCCACTCGACAGCCATGGGATCAACCGGCGATAGTTCGCCTTTCTCATCATCATATGAATCGTATAGTTCTTCAGGCAAAATGAGGACCATGCCCTTGCTTCCATAGTTCACATACCGGTGCTTTCCTGGGTAAATGAAAACACCCGGTGCCGCACCACCTCGTGGGTTATGCCACGGTCGCACACAAACTTGAAAACGAAAACCGGCAGATCGAGGAGGGATCTGTTTTCAGCAGTTCAAGCTGCTCCTCTTCTCCAAAAAGAGACGCGCTTGATTGTATTGCCGCCGTCTGCCCCCGCCTGTCCGGGAAAAGCGCAGGAAAAAACCGGTTGAGGCTCCGAGCAAAAAACCATGTTTAGCTCGCTCTCCTTTAGTGGTCCAGACTTTCGAACCAGGCGCGGAAGTTGCCCGTCATGAGAAACCCCGATCCCGAATTGACGGGAAAAAGACGATGAAAGGCGAGTCTGTCGCTCAACGCATCGAAGAAATTGCGCGAAAGTTACAGGCCCTGGTTTGTCCGGGTGCAAGGCCGTATCCTTTTCTACTTTCAGCACTATGTTGCTATGTTCCAGCACGGAAAGATGGCCTTGCGCTTTGAGCATGAGCACGAATTTTTTGGCGGAATCCTAGTTTATGTTTTCTTCGGACTTATAGGCAGTCCTTCCACATATCTCGACAAGCCCAAGTGCAGCGATCCTCTTCACATGGAGCCAATCCGTAAGGGAAAACCGAGTTTTTGACAAACTGGACAGACATTTCCATATCCTCCCTTTAACCTCTTTATTCATTCACCACAGGATAGACACAGAGGAAGACTTTCACGCAAAGACGCAAAGAAGAAAAGCAAAATTCCCGTTTGATGGGGGAAAAACTGCTGCGCTACGCTAGAGATCGAGTCTCCATTATGAATGCATTAACTTTTCGCTTTTCTTCGCGTCTTCGCGTGAACCCAATTTTGCTTATCTTCAACGAAAATCATGTATTTTTCATCACTGGCTGACTTGCCATAGATTCGGATTTTCGATTTTTCTTCCACCGGTGAATTTTAAAGCGATTATACCCGAACCGCCAAAATTCGCCAGAATAAACCACTGGCGGGCAGCTGGTCATTTTGAACTTACATGGATTTATGGTATACCCGTACGTCATCAAAAAATTGTGTGCAAAGTACGACCCACTCCCATCTTAGAGGTTGAGAATCATGCAAGTATCCCTGCTTCTCACCTGCACGGCCGATCTTTTGTATCCGGCTTCAGGGCGCGCGTGCGTAGAGGTTCTCGAAGCATTGGGCGTGGAGGTGAATTTTCCGCAACTTCAGACCTGTTGCGGTCAGCCGTGGCTAAACACCGGTCATCGGGAAGGGGCAAGGCGGCTTGCCCTCCATTTCCTGGAGGTCTTCGAGCAGGCCGAAACCGTTGTGGCGCTCAGTTCCTCGTGTGCCGACACAGTGAGAAACCATTACGCCGAGCTTTTCCCCGGCTCGCCCGCCCTCCGTGAACGCCTGGAAGCCCTGGGGAACAGGACTTACGAGTTTTGCGAATTCCTGCACAAAGTTCTCGGCGTAAAGGAAATTGCCGTTCACCCGCGATCCGCCCGCACCACCTACCATTCGAGCTGCCGCACGCTGCGGGGCGTCGGGCTGCACGGGGTTGCCGAAGGGTACCTTGCACAGATGTTTGGGGGTGATTTCGTCCCCCTTGCCGAAAATGAAACCTGCTGCGGATTCGGGGGAAGCTTCAGCATAAAGCTCCCCGAGATCTCCGGGCGCCTTTTGGCCGGCAAACTAAAGAACATAGAGGCGACAGGCGCCTGCCAGGTCGCCACCCTGGACCTGAGCTGTCTGACTCACCTGGCTGCCGGAGCCAGGCGGGCCGGGCTTGGGACAATCCGTTTCCTCCACGTGGCCGAACTCATGGCCGAAGCGATGGCGCGCTAAAAAACGTCACGAAGAGCACGATCGACAACCCGGCCTCATTCCGCCGATCTGTACGAGGGGCGAGCCCTCACTCTGTTCGGGTTCCGCGTTGAACGTTCGAGCCCATGTTAGACGCTTATAGTTCGGCGTCCGATCTTTTGTGAGGACGCAAGGTCGATCTTGAGGAGGCACGAAAATCAGGAAGAAAACCAATTTGGATCAGCACCTTTTTGTGAATGATCGGCCTCACGATTTTCGCCAGGCCTCCGTATCGGCCGTTGCCGACGAGGTCCTGGGCGCAGCCATCCGCAAGACAGCGGATATCCTGCTTTCGAGGAGAGCCGCCTCGGTCGCCGAATTGGAAGGCTTCGAAGACCTCCGGGACTGGGGTCGCTGCCGAAAACTGGAAGTATCCGGAAGGCTCGAGGAATATGCCAGGCAGTTTGCAAATAGCGTAGAAGCTGCCGGTGCAATAGTCCATTTTGCCCGTGATGCCGCCGAGGCAACAGCCATTGCCGCAGCCATTGCCGGCAAACGCGGCGCCCGCGCAGCGGTCAAATCGAAGTCAATGACCGCCGAGGAGATCTCTCTTAACGAAGCCATGCAGCAGGCTGGCGTCGCTGTCACCGAAACCGATCTGGGAGAGTTTATCATTCAACTGGCGGGCGAAAAGCCTTCACACATCCTTGCGCCCGCAATCCATAAAGACCGGGATCAGGTTGCCGAACTCTTCAATAGAACTCTCGGAACCCCGCCCGGCCTCGACGTGGGCGGTTTGGTATGCGCCGCCCGCAAGACCCTCCGGGACCGTTTCCTCACGGCGCAGATCGGAATTACCGGCGCCAACTTTGCCGTTGCCGAGACCGGGACGCTCGTGCTGGTGACCAATGAAGGAAACGGCCGCATGACCACCACTCTCCCCCCGGTGCAAATTGCCATTGTGGGGATCGATAAAATAATTCCGAAGATATCCGATCTTCCCGGATTTCTCACCCTGCTCACACGCTCTGCTACGGGACAGGCGATATCGAGCTATGTCACCATCATAACGGGCCCACGAAAGCCGGGCGAAGAGGAAGGACCCGAGGAGCTTCATGTGGTGCTTCTCGATAACGGCAGAACGCCTCTGGCCGGCGGTCCCTTTCGAGAGATACTCCACTGCCTGCACTGCGGGGCCTGCCTCAATCAATGTCCGGTCTACCGTGCAGTGGGCGGGCATGCCTACCAATCCGTATATCCGGGACCAATGGGCGACGTTCTCTCGCCTCTTCTCTGGGGGATGACGGCTTATCCGGATCTGCCTGACGCCTGCACCCTTTGCGGACGCTGCGCCGAAGTGTGTCCGGTAAAGATACCTCTGCCTGAATACCACCGCAGCCTGCGCATCCTTCGCACCGGGGACCAAACGCAGTGGACGGCCGGGGCCACTGCCGCCATAGCCTCCAACCCGCTGCTGTATCGCTCAGGTCTCGGATTGCTGCGCCAAATCCTTGCGCACCCTAAAGCTTTACTCAATGGGAGGACCGGAGGCGCTCTGGAAGCCTGGACAACGTGCCGGGAATTGCCGCGTGCTCAAGCAGGTCCAGGTTTTCGCGCCTGGTGGCGCGAAACACAAAGGGGAGTCCTGTGAGCAAATCCGAAATATTGGAACGCTATGCTCGGATGGCCCGTTCTGCCGGGGCACATGTCGAATTCATCACCGCAGATGATCTGCCGGGCCGCCTTGCGCCGATTCTCTTCGAATTGGCTCAATCCTGCAACCCGGCTCCCACCGGCAGCGCCGAGCCCCTGGTTGCAGCCCTTCCCGCATCGGGATGGCCTCAAGGGCTGCGGGAATCCGTTGAGATAATCCTTACCGCCTCGGGCTACGAGACAATAATGCCCCGAAAGACGCCGGACGGATATACGTGGGATCGGGACCGGCTTGCCGGGGCTTCAATTGGCATTACCTGGTGCGAGCAATTCCTGGCGGACACCGGAAGCCTGATTCTGCCGGCAGGACCGGGCATGGGCACCCTGGCGGCACTCCTGCCTGAAGTCCACCTTGCACTAAGCTATGCTGAAGGATGCCGGGCAGCCCTGGCTGATTATCTTCGCGAAAAGGGCGCTGTGCTGCCCTCGCGACTGACGCTCGTAACGGGACCGAGCCGCACCGGAGATATCGAATGCACCATGACTGAAGGCGTGCATGGTCCCCGCAAAGTCATGCACTTTATCCTGGGCGGGACCGATCCGGAAACTCCCCTTTAACGATGCTCCTGACTTCTGCTATAATTCACGTCCAAAGGAGGATGGATGGGCTACATCGAAAGAAATTTAATGAACGGTGAAAACATACTCTACCGGGCAAGGCTGCACTGGGTAGTGTTTTCTTGGCCTGTAATCTGGTTCATCATCGCAATGATATTTTTTAACCGCGGCAGTAATGCCGCCGCCGTTGCCGTTGCCGGCCCCCTGCTCATCCTGATCTCCGTAGTCAAAGGGATCGAGTCGTTCATTGTTTTTTCGACTTCGGAATTTGGAGTTACAAACCAGCGGGTTGTGGCAAAGGTCGGTTTCATTCGCCGCAATTCCATCGAGGTGTTCCTCAGCAAGATTGAGGCAATTCAAGTAAATCAGAATGTTTTAGGCAGAATCCTCGGATATGGATCAATTACCGTAAGTGGAACCGGAGGCACAAGAGACCCGTTTTATAACGTATCAAACCCTCTCGAGCTCAGACGGAAAATACAGGAACAAATTGCAATCACGCAAAAAACATAACTTCGACCCACCCCCAATGTCGTTGACTCAAGGCCTCCCACGCGAAGACGCGAAAGATTTACATTTTTTCACCCATTCCTCAATTACTGCTACAAAAATTAACCATCCCTGCCTGGAGAAGGGGGGTATGTTAATTTGTTTTTCTTCGCGTCTTCGCGTCTTCGCGTCTTCGCGTCTTCGCGTCTTCGCGTGGGGAAAAAATTACAATTCAGCGTTATCTTTGGCTCTCAACCGTTCGAGAAGCTCCGAGGCGAGGTTGTGGATTTTGTGCTCGGCAAAAGCTCCATCCTGATATATATCAATTTGGGACTGGTCCTGGAGCAAAGGTTCTAAAAGAGGGGTGAGGCGGTCAAGTCCAAGCGCGCCGCCGGACGATTCCGCCAGGAATAGCAGTGTCTTGAGCGCGAGGCCTTTTTTCACGGGGTCGCTTGATTTCAACTGCGCAAGAACCGGGCCGGTCCATTCCCGCAAAAGTTCGGGCCTTTTCTGCGCGAGCCGGCAGATCCCCCACATTGCGCCCCTTTCAAGCGCATCGTTTTCCAACAGGTTTCCACTCTTATCTATATATGAGACAAGTATTCGATGATATTCGCGGGCGAGATCTTCGTTTTCGGCCATTATCTCCCCCATCGCCTCGGGAGCGCCCCAGCCGATCCCTCCTGATTCATCGTTGAGGCTCCAGATAAGCCGCCGCATGATGACGCGGGCAGGCTCCAGGGCCTTTTTAGCAATTTCCGATACGGTGAGCCCGACCCCGCGGACCGCCCTCCATCTGATTAAATCCCTGGTATCATATAAGAAGCAGAGCAGCGGGTTTATCATTTTTACCGGTGAGATACCGGTCCCGATTATAGATTCTTCAAAATCGGGCGCATCGAGGAGCGAGCGCACCATCTTTCTTAGCTCAGCTCCGCCCGGCCCTTTGCGGCATAAGCCCTCCCCGTTTTCAGCACCCTTTTGCGTGTTGTTCATACTTATCAGTTAGTCTTTTCTACGAAATAAAGATCACTGCCTGGACCTGGCCAGGGCTGATTTGTAAGATAATACTCCGCTGAAGACAAGTAGAAATATCCCGGCCGTTATAAGGTTGATCGTTCCCACGATAAAGAAAGAATTCCTGAATCCTATTTCCTGGATAACCGCCCCCATGCACAGGGAACTCAGCATCATTCCGCCGTAGATTGCGCTGTTATACCCGCCCATGGCAAGGCCTCGCGAATCGGGGGCGACGACTTCCGCAATGAGCGCGCCCACGGTAGTGAAAGCCAACCCCATGCTGATGCCGACCAGCGAAGCGAAAAACACGAGGGTAAAAATATCGTGAGCGATCCCGAGTCCGGCGATGGAAAAAGCGAAGCAGATCAAACCTATTACGACTAAATTGCTTCGCTTTTCGACTCTATCGCTCAGCCGGCCGAATGGTCTGCGCGACAGTCCGTTACTTAATATCATCCAAAACATACACCGCACAACCCTTTACTACCGGCTCAAAAAGCTCCTGTGACGATAAATTATTCTTATGCGATATTGAATATTTGTCGATTATGACTTGTGAGAGCGCGAGCAGTGCTATCGCCGCCATATCGCCGCTCCATGATGGACATCACCGGTCGTGGAGGAATTCTGTTTTCAGACAATGAAGCCAAGCTGATCGAGCCGACTCCAGCGGATGCTTCGCGGGATGGGCCGCGAATGGGAAATTGATAGAGGAGTAGATAATGAAAGCCGAGGATAAAATCCGATTACTGCCTGATATTATCAAAACACATGCGGCTTCGATGCAATTGAAACTGCCGGTGTTCCCAGGAGCTGCCTTTGAACTGCGTCAATTACTCACTTCGGACGATGCCTCAATCGATCAGATCTCCAAAGTTATCAGCAAGGATCAGGCCATAGCCAGCCATGTAATGAAACTGGCCAATTCCGCTTTCTATTCAGGTGTCAACGGAAACATCAGCACTATCAGAGATGCTATATTGCGTCTTGGAATCCAATCACATCTTCAACCTTGTTATATGCAGCTGCCAACACACTTACTATAAAGCGCAAAACACAACACTGGCGCGATACTTACAGATACTATGGCAACACGCATTGTGCATGTCGCTGGGATCACAATGGCTCGTAAATCGCCTTGGATATCACCGCCTCGGCGACGACGCCTTCCTGGCAGGATTATTACACGATATAGGAAAACTTCTTATCATTAAGGTCATCGAGACTAATTTCGAAGACAACAATCTGGACATAAATGATCCATTTATTTTGCAAACCATCGATGAGCTACACGCTGAGTATGGGTATAAGTTACTGGATTCATGGAGTATACCGTCTGTTTACTGCGACATATGTCTCAACCACCATAATCCGGATTTAGATACCGGAGACATCTTACTGCTGGCTGTTCGCCTTTCAAATCACGTATGCAAAAAAATCGGTATATCATCGAGTCAGAACGACCTTGTAGATGATCTAACAGAGCTGCCTGAAGCACAGTTGCTGGCCGTCGATGAAGCTATTCTTTCAACCTTGGAAACTGTCATGTTGGATGTTGTGCAATCGGAATACAGCATGCTGAATGAATTGCAGCTTGATAACTCAACCCCTTATGGCATCTACCTTTGAGGTACTGTTTGACAATCCCTCAATTCTTGGCTATTTTCCGCACCCTGAGACCTTGCTGATCTTGTTGAATTCGGGTTTTCTCCGTGCCTTCTGTGCCTCAGTGATGAACGCTCACCTTCGTGTCAGACCTTGCACTCAACCCGATTCGGACCCGCCGGTCGAAAATATCCACACTCTTTTGATTAAATTCGAAATTTTCGACTAAATTTATTGCTGTATGTCTAAAAATTCAACACCTGCTTTTTCGAAGCCGGAATACAACGTGGCGCCGCGTTTATTTGTCCGAGCCTATGCCAGCGATATTCCCCTATTTTTTGGTTATCGGCGGATGATTTGCCGCGATGGCACGGTCTTTGTACTATAGCGCTCAAAACGCTTTCTTAACACTCACATATTACAGGAGCGAGAAGGAATATGAACATTTTGGCACATATCTACGAGGCAAGGCAGGCTGAATACCTTATCGCACTGCTCGGACTATTCGGTTTCATCGCCTTTTGGCGCGTGCTCAACGGTCCCAGCGTTGAAACCCTGGCCGTAAAAGATGTGGTCAGGGCCGCTGCAGAGCGTTTCGCCGGGTTCCTTGCCCCTCTGGATGTCTGTTTCCATCCCGGTCATGCATGGGCGAAGGTGGAGAGCGCTGACATTGTCACGGTGGGCATGGACGATTTCGCCGCAAAACTTCTTGGTTCGGCTGATTCGATCTCGCTGCCCAAAGTGGGGTCCAAGGTAAAACAGGGGTCTTTGGGCTGGGGGTTCAAGAGCGATTCCCGAGTGATACATATGCTTTCTCCGATAGAAGGCGAAGTCGTAGCGGTAAATGACGCGGTGTCCAATTCACCAGGCGCCGTTTTTGAAGACCCGTACGGAAAAGGCTGGCTGTTCAAAGTAAAGAGCAACAACCTCACCTCCAATTTAAAAAACATGATACCGGGAGGCATGGTCGCGGGATGGTTCGAAAATATGCGCCAAACGCTTGCCGCCAGGATGGCGGGGCCGGCTTCGGCTCCTATGTGCGCTGACGGTGGCGAGCCCATGCAGGGCATCGCCAAAGAGGTGGATCCGGAAGGGTGGGACGACCTTGCCAGAGAGTTCTTCCTTACAAAATAGCTTGAACAACATTAAGGGTTGCGAAATGGATGACAAATTCAGCAAGAGTGTGATCGAAACAAATTCTTCGTCTAGTGATGGAGTTAAAGAGTGCAGCAGGCGCAATTTCCTGAAACTTTTCGGAGCGGGAAGCGCAATGGCCCTGATGAGCGCAAATCCGGCTCATGCCGCCGAAGTGGTCGGGCGTCTGAGTAAAGAGGAAGCAAATGGCGTCCTTGTGGACACCACCATATGTGTTGGATGCCGCTCCTGCGAAGGCGCCTGCAACCAGGTAAACGAATTGCCCAAGCCCGACCGGCCTTTTGACGATGATTCCGTGCTCGAACAGCACCGGGACACTTCCCCCAAAGCATACACGGTGGTCAACAAGTACACATTAAGCAAAGACGTGGAGATAACGAGAAAGCAGCAATGCATGCACTGCCTCGAGCCTGCCTGTTCTTCGGCTTGCATAATAAGAGCGATGGAAAAGCGATCGAACGGCGCAGTCACTTATCGAAAAGACCTCTGCCTGGGTTGCCGCTACTGCATGGTGGCCTGCCCGTACGATATTCCCAAATTCGAGTATTCAAAGGCGTCGCCTCTCATTAGAAAATGCCACTTTTGCTTTGAGCGCCAGGAACAGGGAGAACTTCCCGGCTGCGTGGAAGCGTGCCCGGTGGAGGCCCTGAAATTCGGAAAGCGTTCGGAGCTTATCGAAGAGGCCCGGAAGAGGATTCACGATACCCCCGACGCCTACGTGCATCACATTTACGGTGAGCACGAGGCAGGCGGCACAAGTTGGCTCTACCTTGCGGGCGCGCCTTTTGAAAAGCTCGGCCTGCCCGATCTTGGCGAAAAGGACTACCCGGAGCTTACCTCCGGCGCCATGGGGACCGTGCCGGCCGTTTTGCTGATTTGGCCCGCACTGCTTGCCGGGTTCCGTCATTTTTCACATCGTAAAAGCGAGGCTCATGAAGAAGAGCGCTCCGGGCGCCATGATTAATATCGAGGACACTTACAATGAAAAAGTTGATAAACCTGGTTATCGGGAATCCCAAGCAAATATTTTCCACATTCAATCTGGTAAGCGGCCTGATTATCGTCACAGGACTGGTTTTGATTGGGCTAAGGCTGTTCAAAGGGCTCGGCGCAGTCACTAATCTCAGCCAGACGACTCCCTGGGGCCTTTGGATCGGTTTTGATGTAATGACCGGAGTGGCCCTGGCGGCCGGCGGCTACACCATCGCGGCCACCGTGCACCTGTTCGGGCTCGAAGAATACGAGCCTCTGGTAAGGCCTGCGATCCTGACGGGCTTTCTGGGCTATTGTTTTGTCGTCCTGGGGCTTACCCTGGACCTTGGCCAGCCGTGGCGGATGCCCCTCATAATGATATTCCCCCGAGGCGTCACTTCGGTTCTTTTCGAAGTCGGCATGTGCGTGGCCGCCTACCTTACCGTCCAGGCCCTTGAATTTGTGCCCGCTTTCTGGGAGTGGCTCGGATGGGACAAGCTCAGGGTGTTCTGGGGCAAGCTGACGATATGGTTGACGATCCTCGGCGTGGTGCTAAGCACTCTTCATCAGTCGAGCCTCGGTTCGCTATTCCTGATAGCGCCCACAAAACTGCATCCCCTCTGGTATTCGATGTATCTGCCCCTCTATTTCTTTGTATCGAGCATTGTAGCCGGGCTTTCGATGGTTATCGTGGAAAGCGGCCTCTCACATAGACTGTTCGCTTACAGGCTCTCCCCTTCCACGCATTTCGATCTTGACAAACTGACGCTTGGGCTCGGAAAAGCGGCGTCCGCCGTGCTCTATGTCTACTTCTTTTTAAAGCTGATCGGCCTTGCGGAGGGCAATCGCTGGGCACTGCTCGCTACACCTTACGGTTATTTGTACCTCACCGAGATTATCGGTTTCGTGGTATTGCCCTGCGCCATGTATCTTTTCGGCGTAAGGACCAAGAATGCGAAACTGGTGAGGATTACCGGGGCATGGACCGTTATCGGATCTCTTCAACCGCTTTAATGTTTCAATGATTGCGATGAATTGGCAGGTCAGCCCCCATTATTTCCCGAGTTGGATGGAAATAACGGTTTCGGTGTCCCTGGTGGCTATGGCAGTCTGGATATTCAGGTGGCTGGTCAACCGCCTGCCGGTGATGACGACAGAAAAGCCCGCAGTTGGAACAAACACCCTGAAGGAGTTCTGGGCTGCGGAAGCGGAAAGTGCCTAAGAGCGCAATTTATTTCGCGCGAAGCCGCGAAGACGCGAAGCAATAAGAAACCAAGGATCGAAGATGGGTGGGCACAGGCTTTATCGTGCCCACCTTTTTTTCTGTTAATTAAAGTCAACAGCATTGAGCCTGCCCCATAAAGAAATTGCAACAGGCTTGCATCTATTTGGTTCTCAAAGATCCCTGGAACAGTGAACAGTGAGGAGTTAGGAGTTAGGAGTTAGGAGTTCTCCAGGCGCATAATCCGGTATTTTGGATGGATAGTAATTACCGTGTATTCTGAGAGTAACTGAAGTCATTGGTGAATCGGGTCATAAACGCTTAACGGATAACGGAGGACAAGGGTGGAATTCAGGACTGAGGACTGAGAAGGAAAACGGCGTATAATCGGAAAGACGCCTGGTTCGACGGTTCCAGGGCACTCTACTCCGTGGGCGAATTGGACACGAACTTCGCCCCGGTCGGTACGGGGGCTACCCTCACGTTGAACAAGAAAGGTGGATATGACCTGGCCGGCGAGGGGAGGGCGGTTAAAGACGTGTTCAACATCGATGTCGTCAAGGCCGTTCCTATCGGAAAAGGCGTGGAAACGATACACCCATTCTCGACCTTGCTCGTTGTTTCCGGTTAAGGGATCACCCCACAGACCTATAATCTCGCTGACCTACAGGCGATGACGCAAGAGACCTTCAATGCCTCTTCATCGACTAACAACACCAACGGGATTTGGACTCGACCCACGTTGCTAAACGTACTCGAGGCCTCAGGCGTTGACACGAGAGACATGAATAGCTACGTCGTCATTTCGGCAACCGATGGCTACGCCACAGTTCTATCAATGTATGAGGTGACCCATAAGATCGGATCTCAGTTTGACTTGCTGGCGATCAGCAGCGCGTCAGGCACCTCGATTAACTGTGGTACAACCTGCGCTGCTGGTGACAACGGTTTTGCCCGTCTTACACTCCCCAACGACACTGCGGCGGGCAGGTGGGTCTCGAATGTCGACGAAATAGTGGTGTACACGTCATGGCCCAATGAGGCCAACAGGCACTAATAGGAGTAGCGTTGACGGGGGCAGGGCCTGAAAAGGGTCCTGCCCTTTTCTCCGTTGGACAAGCGATAACCCTTGCTGTTCGATGAACAGAGACTATCTGGATTATGAAGGCGAAAGGGTGGTCGAACTGCTGGGGTAAATTAAGAGTCCCGTGCCACTGCATCGCAGCATGGGACTGGCTCTCATCAATGCGTTGAACTATCGCGAGGCTTGCGTACGTCCGGAGTATTCACGAAGGAGAGTGGGCGCGCGGGGCAAATCTACCGTGCAAGTTCATTTATCGCCTCCTCCAGACCAAGGTGCCGTTGCCCGGCTAATCGAGGCTTAACGAGGCCCCGCTGCGTAGCGCATTCCGTACTCTGGATATCTTTAGCTCCACGTCGAGAAGTTTGTCCAGAATCTCTTTTTCGTTGTCTGATCGATCAAATATCTCTTTAACGCCTCCATTCCGGAAAATGAGTCGCCAGTTTGCGGAAAGGGCTAGCACGGGATCGTGGGTGGCAATGATGATAATCTTGTCGGTTCTTACCAACAGCTCCAGGGCGCTCTGCTTATCCACACCAGCATTTTCGATCTCATCAACGAGGATAATTGGCGAGGAACTCAGGAGCGCCGTATCGGCTATCATTAACGCCCGAGATTGTCCGCCCGACAACTGCGTCAATTGATGTCTCGGGCTGAAAGGTTCACCCGCCAGCCGGTTAGCCGCATCAATTACTCTAGACGCTATCTCGCTTGCATTTGGGACTTGGCGGCTCTCGGCGTGCGTCAAGATAAAGTCCGCCACCTTCATATCCAGCACAAAATTCATATTTTGGGCAAGCTGGGCGACCAGTCTTCCTTGCAGAGCAAAGCGTTCTTCGGAATCGGGCATTATCCCGTTCAGAAGAAGTTTGCGCCCGGTCGGCGTATCCCCGTTCGCCAGTGACTCGATGTCCGACAGAAACCGGCTCTTACCCGAACCTGTAGGTCCGAGAAGCGCGGATATTTCTCCAGTCCGGAAGACCATGTTTTCCGTTTCACTTACCGAGGACTTGTCCCTGCCCGCAATAACGGTGATGCATTCCAGAGCTTGCTGTCGATATTTCATAAGGCTTTTCCAAATGAGGCTTTCTTCACATTTCCTTTCTGGTACTTTGCCCCAATTCTCCTTTCGCTCAGGCAATACGAGCAGATGGCGGCAGGCATGGAAAACCTGAGTTTCATATTGGTGACAGAGTCGACGGAAGGCGCCTCGGCCATGATAGCGGCAAAGTCCATGCAACCCTGGCCGGTAAGCCCGTTCAGGTGCCGTATAATTGCCCGCTTATTCCACTGGCGGACGCGGTATCGATAAACTTCCCGTTCAGCCTGGGAGACAATGTCTCCTTTGGTGATCGCCACAAGGTCCGCCATCCGCAGCATGGGGCCGATCTTTTCGGGGGCATCGATACCCATCAAGTTGTCTATGACGCATATAGCCAATAGGCCCTGAATATGCGGCGAACAACGATTGCACAGTCCCGCCGTTTCAATGATGCAGCAGTCCGCTCCGGATTCGAGCGCCCAATCGAAAGCTTCTTCCATGTTGATTGCAAAGAAGTGATCGGGACACAATCCGCCCGAGAGAGCCACAGTTACCGGGATATTCGCTGCTCTGTATAGAGCATCGTCCCGGCTCTGAAGGCAGTCGAACTTTATGACCGAACAGGACGTTCCTCCGGCGATGAGATGGGTGCAGGACTTGATAGCAAAGATGTCTTGCCGCAGGAAGGCGGCCCCGCTACGGTTATGAGTCTCATCGAAGCCCTTTCTGGTCTGCCCGAAATGAGAGATTCAATTCGTCCCGGAGTGTGTTGATGTCGTTTCTTCACGATATAGTCCCAGCCAATCCACTTGAGCTTCGCGCCTTCGGGAAATCCCGTCAAATCAGTTTGGCCAATAGGTACAAACCATGAAGCGCTTTTGATGGACGCAAACCCGGTAGTAAAAAAGGAGAGCAGTTCTGATAGGCGTTCTTTGTCCTTCTTTTTGACAAGAAAATAGAGTGGGCTTGCTGCGGCCCCGTCTTCGGGCCAGACCACCCGAACATGATCGTGTCGCCTCGTGCTCTCGGCAAAAAACAATGGAATGATGAATACGGCGGCGGCGTCCGGGTCCGACGATCCGGCTATTTTCGCCATCTGCGACGAATGCATTATGCTTTTCACGTTATGGGCCAGACGCCGCAGTCCTTCAATGCCCTTTTCCTTGTAAAGGTTAAGGACCACTGCATCAGCCATGTCATCGCCGTCCCCGCACATGACAATTTCATTTCTGTACATTGGCTCAAGCAGTTCTTCCCATGAGCGGGGAACGGGCAAAGAACCCAGTCTTCTCGTATCAACCAGGAAGATATAGGGCGTGACTCCGTAAACGGTGTAGTTGCGTCCGGGATCGATCATCCCTGCCTGGACGTGCATGGGATTAACCGCCGCAGGGAGCACCGACTCGAAAAGTCCCGAGCGTACGAACCTCTCGACGAATTCCTTTTCTCCAGAAGTCGCCGAATCCGATGGAAGCAATGATAGAGGGCAGCTTATCGGGATCTTTTTCCCTGTAAATTGGATCGAACGGGGCAACGGAGGTGCAGCCCATGGGGAGATGAACAAAAACGTCAACATTGCTCTTCCTGCATTTCTCGACAATCCGGTCGATATGATCCTTTATTACAAGCTTTACGGGACATGGAGCATAGAGGAGCAGATCGGCTCTCGCGGGCCGTGGAAGACTGTCTTCTTCCGCACCCATTTTTTGTATCGAATTTATCAGTCTCTGGAGCTGAGAGTTCATTTTCCCTACCCTTCATGAAATGTGGACGGCATTCCTTGCCCCAAAATCGAGGGTGAACGACAGAGTTTGCAAAACCGATTCCAACAACAAGGGCAGACCGTCCTCCTGGAAACTTGGGGGACCGAAATGCCGAAGGTCTGAGACGCTGGCCCTTTGTTACCAATAAAATCATAACGGAATTTTCGTCCACAGAAGCTGGGAAACCCCACGATAAAGCTCTGTCTTCCAAAGATTTCTCCATCCCGTTTCGTCATGCGGCCCTTCAAAAATGTAAGGTCTACACACAAAAATGTAGTGTAAAAATGACTGGACTGCGTTTAAAAACAGTGCATATGACTTTTGTATCGTATACAATGTCGCTTAAACACTACGTTGGTACTCGTTTTGCTTTCCTGACCCCCGTGAAATGTGACGGTCGATCGAAAAGCTGCTGCTGACCCGGTTCTCTCTCGCACCGTCTATCCTGCAGTGAGTCGGATGAAAATACTGGGGTGGCGAACCGTCGATTCTAACTGGAGTGTATGATGAACGGGTTAAATGGGGAGTTGAGGAAAATTTTGGATGAAGCGATGAGATTCCACGGGCACTTGTGTGGAGGACTGACACTCGGTGTTAGAATGGCCGTTGCCGGCTTAGGGAAGTTGGGCATCAAAGATCCAAAAGGCCATGCGGGAAAGGATTTGGTCATCTTTGTAGAGACTGATCGGTGCCCAGTGGACGGCATAATTGCCGCAACCGGTCGTACTCCCGGGAAACGTAGCATAAAGATGATGGACTACGGCAAGAATGCCGCCACTTTCATCGAAACTCAGTCGGGCGATGCCGTGCGCGTGAGTGTGCGGGCAGATTCCAATGAGAAAGTGGAGCGGCTTGCGAAAACCTCCTTTCGCGAAATGAAAGAGAAGCGGGCAAACGTCGCTGCACTGACCATGATCCCCGAAGCTGACCTCCTGATGCTTCAACGGGTGAGCATCAAGCTTTGTCCGGAGGATCTCCCAGGCAAGGCGCTTGAGATGGTGACGTGCCAATATTGCGGCGAAATGGTGCGGGATAGTCGCCATGTGTATCAGGGCGACACACCCCTTTGCAAACCATGCGCACGAGGAGTCGCCTACTACACGCTGCTCGCTGACGTTCCGCAACCGTTAAGCCATGATGGTTTCATCAACTCTGAACTGAAGGGGATGTGCCATGAACTTGCCGGACATTGACTGGAATGAGATGTGGCGGAGGGTTCAGGTCGAAAAACGTCCCGCCTTACGGAACCTCAAATCATGGGATAAACGGGCTCCCGATTTCGCGCGTCACGTAGCGGCCAGCGAATATGTCGGTCAATTCCTGAGGATTATGAAGCCCGAGCCTCATTGGACAGTTTTGGATATCGGGTGTGCAGCCGGGACACTGGCGGTCCCACTCGCACCCTCTGTTCAGCGAATCACGGCATTGGACCCATCAACGGTCATGCTTTCTTTACTCAAGGACCGGTGTCGAGAGCAGAACATCCGTAATATCAAGATCGTCAACGGTCGATGGGAAGACGACTGGGACCAACTAGGCATCGGCATCCATGATGTGGCGCTCGCCTCCCGATCTCTAGTCACAGACGACCTTAAAGCCGCTATCGACAAACTACAGCGTCATGCGCGCAAAAGAGTCTACATCTCAACGCTCGTGGATGACGGTCCTTACGACCGTAGAATTGTCGAGGCAGTTGGCCGCAAGTTCTGCCACGGGGCCGACTACATCCTGGTCTACAACTTACTTCGAAAACTCGGGATATTTGCAAATGTGTCATTCACCACGAGTAGGCACGAAAAGACTTTCACTGATATCGAAGATGCCATCAATTCCATGCGCTGGATGATCCGTGAAATGACTTCGGACGAGGAAAAGAGGCTCAGAAAATACGTGGCGAAAACGCTTGTCCGAGAAAACGGGGGCTGGAGGATGCCTTACCAGCAGATCGTCCGCTGGGCTGTTCTCTGGTGGGAGGTCGAAAATGTCGACATCCTGGACATGACGCCGATTGTGGATATCAAACCTTGTGTTCGCGGGTAACCAGTGTGACCGAAATGAAGGGGGTGTCATGAGCGCCGAGATTCAGAGTGTACAAGCTCCAAAGGCGGGTAATGCAGTCACGGTAACCGGAAGAGTCAAACATCCTCTCATTCTACCCATAAGCGAGTTATGCAAAATGGATGCAGAGGATATTCAGGATCTTCCGATAATCTGCGGCAGCGGTGATCCAAAGGGCCGCATTGCCAATGGCAAAGGGGTACTTCTCGAAAATGTCATCAGAATGGCCGAGGTCATCAAGGACGAAGATAATGACACAAAAAAGATGTTAATCATCGCATCGGCAAGCGACGGCTATAAGGTGGTCTTTTCATGGCAGGAGATCTTCAACACTCCGACTGGCGGAGGCGTGATGATATTGGTCGAAAAAAATGGAAAATCCTTGTGCGCGGGGCAAGGTCACCCGGAACTCATCTCCACCCAGGACTACTTCACCGGATCGAGGTATGTGAAAGGAGTGGAAAAAATCGAGATTACCCTGGCTGCATGATATCAAGGGACGCCGGGCTGCCCGGAAAATGTCTGTAGGCCGCTTGTGTTGAACGGCGTGGTATCGACTTTATGCCCGAGTTCCTGCAGATGGCGGGCATGGTAACGTTTGATGGTGCAGAACAAAGGTTCAACCCATGGTGCCGGACTCCTCCTGTTGTTGAGAGTAATGAGCTATGGGTGGCTTTGTGTCATTAAAGAACTACCATTCACCCTAACCCGGGAGGTTTAAAATGTACAAGATAGGAGTCAAAAGGCAAAGAGCGAGCGTGGGGTTCAGCCGGGAGCAGTTCGGCATGTTCCGGATGAAAGCCAAGACGCTAAAAGCGGGCGCAGCGTTTAGCCGGGAGCAGTTCGATCTGCTGATGAAATGTTCCGCCAGGCACGACATGACGGAGTGGAATGAGTGGAGAAAACATAACCCGGCGCATCCCGTGCTGCTCCAAAACGTAAACATCCAGAACTCTTACCTCCGGGGCGCTGATCTTCGTAAGGCCGATTTCCGCGGTGCAAACCTGCGTGGGGTTGACTTGAGCGGCGCCAAACTTTGTGACTTCAATCGACGCTGGGCCGATCTGAGCGGCGCCGATTTCAGTGAGGCCGATCTTTGCGGGACAGATTTCCGGGGGGCCAATCTGAGCGGCGCAAATTTTAGTCGGGCGTATCTATTTTACACCAATCTCAGTTGGACCAATCTGAGCGGCGCAAACTTCAGCGGCGCAGATCTCTGGGCTTTTCTCTTCAGGGCTAATCTCGCTTCGGTCAACCTTAGCCGGGCCAATAGGAGGTTTCGGCCTCGCTGGGATTGATGAAAACCGATCAGGTCAATGGCCGCGGACATGACATGCTCGAAGCCGCAGGCTTCATGTCTTGCAGGCGCGCCATGGCGAAGCGGATTCTATTAATTGATTAGCGCGTGGATAAATCAGCCGAGTTTCCGGTGTGGATTTTATGCCGGAAACCTCCCCGATGGTTTCAATCATGGAAGAGCCTGTGGCAAAATCTCCCGATCTTCCTGATCCACACCCCGCCCTGCCCCCCCGGTGGTTTCATATCAGACGTGACAGAGGTTGACTTCTTGATGCTCGACGGCTGGAAAGCTCTCTATCTTCCCATGCTGAAGAAACTGGAACGTGCTCTCAATTCCGGCAGCCTTATCGTCGCAGATGATCTGAAAATCATGCCGGAGATGTTGGAACCTTATGTGACCTATGTGCGTAACCCAGAGAATGGATACACGTCTAACGAATTGCCCATAGACGATGGATTGGAACTATCGATGCGGGCATGAACATCTGTGATCGAGTCAAGGCGGATTAGGGGACGGATTAGGGGACGCCCTTTATATTTTTATAGCGGAGCACCCGTAGCGTGGAAGACCAACACCTAGTAACCCGCTTCTTCCAGGATGCTCCGAGCGTGGTTGACGCTAGTGGTAGTGTTACTGAACATGGATGCCGCCACCAAAGGCCTTTCCGAGACTTCCTCGGGACCTCCCCTTTAGTCATCCCGGCAATAGCGCCTGCTGCGTTGGAAAAAATCTGCCGACTGATTCGATTGATGCCGGCCACGTCCACAATCGAAGGAATGAAGGTGATGTCCTTGGTCCCCGCGTAGATGCTGACATCACAGCCGCCCACTGTCAATACCATCACTTTGGGGGCGCCGACGGGCAGGGTGCGCATCGCGACCGTGGCGATGGATGTGCCGCCAGTCCCACCCATGCCGATGATTCCGTGCAGTTTGCCTTCGTTATAGAGTTTGCGGACAACTAAGGAAAGTCCGGCCGCCATTGCCTTCATGGCTTGGTCTTTGTGCTCGCCGGAAGAAAGAAACGCCAGGTCGCCGCCTCCTGCCGCGGCCACTTCGTCGCGTGGAATATCCGGTTTAAAGACCGGTTTTCCCATTACGCCGAAATCGACGACCAGGGTTTTGAGACCCTCTTTCTCAATGATTTCTTTGATGAAGGCGAATTCCGTTCCTTTGGTGTCAAGCGTTCCTATGATCACTACTGTCTTCGCCATAGCGCCCTCCTAAGACCGCCATCCGGGTTGAATTGCAGGTTTTTGCCGAACGTTTTTCCATATCAAGCAAGTAATTTGAAGGAACAGTGAGTGATTTGTGGGAATAGCGAGTGATTTGCCCGAACGGCAGTCTTATTATACCCCAGTTGGTTGTCAATGCCCTGAGTAGATGGCGGATCGCGATTAAAAAAAGGATGTTTGCGGAAAGTGATCTTATCTTCCAGGGGCTGTGCTATATTCTGCAACTTGCAGCACCTGAACATGTGGACCTCACATCGAAAACGGTTATGACAAATGCTTTCCTTGGCTAAGTACGTAGAGATCTTCACCGCCATACTGGTGGTCGTAAATCCTATCGGCGCGCTGCCTTTGTTTATCACCATCGCCGGCAACCAGACACAACAGGAGCGCCGCCGGATCGCAAGACGCACCGCTTTTTCAGTAGCCATAGTTCTGGGTGTAGCGTGCGTAATTGGAGAATCGTTGCTGAGGTTTTTTGGCGTCAGCATGGCCGCGTTTCAAGTAGCGGGCGGAATATTGGTCATGCTTATGGCCATAGCCATGTTTCATGCTCGGCTCAGCTGGAGCAAGGCGACACCGGAAGAAGCCACGGAGGCGGAGCAAAAAGAGGACGTGTCCGTCGTACCGCTTGCCATACCGCTTTTGTCCGGTCCCGGCGCGATTAGCACCGTGATCATTTTTGCCGACCAGTCTACCCCCTGGGCGCATAAAGCTTTTCTCATAATGATTTGCCTGATGGTTGCGTTAGCCGTATGGATTTGCCTTCGCTTGGCCATTCCTATAGGCGCACGGCTGGGGAAAACCGGGATCAACATCGTGACACGTATTTCGAGTCTGCTTCTTGCCGCCATCGCCGTTGAAATCTTCGTCAGCGGTTTAGGCAAGCTCCTGCCCGGATTGGTAAAAGGATGAGTTAAGGAAGATCGAGCCATGGTCCTTTAGAAATCCAGGATTTCCGGAAGTGCTTTATCAACAACAGACAGCGGATTTGCGTTCAAGCCCAGCCGCCACGTCTTCGTACGCGGTTTGAACGAGAATGAAACTTGGACCTTGCGCTGCCGGACGCATCATTCTAAAAGGACAAGCTCGGAACGGCAGCAGTAAAGCTCATCTTCTACAGTATCGTAAAACTTATTTAGTAACTTCAGCAACATAGATAGGCACTTGACTTTTTTGGCACTACATTCCAGCTCTTTGAAAATCAGATTTCGCGGATGGTTGGAGGAATCGCCACGCCTACGGATTGGAACACTTTGCCGCAGGTACCCTTGCACTGGCTGCGTACAGCCAGGCGTTTTCCGTCTTCTTCGATCACCGTTTCGCTCAGCGCTTTGAGGTCTTGTTTGATTTCCGCCCACTCGAAGCTGTGCCCTGATCCCTCAAGGCGCCGGTAAAGTTCTTTTTTGAGCACGAGGGCGAGAAAGCTGCAAAAGACATGGCCTCTTATAGTCTCATCCAGGCGATGATAGACCGGCCGGGTATCGAGAAGCGATTTCATGCTCCTGAAAGTATGCTCCACCATCCAGAGTTCCTTATATTTCAGGGCCACTTCATCCGCACGGAGTTTGGTATTGGTGGTGAGCACCCATTTGCCGTCAAAACGGGATTCCTCTTCGACTTTTTCCCGGTCTATGGAAAAAACGTCCTTCTCGCTTTTGATGTAGCGCCGGTAGCCGCGATTGCCAACCAGGCTTTTGTCTCCTTTCTTGAGTTGCTCCTCAAGAGAGGCCAAAATGGCCTCCCGGTCGGCCCGATCCTTCCTGGCCTGTTTCGGATTGAGGCACACGATGTATCGTCTTCCGTCAACGCGCACCTCCTTGACCTGGAGCGGGGACGAATCCTTGGAGGACTTACCCTCGGAGCGAATCTCCCGGAACTCCCGTGTATCCGAGAGGACCTCCCCGCGAACTACTTTAACGTTGCGCATTCGAACCCCCAAAATGTAGGGGACCTTGTTTTTAGGATCATCGAACTCGTTCATTGTCTCTTTGCTGATCATGCCCCGGTCGGCGACGATACAGAACTTGGATACATTGAAACGAGCCCTGATTCTTTTCACAACCGGGATCAACGTCTTCACATCGGTAGTGTTGCCGGGCCACATCTCACAACACAGAGGACGTCCATTCTCGTCGAGGACAGCTCCGACCACCATTTGGTTGAGATCGGGGCGGTGATCTTTACTGAAGCCCCGCTCACCAATGATTTGTCCTCCCGCTCCCTCAAAATAGATGGATGTTGTATCGAAGAAAACCAGATTCAGTCCGGAAAAGAGGTGGCGATTTAGCAAGAAAAGCCGTTCTTCAACAACATCCTTGGTGCATCTGGGAGCCAAGGGAGTTGCGCTTTCCTGGTCTTCGGTCTCCTCTCCGATAAAGGCCATAGCCCGGTAGAGGTGATGGAGCGCAATATCATCGACTCCCTGCACTGCAAAGTCCCTGCGCCACTTATCGCAGAAGCGGTCCGAACCGCTTACCATCATCCTGTGAAAGACGGTCAGGAAAAGCGCCCGTTCCACATCGAAACTGAAAAATCTTTCAGAAAGAAGCCCTTGGAGGACTTTTTGAATTCCCAGTTCCTGCCACAGCCGCTCGAAAATTAGAGCGGGGCCTATCATTATGGATTCGGCGCTAATGTCGCTTCTGCCGGAAAGGATAAGCAGGGCTTGTTCAGAAAAACGCGCCAGGGAGCGAACCAGGGTTTCGACTGCTCCCCTGGCGTGCATTTGATCGAGCCTGCCAAGCGTTGTAATAACCCGCTGGTTGACCTTGGCGCCCTCTCGGTGGTTCTCGACGATTTGGAGGTACTCGTACTTACCGGACTTTTTAGTTCGAGCAAACATGTTGAAGCCTCCCTATCAGGACACTTCAATTTTATTGGACAATGGAGCATGAATTCAAGATAAAATAGCGAATTCTGTGGCACTACATTTTCGAGCATTTGAAAAATCGACCTAGCATCCATGCGGGTTTGCAGGCAATGACCGACTGGTCACTGTAGAAGAAAAGGTCCGTTAATCACTAGAGCTCGATACCCCTGTTCAAGCCTGGCCCCAGGCCGCTTTTTTGAACACTGATGAGGCTTATGCACTCTCCCATAAGAGAATATTTAATAAAGCCACCCCGGGGTTGGCTCCCATTGTCGGATGCGGCCAAAGAGTTAGGTGTGTCCATACAGACCGTTCTTAATTGGGTCAAATCGGGAAAATACCAATACATATATGTATCGAAGGGAAATAAAAAAGGCCTTAGAATCAACGTAAATTCCGGCAGTTGTCGAAAACAGCTCCGCCTCATCGATTAATTTTTTCACATAGGAGGTTAGTATGAGACCATCGCTTCCCCGGTGGTTTCCACCACTTAGTAGTCCTCGGGCACGTGAAGAAAGTTCACCTTCCTCTCCTATATGGCGTTCTGCTGTGAGCTACCCCGGACCTTCCAATATTTGAATCATATTCTGCATTCTTCTTTTTTCCGAAGACACTGGAACCGTTTCGGCGTCGAACCCTGCCACGTCGGAAATTTATATTGAAAACGAGAAAACACCGGGCCGGAGGATTTCAGTTTTTGCATAGGGCGCCAACCGGAGTAATATGTGAGGCCGCCATGGTGGAAAGTGGAGACCAGGGGTGATGGGTGATGGGTGATGGGTTAGGGGGCAAACCTGAAGGGATTAGCAGTATTGTGAATGATGCCCTTGAAACAGCAGAATCCGAAGATGATGTTCTTGTTGAAAAGCGCGCCGTTAAAAAGGTTTTCCGCCGGATAATACCGTTTTTGGGCATCTTGTATATCGTGGCTTTTCTGGACAGGGTTAACATTGGTTTCGCGGCATTGTCCATGAACAGGGACCTGGGGTTCAGTAATGCAATTTATGGGTTTGGGGCGGGGATCTTTTTTATCGGTTATTTTCTCATGGAGGTGCCGGGAAACCTGATCATGGCAAAGGTTGGCGCCAGGATCTGGATTGCCAGGATTCTCATCACGTGGGGAATTATTTCCGGTTTGACCGCTTTTGTCTCCACGCCGATGCAGTTCTATATAGTGCGTTTCTTTCTGGGCGTTGCCGAAGCGAGCTTTTTCCCGGGAATTATCTACTATCTGAGCACCTGGTCGCGTGCTCGAGACCAGGCGAAGGCCGTAGCTCTTTTCATGATGTCCTTGCCGATCTGCAATATTATCACGGCTCCCTTGTCCGCCTACCTGCTTGGAACCACCGCGATGGGATTGCCGGGCTGGAAATGGCTGTTCATCCTTGAGGCCGTGCCTTCTATTATTCTCGGCATAATCACCCCCTTCTATTTGACAAACAGGCCCGAGGACGCCAAATGGCTGAATCAGGCCGAACGGAACTGGCTGGCCGGCACACTCCGGGCTGAAAAGGCCGCGAAGGTGGAACGCAGGGATTATACGCTCTTGCAGGCCTTTTCCGATCGAGATGTACTGATTCTTTCCGGTATCTATTTCGCGTGGGTTTGCGGCTTCTATGGAGTGACACTGTTCCTGCCGATACTGGTGAAAGAACTTTCTTCCACCATAAGCAACCAGGTGGTTGGGTTCCTCGTTATGGCGCCCTATATTTTCGGCTTTTTCGCAATGTATGTTATCGGCCGCCACTCGGACATAACCTGCGAACGCAGGTATCATACGGTCGCAGGCATGTTGACGGGCGCCATCGGTCTTTGCGGCAGCGTGTTTCTGGCCCATATAAGCGTTACGGTCTCGATGCTCTTTTTTACGATTGCGGTTATGGGTATCTACGGGTCATTCGGTCCTTTCTGGTCGATTCCAGCTTCCTTTCTGACTTCTACGGCAGCAGCGGGAGCCATTGCAATGATAAACAGCATAGGCAATCTCGGAGGGTTTGCAGGTCCTTATGTCATGGGTTTTATCCGGGATGCAACCGGTTCCTTCGATGGCGGGATCATGTTTCTGGTGGTGTGTTTGCTATTGGCTGCAGGGTTGCTGATGATGCTGCGCAAAACCGGAGAGCCTGAATTCAGGAGTGAGGACTGAGGACTGAGGACTGAGTGGGAAAACCTGGCGCCAGTGGAGTCGTTTCGGGGTTTTGACCAGCCGGCGCCGAGATATTACTTATCTTTAAGATCGGATTGCGCCTCCGAGTGCCGGCGTCCGGCAGTACGTTGAGAGGCTGCTTGAATCAGTTCTGCGGATCGTTTACGCCAAGCTAACCTTTCCAGAACCCGTTACAAGGCCGTCGCGGATGTAGATTGGTTGAGAGGAACAAAACATGGATCTTGAACTTAAGAACAAGGTTGCGCTGGTCACCGGCTCAACCGGAGGCATCGGTTTCGCCACCGCATCGCTATTTGCAGGGGAGGGGGCCGCCGTCGTGATAAACGGCCGCTCACAACGCAGGGTAGATGAAGCCGTCGAGCGAATACAACGAGAGCACGAGGGCGCCAGGATTAAAGGGGTTGCTGCCGACCTGGGCGCCAAAGAAGGCTTTGAGCTGCTGGCCGGCGCCGTCCCGGCGGTTGACATCCTGGTAAATAATCTGGGCATCTATCAGGCGAAGCTTTTCACCGAGATCGACGATGAAGATTGGCGGCTTTTCTTCGAGGTAAACGTCCTTAGCGGGGTCAGGCTGAGCCGGTTATACCTGCCCAAAATGCTGGAGAAAAATTGGGGCCGGATCGTATTCATCTCAAGCGAATCGGCTCAGCAAATCCCAGTGGAGATGATCCATTACGGCGTAACCAAAACGGCCCAGATTGCCCTGGCCCGAGGCCTTGCCGAGATGACGGCCGGCACGAACGTGACCGTCAACTCCGTGCTGCCCGGACCTACCGCTTCCGAAGGTGTCGAGCGGTTTGTGCAGGACCTGGCGAAATCCCAAGGGATGGACGCGAAGGATGTGGAAAAGGAATTCTTCCGCACGATGCGTCCGACTTCGCTTTTGAAGCGGTTTGCTACCCCGCAGGAAGTGGCGGCCATGGTTGTGTATGTATGCAGTCCTAAAGCCTCAGCGACAAACGGTGCAGCGCTGCGCGTAGACGGCGGTGTGGTCCGGAGCATCGTGTGAGAATCACTGGCCAGCCGCTCTGATCGACATAAACATCGAGAAAAGGGGGGAAATGATCCTAAAAGGGGTATTGAGCGGTTTTATAAATTTGCAAAGCCAATGGGGGTATGCTTTGGGTAGTGTGTCTTTATAAAAATTGGTGACAAAAAACTCGCGGCTTCTCGCCGCGATCCCGGCGAACCTGTCGCCATTTTCGGCGCCCTCCTGCTCACACAGATTCGATGTCGATATGCTCAGGAAATTCCCCGAACAGCTCGCTTCTTTTCAATTCCCCTTGAGGATTGAAAAAGCGCATGTTTCCATACTCATCGCAAAGCCAAAATTCCTTTGCGCCTGCTCCGAAATAGAGTTGCTTCTTTTTCTTCCATCTCAGCAGCACTATTCGATGGGGATTGTACTTCAACGACGACTTCGGGGGATTCAACAAGAAAAAGATTGCGGACCCCATACTTTTTGACGAATGCCCTGCTTCTCCAAGCAACATCGGCAACCTTGACCCCTTTGGAAGTTTGAATAGGGCATTCGGTGGAAGTCTGCCTTCCTTGGCTAACCTGGCGAGCGATCTGTCAATGAGGCTCTGGTATATTCCATGTATGTCCGTGGCCGGCGTCATCATAATCTTTCCCCATTCGTTCGTCTCGATCTTGAAGGGCAGGTCTCTCAAGCTTGGGTGCTCGATCACTTCACGCCATTCCATTGGTTTCTCCTTTCCCAAAACACCTGGTGACAAAAAGCTCCAAGTCCTATCATAACCACTATACAATCTCTTATTTGCTGTGACTACTTTTTTGCGCCGTCTTTAATACAACTTTGCTGAATCGTCAGTTTCACCGTAGACGGCGGTGTGGTACAGAGCGTCGTGTGAGAATCACCCCCCATCAATGCCTTGGATCGTTTAAAGGAGGGCATTTGATGATCCTGCACCGTTCAGCTATCTCATTGGAGCCGCCTTGATGATCTCGCTGCAGGTGAAAATTTAACCACGACGAGGTTTGGTTCAATTCCCACATGCGCGGAGGGACACATCCTTCGCACATCTGGCGGGTCCGCTTCGCATTGACCAAACGTCGATAGGCGCGGTCCCAGACACAGGGCCGTTCCGGGAATACCTCACAGTGCCGTCCCTGCTGCCGCCGCACGCGCCGTTGCGGATGTGTTTGGGGCACTGGGATTCCGGGCACAAAAAAACCTACATGCTGAACGGCGCAGTCGCCGCACTTGTGGCAGCCAAAAGAGCGCTTGGGTATATCTTCGGCCAGGTGCATCAATAGCCGGCCGCCCGGCATGGTGTCAACATTTTAGCCACTTTGCGATATATGGACCCAAGGGGATGGCGATGGTCAAAAAACGTTCTGTGGACCCGTCTTAAGAGTGAATACCGCAAGCGCTCCAACAGGCTGATCCGGGGCGGATGAAGGCCGAAGACCGGTGTTTCCGCTCCAACCTCGGATTGAGGAGGAAAGGCATAGAATCCACCTGGTAGCGGGAAAGTCAAAATCGGCCAGGAACTCCTTCCACTGGTCCTCGATAACCGCCAGGCGATCCAGAATGCGGCCCACCATATCGAAACTGCGATGGATTCCGCCAATGTGGATCCCGGAATAGCCGAGTCCCTTGAGAACAGCCGCCAGCCTCGCAGCACGCTCTATCGCCGCTTGACGGCCCGAGGCCGCATCGCGCCACTCATCCTGAACGCTTTGCAGAAGCGCTTCGGTGACCACTGCACCGGGCACTCTGCCGGCATTGATGATGCCTGCCACTTTGGGGGTCAGCACGTAGACCGACCCCAAACTCGGTAGAGTGATGCCCATAGCCTTTTGAATTTGAATCAATTCCTTGAACTTTCGGGCATCATACCCCAGTTGGGTGATGATAAATTGAGCGCCGGCAGCCGCTTTGCGGCCCAGTTTAGCGTATTGGGCAAAGCACTCGCCTTCGGTGCGCTTAAAAGGCGAGACCGCACAGCCGGCAAAGAAACCCTCGGGGTCGCCGGATGCATTAATGCGCTCGCTCAGCAACCCGAGCATGATCTGCAGTTGCACCGAATCGAGGTCGAAAACCGGGGCGCCCTGACCGCCGAACCCTCTGCCGGAATAATCTCCGTCAAGGCCAGGATATTCTTCATACCCATCATGGCGAGCTGCAGTGCGCGACTCTCCATGCCCACCCGATTCATGTCCCGGCAGGTAAAATGAACAATGACATCCATGCCGATTTCGAAAATATTGTGAGCCAAAACATCAGGGCTCAAAGAAGGATTGCCGCCCGGATTGTCGGTGATGGAAACAGCGGATACGCGTCCATCGTCAAAAGCGTCCCGTGCAATGCCCACGACGGTGTCCACGGCCCGGCCGGAGGCTTCCCGCCCCGGCACCAGTTCCAGCGTGACCACAAAATGATCAGGATCGGTAAGGTCTAATTGGAAAACACGCAGCATCTCGATATCCCTAACCCGGACAAGCCGGAACCAAAAAAAGGTCACGAAGAGCACGATCGACAACCCGGCCGCATTCCGCCGATCTGTACAAGGGGCCAAGGTCGATCTTGAGAAGACACGAAGAATCAAGGAGAAAGATAACTTTAATCACCGCGTCAGCATTTAACCAGCCGGACCAAACACCGGCCGCACGGCCGGATGTTTTCATAATCAATTTTTTCCACATAGATATACGATTTCACTACACATTCAGGATTATTTTCATTAGATATTGAATCTCATTTGGGGGGATTATTCTTCAAGACAGAAAGTGAGGTGTCCTATGAAGCTAATTTTCACAATGAGTTTGCTTTTTGTCCTGTTGTTCGCATCGGCATTTTCTTATGCCTCAGATATCCAATCGCCGGCTATGGCCGATCAAATCGTTATTGTTTCTTGTTCAAACCCGGAGTTTGTTACCGAAAGCAGCACATTACTTATTTTGGCGGTCCGAAGCTTGGATGGCAAAAAATCCCTGTAGAAAGACAAAAAGTTATCTGTCAAGATTATCAGTAGCCCTGCAAGAATTTTTTTTACTCGACATATACTAACATTTGTCTTCAGGCCCGGGCATTAAATTGCCCGGGTCTATCAGTACAATCCCTCATTCCCCGCATCAGCATTTCACCAGCAAATCCAAACACCGTTCGCACAGCCGGCTGCTTTTGTAATCGATTTCTTCCACATAGGTAGACGATCTCATGACGCATTCCGGATTATGGCAGTGGAAGAGGCCGAAGGTGTGGCCCAACTCATGGACGGCTTCCTTGAGGAGGCGCTCCCGCAGAAGAGCAGGATTTTGCGCAAGACCGTAAAATCGGTTGTCCAGGCGGTAAGAGCTGACAATGGCGCACTGGCCGTTCAAGCGCGCCTCACCGAAGACGAAGGTCAGCACGGGAATGAACAGGTCCAATCCGGTTACCGCCAGCACTTTGCAAACCGATGGCGGCCGGTCTTTTTCCAACCTTTGACCAGTGCGGAAGAGTTGTACGTGGTTCCTCTGTTGATCCAGAAAGGCGCAACAATCGAACTCACATGGCGAAACGGCCACTTCCGTACGGAACCGGGCTTCAAGTTGATCGCTCAAGGGCTTTATTTCGCCGGCAAAATCAATAGTGAGAAGCAGAATCATCGGGAGTATTCAGCTTTTGAGAATTAGCAGCATATTGGACCCAACCCAAGTGTTCAATAGCTTAGGCAATATTTTTTGATTTTGTTGTAAACAGTGGCCCTGTCTACTTCGAGCAGCTGCGCGGCCAGCGAAACGTTACCCCTGGTCCTGTCCAGGGCGCATTGAATGTGACGTTCTTCAACTTCCGGCAAGGGGCAGCACCTCTTCGGCCTCTAAAGAGGAACGCCAGTTGACGGGACAAGGGAGGTCATCCATAGTTATCAAAGGAGGCTTTCCCACCACAACGGCCCTTTCTATCGCGTTTTGGAGTTCCCTGACATTTCCGGGCCAGGGCTGCTGTTTAAGCCATTCCATGGTGTGGGGGGCAACGCCTGTAAAGGGCTTGTTCATAGCTGTGCCGAATTTGCGCACAAAATGACTTACAAGCAGCGGAATGTCGGAAGCCCTCTCTTTGAGTGTGGGCAATTGTATGTTGAAAACATTCAATCGGTAGTAAAGGTCTTCTCTAAAAGACCCATCTTTGACCGCCTCTTCCAGGTTCCTGTTTGTAGCGGAAATGATCCGGAAATCCGCTTCTACGACCTGGTTGCCGCCAAGGCGAGTGAACCTCTTCGTTTCGATCACGCGCAGCAGGTCCATCTGGGTCTTTGAACCGATGTTGCCGATTTCGTCGAAGAATATGGCGCCCTTGTGCGCCAGTTCGAGCTTGCCCTTGCGTCGATACTGAGCGCCGGTGAAGGCCCCCCGTTCGTGGCCGAAGAGTTCACTTTCCACCAGCGTGTCGGTCATGGCGCCGCAATTTATCGTAATAAGCGGGAAATACTTTCGTTTACTGTTGAAGTGGATGGCCCTTGCGACAAGTTCCTTTCCCGTGCCGGAAGCCCCCTGGATCATAGCCGTAACGTCTGTTTGAGCTACGGTCTGAATGACTTTGAGCATCTCCTGTATCTGCCGGCTTTCGCCAACGATCTCATCGACGGAGATCAGGGAGCTGATTTCTTCCTTGAGGCTGAGGTTTTCGCGGATGAGCCGGCGCTGTTCGATCGCATTACGCACGAGCCTGCTCAGGTCGTCCGGGTCGACCGGCTTGGTGATGTAATCATAGGCGCCCTGTTTGAGCGCCTGAATTGCGGTGTCCACGGTGGCATAGGCGGTCATAATTATGATTGTAAGCTGGCCGTCTATTTCCCTTAGACGCTTTTGAAGCTCGATCCCGTCCATTCCGGGCATCTTGACGTCGAGCAGTACAATATCGAAGCTTGAATCGCGCAGTTTATCCAGAGCTTCCGCCGCCCCGCCCGCGGTCTCGACGCGGTAGCCCTCCGGCATGAACCAATGCATTAGAGACTCGCGCACCGAGGTCTCATCGTCCACAATAAGCATTGACACCTGATCTGGCATTTCTTCTCAATCCCCGCCTTCGGCAAGTGAAGTAAAAAACTCTATAAGATCAATTCCTTATCTCCACCCGGCTTTAGCTGTCTTGGGAATGTAAGAACAAACGCAGTTCCCCGCCCGGGTTCGGATTCGACTTCGATTTTGCCCTGGTGTCTCAGCATTATGCCGTAAACTACTGATAAACCAAGGCCCGCGCTATGACTGTTTTCCTTCGTCGTGAAGAACGGCTCGAACATGCTCGACCGGATTTGCTCCGGAATGCCCCTGCCGTTATCACGGACACTGACACGCAGGCAGTCCTGGCCGGGCACATCTGCGGTCTCCACGTTAAGTGCGCCGCCTCGAGGCATTGCTTCCACCGCGTTCATGAAAAGTGCGATCAGCACTTGCACCACCTGGTTTGCATTGCCGACGAAGTTCGGGTCCCCGGCCTCCAGCCTCGTTGCAGTGCTGATGCCATTTATTTCGAAATGGTGGTTGGTTATTGCAAGGCTCTTTTCAATAAGATTGTGCATGTCGATCTTTTCCATGACCGATTCGGAACTTCTGGAAAAATGGAGCAGATTTTTAACGATGTTTCCACACCGTTTGATCTCACTTATGGCTGAGTCAGTATAGCCCGAAATTTTTTGTTTTTCTTCCTCCGTCATGGTGCTGGCAGCGGTCTGACGGGAAATCAGCTTGGCGTAAGTCAAAATTCCGCCCAGAGGATTATTGATTTCATGAGCAACAGTGGCCGCAAGCTCACCCATTGAGGCCATTTTGGCCACCTGGACCATCTTTTTGGACAGCGCAATGTTTTCAGCTTCCGCCCTTTTCAGGCTGGACACCATACTGTTAAATGACTCCGCCAGGTCCGCTATTTCATCGTTGCCGTTGACCTTGATGCTGAAGTCCAGATTGCCTTTCTTGACCTCGAGCGGTCCCTCGAAAAGCTTGATCACCCGCCTGTGCACCATTCTCAGGATGAAAAGGCCTGCAAAAAATTCGATTACCAGAATAGCGCCTATCGAGTAAAGAATCATCAGGTTGCGGGTGGCAAGAATCTTGTCGTCCAATTGAGCAAGGTCGAACTGGGAATCGAGCACGCCCAGCACCTTCTGTTCGGACGCCGGCAAATGGCAGCCCGGCGCCGCGCAGGCGGACTCATTTCGAATTGTCTTTAAAGATCCCAGGACACGGTGGCCTCCCGGGGAGGTAAAAATTCGAGACCTGTTGGCTTCCGGAATATATTCGTTCGGCTTTCCGCCGCTATGGCACACCATGCATTGTTCGGCCTTGACGTCCACCTTTTGTCCGATTTCACCGGGGACGGTGCTGAAAATGATGCTGCCTTTCCTGCCGTAAATTCTTATGCCCTCGATTCCGGGCTCTCTGCCCAGGAGGTCTATCGTCTGTTCGACCTCTTTCAAGTTGTTGAACAACATATTCCGGTGCAGCGACAGCGCCCGCAAAAGCATCTCGTTGGTGCGTTTGGCCGCGAGGCTTATTTCCTCCATCGCGAACTGCCTGTTGGCCCGGATAATGACTGTGGTCAGGGAAATGAATACAACTGCGCTGACAAACAAGAGCAGGCAAAAAAGCCTGAAGGCGAGTGAATTGGAAATATTGCGCACAACCTTTTCCCAGTATTTTGCGAAATGCTCGAATTGTAGACCAATACTACCTCCTTTTCAAATAAACCAACATATTAGTCAACAATTCCCTGAAAAGGCCCGCAATTTTCCCTGGACCGGTGCGCACCACCAATACGGGAAATTGAGCGCGGTTGACGATCTCTCGAGTCACATCACCCATCACATACCGGTAGAGTCTTCGTTCGGCGGGAGCCGCGACACTACCAGATCGTAATCGCCTGTTTGCAGCTCTTTTAGCAACTCCGGCACTACCAATCCATGCCGCAGCCTTATCTCGCCAAAAACGCCGAGCCGCTCCAACAAACTTTTCTGATACCGCAGGGCCCTGCCAAGCTTTGAATTTGATGCCAGCAGGCGGTCGGGATTTTCCTCGAACGCCATCAGGTCCGCATACACAGCGGGCGGCTCCTGCATAACATGAAATAAATTAACGGCCGCATGAATGCACCGGGCGAGCTTTCCGGCGAATTCCACGGCCCTGTTGGTATGAGCGTCGCCACTTGTGCAAAGGAGAATTCTACGCAGTTCGGGAGCGCTGCAAAAGACCACCAGCACCGGAGGTTCCACCGACTCGATAATTCTATGGGCCCTGCCCGCCTGTGCGGGTATCCACCAGGGGGCGATAAGGCTTAGCATTTTCCCTTTGCATAGTGCGCCAAGCACCACCAGGTCATACTGGTTCTCAGTGGTGTGTTTGATGATTTCGCGCACCGGGTACCCCTACTCTTGTGAACGCCTTGACACTGATTTGGCGCTCCCTGAAAATATCCTGCGCACGCACGACGGCTTGAGCCAGCGCACTTTCGCGCCGGGCGCTGGAGGTGATTGCCAGCACCGATGTTTCAGCCCGGCAGGCGACCGTGATCTGCGCACCGAATCGCAGCGAGGCTTCCCACTGGATGGAATCGTCGATGCAAAAAAGTATCTTCATTTCTTCCGCCATTATTTGAAATGTTGTCCGCTCATCAAACTGTAGATCATGAGCGCCGCCCCGATAAGAGGCAAAGGGACAAATGCCAGCCTGATGCGCGGGCCGTGGAAATATTGAGTCATTTTGGCGCCTATCTGCGCGCCCACCGCCGAGCCGGTGTGCATCACCAGCGCCACCATAATATCCACATTGCCTTTCAACGCATGGGTCAAAGTCCCATAGCCGGCCGAAATGATGATTTCAAATAAATCGGTGCCCACTGCGACATGGGTGGGCACCCCCATCAGGAAGACCATCGACGGCATTCGAACGTAGCCTGCGCCCCCGCCGAGAAACCCGCTTAACACTCCTCCGGCATATGCCACGGCCAGAACGGCCCACAGTGAAATCCGTTCGATTCCGGAGTCGGGCAATGAAATCATCGGTCGCAGTTGAAAACGGTGAATCATTTTTGAAACGTGCCCAAAGGCCGACACATCTTTTTTCATGTCCGCCGTATTGTTCGTTTTCATCGTTTTTATGCTCTCCCAGCCCATGAACGCTGAGATTGACACGAGTACCGCGATGAAAACGATGCCTACAACGAAATCCACATTAGACCGGCGTTTGAGCGCTTCGATCAATTGTGCGCCCGTTTCGACTCCGGCGATGGTGCCAGCAACCATTATCATTGCCAGCTTGCGGTCAACGTTTCCAAGCGCTCTGTGTGTCCTGGCCCCCACGATTGCTTTCCCGACAATGTGCGACAAATCGGTGCCGACCACAAAGTTCATTGGCATGCCTGCCGCAAATAGCGCGGGTCCGGCCAGAAAACTTCCCCCGACCCCGAAAAAACCGCCCATAACGCCTACCACAAAACCGACCCCCATCAGGTAAGCCGCAGAAATGTGAGTTGCAGAGATCAGGAAGTCCATAGGCCGCCTACTTTTTCTTTTCTTCAGGTTGTTCTTTGCCAAGGTCGCGCAGCGCCGCCGCCACCGAAGGATAAACCGTAAAATCAGCCAGAAGGGCCATGTTGAAGAGCACCTCCCGGAAATGGCCCTTGACTTCGCACAGACCCATCATGATATTCTCTTCTTTGAGACTGCTGCGCAGATCAACCAGCGCTTCCGCTCCGGTCGCATCCACGTCTACTATGGCTTCCGCATTGATTAGGAAGAATGAGACCGGAAAACCGGCCGTATCTATGAGTTCCTGAACGCGCCGTGCGAAGTGGCCGGCATTGAAGAAGAAAAGCGGGCCCGCGAAACGGTATACCAATACCCCGGGAACATTCGCCGGGTTGCGGATTGTTTCATGAGGGCGAAACAATCGGAGCAGCACTGAAATGAACGCTCCCGTGCGGCGGACCACGTGTGAAATCCCGCTCGTCAACCTCTCGAGTGCAAAGCCCTGCATAGAAATAAGCGTCAACGCCAGGATCGCATAGAGAGTCTTGTGGTAGTCGAAAACCGGTTTAAGAAAGCCGTTAAGAAATTGTAAAACCAGAAAAAAGTACCCGGATATGAAGCAGGCATAAATCAGGATTTCAAGCAGGTATTCTCCGAATGAAGCAAATTTTTTATGGAAACCTCGAACGGTAATGAAAAACTTCACCCGAATGCTCCAGTGCGATCCTGAATGCAACTGCTCCATATCAAAACATAATCTCGGATTTGACGAATACTCATACTGAAGGGAAAATCAAATGGCTCAGTTGAAAAAAATGGTGATCACAGCTGCATTTCTCATGGTCTGCGGCAGTTGCGCCTTTGCACAGGCACAACAACAATCGCCCCCGCCAAGGGGGGGAGAGCAGGCAACGGACCCCCGGATGGATCAGGCTATCGATATGATGTTTCGTGAGATGGACACAGACCATGACGGGAGAATAAGCAAAAAAGAATGGGATGCCTTTCATGAAAAGCAATTCAAGCGGCTTGACAAAAACGGCGATGGGTTCATCACCAAAGATGAGGTCAAAGCCGACATGAAGGAGAGAATGAGAAACAGGGAATGAGATAAGACAGTCGTAAGTGGTCAGTGGTCGGGAAAACAATAAAACAGGGTTCGGCAGGCGGGGCTGTTTCTCCGGGCTCACGGCCGTCTCTACGGGCATCAAGTTCCAACGCAAAGACGCAGAGATCGCGGAGAAAACGGTAACTTATGTTATCTGCTGGATTTATTTCCTCAGCGTTCTCTGCGTCTCGGCGGTGAATCTTTTTGGTTTCAGGCTTGTCCGATGTCCGGCTTTATTGGGGCCGCAAACCGGAGTAGTCACCGGACAGGTCCGTAATGGTGGGATTTTCGCCGCACAGGGGGCATGCGGGGTCTTTATTGACCGTGAAGGTCCTGAAGTCGGCGCTCAGGCAATCGTAGACAAGGAACCGCCCCATCAGTGTCTTGCCGATACCCAGGATTAATTTAAAAACCTCGGCGGCCTGAACCAGGCCGATTTGCCCGGGAACCACCCCGAGCACGCCCACTTCACTTCAGGTGGGGGCAGTGCCTGGCGGGGGTATATCCGGGAACATGCATCGCAGGCAGGGCCCGCCCTCCCGGGGATGGAAAACGCTCGCCTGCCCGCTAAAGCCGATCGCTCCTCCAAATATGTAGGGCTTTCCCGCAAAAAAAGCCGCATCGTTTAAAAGAAACTTCGTCTGGAGATTGTCGGAGCCATCGACAACAACGTCGTAGGCTTTGACCAGCTTCAATGCGTTTTCGGGCGAAAACCTTTCCCGGCAGGTAGTTACGGCGGCGTCCGGATTGATTTCGCGCAGCTTCTCAATGGCCGCTTCGGTCTTTAGCTTTCCCACGTCGGCGGTGCTGTAGAGGACCTGCCTGTGGATGTTGCTCAGATTCACCGTGTCGAAATCGACTATCCCCAAACCGCCTATACCGCCGCCAGCGAGGTAGAGGGCGATCGGACTGCCCAGGCCGCCAGCGCCCACGATCAGGACCCTGGCTCCAAAGAGCTTCAACTGGCCCTCTTCACCAACCTCGGAAAGCAGCATCTGCCTGGAGTACCTGTCGATCTGATGGGCCGCCATCGCCCCTTTGACCACTATTTCGCGGCCCGCCTCAACCCAGGCCTTAAATCCTCCGGCCATGGACTTTACATCCCTGTATCCCATGCTCTTCATCCGGGCAGCGGCCCTTCGGGAACGGCCCCCTGGAGGAACAATAGAGGACAACAGGCTTGGTCTTATCGGGTAGTTGTTGCTCTACCCTTGCGTCGAGCATGCTTAGAGGCAGGTGCAAAGCTCCTTCGATACGGCCGGCAGGCAGTTCTTTTTCCTCCCGTATGTCCAAAAGACGCACCTTGCATTGGCTGTCCTCGATCATCTCCAGCGTCTGATCTATGGAGAGATCTGCCGAGCAATCGCCAGGGGGTTTTGGGGAGCCTGTTGAAGCGTTCATAGAGGAAAATGATATCCTATTTTTTCAATACCTCAAAGGCGAATCGAAGCACTCATAAAGTACTTGTGAAAGGCGAGTTGAACCATGCCGTTGGAAATTTGGCCATTTTCAATCTTGCGGGGAATCTCGTCCAATGGGAGCAGAACGACCTCGATATCTTCCCCGTGATCCGGCTGTGGCTCACAGGTCAGGTGGGCGTTGCCTGCCAGAATGAAAAAACCCCGATTGTCCAACACGGCAGGCTGGGGAAAACAGGACCCGATTAAAATATACTCAGGGGCCTCGTAGCCGGTTTCCTCCTTGAGTTCACGTTCGCCGGCGGCCTCCGGGGAAGTGTCGCCCGGATCGATCAGGCCGCCTGGCAGTTCCAGGCTTACTCCTTCTATCCCATGGCGGTACTGGCGAACCATGACCACTCTGCCATCGGCGGTCAACGGCAGGGTCATGACCCAGTCGCCAAAGGAGATCGCTTTGACTTCCATAGCAGCGCCGGTTCTGGGTGACTGGACGATTTTAGTATGAATCTTGAAAATTCTATGATCCTCAACGGGTTTTCGTTCCAGGATTTTCCATTCCAGAATCATTGTTTGAAAAACCTCCCGGGCGGGACTTCAAGGCGGGCGGGGATAAACCCCGCCCCTACGGCCCCCTCACGCAGTTCTTATACAGGGGAGAGTATCTTTTTCTTGCCGCCGCCGGAGGCAGCGGCCAACCCGGCCGGCGGTCCCAACGCCTCTCCGCTCCATCGCCGAAACAGGGTATGTTCAATACCGAAGTAGTCGAATATCTTTCCGATGGTCTGATCGATGATGTCTTCGATAGTCTTGGGCTGGTGGTAAAAAGAGGGTACCGGGGGCAAGATATGAGCCCCCATATCAGCAGCCATGCTCAACAGGCGCAAATGCCCCTTATGAAGGGGCGTTTCTCTGACTACCAGGCAGAGCTTTCGCTTTTCCTTCAATACGACGTCGGCAGCGCGCACCAGCAGATTGTCGCTGTAAGAATTGGCAATTCCGGACAGTGACTTGATTGTGCAGGGCACCACCACCATACCGGCCGTAATAAATGAGCCGCTGGATATGGAAGCCGCCATGTTTTTGTGATCATAAACGAAGTCCGCAAGTGACATGACTTCATCGGGCGTGTAGCGGGTTTCTATCTCGATGTTCAGTTTGCCGGATTCGGAAATGATCAGGTGGGTTTCATAGTCTGTCTGCTTGAGCAGTTGCAGGCATCGAACACCATATATTACGCCGCTTGCACCGGAAATACCGACAATGATACGTTTTTTCATGTTTAACCCTCGTCCACCGCTGAGGAGTTGAAGGAAAAGGATTCACCACAGAGACACAGAGAGCATAGAGGAAACCGGAATTCAACAAGGTCAAAAGAAACCGGCATTTCTGTTAATCCTTTACCAATACCAAGCTTTTCTCTGTGTCCTCTGCGTCTCTGTAGTGAGAAGCTTCTAAGCTGCGACCGGTTCAGATCGGTCTATAACTTCAACGATCCGATATCCCTTTTCACGAAGTGCATTTACGACCGCAGATAAATTTGATGTTCTCAACCGCATAAGCAGCCGTTTTTTCCCAGTCTCGGGACTAGGCAACATGAAGAAGCTGTAGAGAGCTGCCCCGGCGGCGCAAGCGGTGCGCACAATATCATTGCCCATCACCTGTGTAAAATTATCGCCTTCAACGGTAATTCCGCACAGTTTCTCTTCCACCCCGAGGATTTGGTAAAACGTCTTGAAAATATCCCGATCGCTTATAGTTCCCACAAGCTTATCTTCGTCCATTATCGGGAAAAAGCCACGGCCGAGTTTCACGCCTTTTTCCAAAGCCGTTTCCACGGTGTCGTGGATGGAAAGAGTGATGGGTTTACGGACCATCAAATCTTTAACCTTCATCCGCGTGTTAAAAAAGTTCATTTCATGGACGCTTTGTGAAGCAGTGACGAAGGAGGCGGCCTGCCGAATATCGCGGCGGGCCAGAATACCGCGAAGCTTGCCGTCATCGACCACCGGTAAAAAGGGCACCTTCAGTTCATTAAAAAGCTCACGCGCACGACTGGCTGTCATGTCGCTGTTTATTGTTACCGGGTCTTTCTGCATCCAATTGACGATGAGCATGCTTTTACTCCTTTGAATTACGATGCGCTGAACAACTCTTGTGCGGCCTTTGCCAGGGCCAGGGCAAATTCAGGCTCTTCCATATTTGCATCGACCAGTGAGAGCTGAATTTCGGGCTTCAGGAGACCTCGCAACTCCTCTATAAAGACCCTGTCCTCATCGGGGTCGAAAGTGGGAAGGCCCGGGGCATCCGCCGAAGACCACCCTTTTAGAGGAATCATCACCAGGGTGGGTCCCGTGGATTTGTTAAGCTTTTCCGCAAAGGCCCTCGCCACCAGCTTCAACTCATCGGGAGAGAGCCTGATCCACGTGCGAAGCTTATCCAGGTCGTACTTCCTGCGCTCATGATACTCCGGTTTGTACTTGGACTTGGACGGAGTCATGAAATTTACGCTGCACGTGGATATAATCTGAGGGATTCCCTTTTTGCCCGCGGCTTCCAGTCGCTCCGGCCCGGCATCACGCATAAAACCGAAAAGATGTTCACCGACACCCCCTGGAGCCAAATCAACCACTGCGTGAAAGAAACCCTCGCCGATCATTTTCTCCATGGCGCGATCACAAACACCTGCGGCCGAGAATCCGATGACCTGGTAACCGGCCCTTTCCAACTCGGCGTGCACGGCGCTGGCGCACTTCTCGCACGGGCCAAGCATGGTTATTGCCACCGCACGTTTGCCAACAGCCCTTGGCGAGGTGATATCATCCGAGACCATTCCCAGCATGGCGTGGGCTGCCCGATCAATCACATTTTTTAGTATATCTGACAAGCCTGCGATTTCAATGACCGAATGGAACAGGACGATATCTCCGGTGTCAATATATCGCGTTGACAAACCGGGAAGGGCGGCGGTCGAGGAGACCATTATCTTGGGTATCCCGAAGGGCAGAGTACGCATCACGTCAGTCGCCATCAGCGACCCGGTCGAGCCTCCGATAGCAATAACTCCGTCAAGCCGCCCCTGGGCAGAAAGCTCCTGAGCGATTCTGGAAGCACCGGTTATAGTGATGTCGGTAATCCTGGAACGCTGTTGTGAGCCGGAGATCTCCTCAAGGCTGCTGCCGGCGGCAGCAGCCACCCGGGCGGGAGTAATGTCCGCAGGGGAGTCTGCACTCCCTCGCAGGGAGATGTCCATAAGGATTGGACTCAGCCCCAGCGCCCTTATCACCGAGCGCATGTAGAGGGTTTCCTCCCCCTTTGTATCAAGAGTAGCAATGATCAATATATGTTTAGCCACTGGCATTCACCTTCTGAGCGATATCCTTTTTCAAGACTTCCTTGTTGACTTTGCCCGAATCGCCTACGGCGGGGAATTCACTGACTATTTCCAGGCGCTCAGGCAACTTGAACATGGCCAGCTTCTTGGATTTGAGAAATTCCACCATGTCCTGGAAGGCAAACGTTTGGCCCGGCTTGGGAATCACATAGGCGCAGGTGCGCTCTCCCATTTCGCGGTCGGGATAGGGCACCACGGCCACCGACGACACCTTGGGATGGTCGTTGAGCAAGCCCTCGATTTCCGCAGGGTAGATGTTTTGACCGCCGCGAATAATCATGTCCTTGGCGCGTCCCAGTATCCACAGGCAACCCTGGTCGAACTTGACGATATCTCCCGTAGTGGTCCAGCCTTCAGGGTCGAATACCGTTGCAGTAAGCTGTTCGTCCCTGTAATAGCCGGCCGGTGCATGGGGCCCTCTGAAATAGAGTATGCCGGGTTCTCCGTCGGGCACTACCTCCCCTGTGTCCTTATCCACAAGGCGAACCTTGTTGCCGGGCAGCATCCGTCCTACGGTTCGACGGCGCAGGTCCTTGGTGTCTTCCACCCGGCATCCCGATACCGATCCCATGTCCTGCGGTGCCAAGGTCGCTGGTGATCGAAGCCTTAAGAGCAATTTCGGCTTCTTCAGCGACCTGAGGAGGCAGGTAACCGCCTGCTGAGCGGATAAAGCGAAGGGAGCTGAGGTCATACTTTGAAGTATCGCACTCCAGTATACGCACCAGGTGGGTAGGAACCACACCGATTGCCGTGGCTTTTTCCCTCTCAATGAGCGCCAGGGCCTCTTCGGGTGAAAATTCCTCGAGCATCACCGTCTTGGCGCCGGCCAGAGGCGCCGCAAAATACGTCAGAGTTCCTGCCGCACCGCCGGCATGGGGTGCTATTGCCACTGTAATGTCGTCTTTAGTGAGTCCCCAGATATCTACACGGCCCTTCGAAGTACACACCCGCGGGGCGGTCGGCCATTCAACCAGTTTGGGTATCCCGGTAGTACCGGACGTGGTGGTCAAAAGGGCCACATCATTTGTTGCGCTAAAGCGCCTCGCCTCCAGCACCTTTTCATCCACAGGCCGCTGAGCCCGGGCGTGAGCCATCCCGGTTATGGAATAAGTGCCCTCGGGAGCGCCCTTGGGAACCTCGTCATCGAAGAGAAAAAAATACTTAAGATGGGGAAAACGCTTCTGGAGATCGCGGTACATTTCGAGGTAATCAAATTTGCGATATACATGCGGATCACTCACAGCGGTTGCCTGCGTGCGCTCGACCATGTATTCCAATTCACGCTCTCGAAGGTAAGGGTACACCGTCAAAGAGATGCAACCGGCCCTTTCACAGGCGATGCGCACAGAAGCCAAATACGCTGTTTGGAGACTGGATGATAATGCGTGCATCCTTTGGAATGCCCATCTCCACCCAGGAAACGGCAATCGCATCCACCAACTTTTTTAGCCTCGGACCAGGTCAGGCGGTACTTGAATCCACCAGAGCTTCCCGGTCACCGAGTTCGCGCGCGTTGCGTTGCCAGGAATCGAAGAATAGTCCTGCGTCCAGTGGCCCGCATCCAAGAATTCATTAATCATCGCCTCGGTATATCTTATCGGTTTCAATGTAGTGCCTCCTTAAGCTCTAGAGCCCCAGCTCATGCTGTTTGACTTAATAATCAGGTGTGGGGCAGGCTTTCCAGCCTGCCGTTCTGGCGGGCTGGAAAGCCCGCCCCACAAATCAATGGCCTCAACGCGACAGCTCGAGAGCCCAACTCGGCCCAACGGCTCTTTACGCGCTTGACCATTTCCGGGTCCAATTCGATCGGCATAGGTTTATGTTTCCATTCATAAGGAATCGTGGCATCCATGAGCAGACGCCCGGTGATCTCCCTGGCTTCGATAGGAAGCGAAGGATCCAGCGGAGTGGACCGGCCCCGCTTGATTATCTGGCAGCGGTTTGGCTGGAACCTGAACGCAACAGCGTACATGACGCGGGGAATGTCCCATGGATCGATGTCTTCATCCACCACGATAACTGTCTTTAAGCCATAGGCTCCCATCTCGGTGGAAATGGCGGCGGTAAGGACCTGGTCCACGTGACCGGGGTACATCTGCTTTATGGAGATGATGGCTATAAAGCGTCCGGCGGCTTCAGGCGGACAATATACGGCTTTTAGTCCCGGGATTTTCATGGCCAGCAGCTGCTGCCAGAGTGCTGCCCCGTAGGATAGAGACAAGGTCATGTGCGTATCGGTTACCGCACGGCCCACGGTGGTGCCCCAGAAAATAGGATTATTGCGGACGTAATGCATTTGACATCGACGAAATTGCGGGGGTCGGTCCCGTACGCCGGAATAGTAGCCGGTATTTGCCAAACGGTCCCTTATTCATGAACTTGTCGGCATCGACCTCCCCTTCCACCACGATTTCGGCATGGGCCGGAATAGGCAGGTTGACCGTCTCGCCCCTCACCACTTCTTCCACGGCTTTACCACGGATTCCGCCGACATAGTCATATTCAGATTCAAAGGCCGAGACGCGGGCAGCCCCGAGAATAAAGAGCAGCGGGTCGCACCCCACTATGCAGGCGACCGGCATGGGTTTTTTCATGGCCTGATACTTTTTGAGCATGATATCGGAATGCTTGCCCTTGATAAACATGCAGCCGAGCTTGTCTTTTCCCAGCAACTGTGCCCGGTATGTCCGCAGGTTTACCCAGCCGGTTTCCGGGTCTTTGGTGATGAAAAAGTGTGCGGTCCCGAAGTAGCGTCCGCCGTCCAGCGGGTAGTACTTGGGCACTGGGAATTGAAAGAGGTCGATATCCTTGCCGGTAACGATGTTTTCTTTGCAGGGAGCCTTTCCCTTATCTACCCACGTGGGAGGAATTTTGTGTTCCCCCAACTTGGCCCAGGCCACGTAAAGATCGGTCAGCGAAGAATTTTCAGGTTGTCCCATGATCATCGCCAGCCGCTGGGTGCTCCCGCAAACGCTGGTAATGACGGAACTTTTATATCCCTTTACATTCTCGAACAACAGCGCCGGCCCTCCGGCTTCCTCGTTGAGTTTGGCAATGTGGGACAGCTCCAGGTCCCAGTCCACTTCCGCTGTGACCCGCTTTACCAGCCCCTTCTCTAATCCCTTTTCGATGAAATCTCTCATGCTCTTCATTGGTTTACGTTCTCCTTTTCAACAGTTTGGTTCGTTCTATCCCTTTCGCCTGTTAGGATAACGATGACCAATGCGCCAGGAGGGCTACAGCCCCAGCTCGGCCCATCGGCTCTTTACGCGCTTGACCATTTCCGGGTCCAATTCGATCGGAACGGGTTTATGTTTCCATTCGTAAGGAATAGTGGCATCCATGAGCAGACGCCCGGTGATCTCCCTGGATTCGATAGGAAGCGAAGGATCGAGCGGAGTGGAACGGCCCCGATTGATTATCTGGCAGCGGTTTGGCTGGAACCTGAACGCAACAGCGTACATGACGCGGGGAATGTCCCATGGATCGATGTCTTCATCCACCACGATAACTGTCTTTAAGCCATAGGCTCCCATTTCAGTGGAGATGGCGGCAGTAAGGACCTGGTCCACATGTCCCGGGTACATTTGCTTCATGGAGATGATGGCGATAAAGCGCCCGGCGGCCTCAGGCGGGCAGTAGACGCCCTTGAGTCCGGGGATCTTCATGGCCAGGAGTTGCTGCCATAGCGTAGCCCCATAGGAGAGCGCCATTGTCATATGTGTGTCTGTTACCGCACGTCCAACTGTAGTGCCCCAGAAAATCGGATTGTTTCGGTAGGTAACGCATTTGACATCTACGAAATTGCGGGGATCGGTGCCTACGCCGGAATAGTAGCCGGTGTATTCTCCAAACGGCCCCTCATCCATGAACTTGTCGGCATCGACTTCCCCTTCCACCACGATCTCCGCATGGGCCGGAATAGGAAGATCGACCGTCTCGCCCTTTACCACTTCCACCGCTTCGCCGCGAATCCCCCCGGCAATATCATATTCCGATACAAAGGCCGAAACGCGGGCAGCTCCGAGGATAAAGAGCAGCGGGTCACATCCGATCACACAGGCAACCGGCATCGGTTTTTTCATGGCCTGATACTTTTTCAGCATTATATCGGCATGCTTTCCCTTGATAAATTGGGTGCCGAGCTTGTCTTTTCCAGCAACTGGGCCCGGTAGGTCCCAAGGTTAATCCAGCCGGTATCCGGGTCTTTGGTGATGAAAAAGTGTGCAGTCCCGAAGAAGCGACCGCCGTCGAGGGGGTAGTATTTGGGCACGGGAAATTTGAAGAGGTCTACATCTTTGCCCATCATGATGTTTTCTTTGCAGGGAGCTTTATCGACCCACTTTGGCGCAACGGCATTGTCTCCCAGCTTCGCCCACGCCACGTAAAGGTCTGTGAGGCTGGAATCGGCTGGTTGGCCCATGATCAGCGCCAGTCGCTGGGTGGTCGTACACACGCTGGTTATGACGGGGGAATCATATCCCTTTACATTTTCAAACAGCAGGGCTGGACCTGCGACCTCCTCGTTGAGTTTTGCTATGTGGGACAGTTCCAGGTTCCAGTCCACTTCAGCCTTGATACGCTTTACCAGCCCAAGCTCCATACCCTGGTTGACAAAATCTCTCATGCTCTTCATTGTTTGGTCCAATCCCTTCAGGAAATTGTTAACGAACCTTCTTCCCGGCCAACAAACCGGCAAGGATATGATCCATTACGGATGACTCGGCGGACACACAGGCTCGCATTTCCGGCCGCTCCAAACCGTTTCAGGCCGGCTTTGAAGGATCAGTACCCGGCCGCCCGCCGGCAGATCCTTATCAATTGCCCATTCGATATCCATGGGCTTTCCGTAGTGCGCTTCGATGAGCTTTCCGATTCGAGCCAGTTCGATGGCCTCTTCATCAATAATGCATTGATTGCAGGCTCGTTCCGGCGGACATTCGTGCTGCTCGACACATTGGGTTTCAAAATTGGTGGTGAAGTAGCATTCCTTGGCTGAAACCGTGCGCCTGGCGATTTCCAAAGTCACCTTGTTAACCTGAAAATTGTCCGGCGTACACAGGCCGCTTACCACGCTTTCCCCAAACCCCCAGTTGGCGTCGATAACGATCGTGGACCGGTCTCCGTTTGCAGGATTGAGGGTAAACATCACCCCGGCGGTAAATGCATTGACCATTTTTTGAATCCCTACCGAAATTGAGACCGCAGTATCCTCAAATCCCATCTTTTTACGGTAGGCAATGGCACGAGCGGTAAAAAGGCTCGACCAGCACTTGCGGATGTGATGAAAGATGCCGTCTACTCCCCTGACCCACAGGAAGGTATCCTGCTGGCCGGCGAAGCTTGCTCCGGGAAGGTCTTCGGCCGTGGCGCTGGAGCGGACGGCAACAGGCGCAGCGGGGACCTGGCAGCGATTGGAGAGGAGGCGGTAAAATTCTCCAATATAGTCTTCGAGCTCGATGCTTATCGGTTTACTCTCTATCAGGAGCCGAATGGCCCGGCTGGCCATCTCCCCACTGGCCGTATCCTCCGGCCTGACCGGCTTGAGCAAGCGATTGATTTCCTCATCGATGCCGTTTTCTTCGATGAAGCGGTCGTAAGTTTCAGTAGTCACGGCGAAGCCGGGCGGCACCGGAATCTGTGCTTTTAGAAGTTCTCCCAGGCTGGCGCATTTTCCGCCTACTAACGGGACGGAAGATAAGTCGCATTCCTGGAACCAAAGTACGTATTTTTCTCGTTGTTCCACTGAGATTCCTCCTGCCCAGTATCGGAAAAAAGGGGGCGGGGAGAAAACCTCCCGCGCCCCCTCCGATTCGATTTATCTTTTGATGTTCACCTTGCCGGTACTTCCATCCACCTTTATGTACATTCCGGTTTTAATGATGGAAGTGCCCTGGCCGGTGCCGACAATTGCAGGCACTCCGTACTCGCGGCAGACTATGGCGGCATGACACATGATACCGCCCACATCGGTTACGCAAGCCTTGATCTTCTGGAAAGCGGGCGCCCAGGAAGGAGAGGTTGTAGGCGCAACAAGGATTTCGCCATCCTGCAACTGGTCGATTTCCTTGACCGATCTGCACACCCGGGCTATACCCTCGACTATTCCGGGCGATCCTGCAAATCCCGTAATTTCCGTAACTTTGTCCGGGTCTCCGATGTCTCTGAGCTTTGCCCAGGCAGACATGCTTTCGTTAGTGATGCCCCATAGAACAATGGTAAAGGGTTCTGTAATGGTTTCCGGAGGCTTGCCCACTGCCGGCGGCGGGGTCCATTCCTTAAATTTTTGGTATACCCCCTTTCGCCATTCGATCTCCTTTGGCCAGTGGAGAGGCCCGTAAGCCTTGCTGCCGGTGGCCCATCCGGTTACCAGGTCCCACAGAGCGTCTTTGATCTCGGTGCGCCTCAGATACCAGATATCTTCTATATCGTTGAGGAAACCGTGATCTTTCATGACCGTTGCAACTTCCCTCATCTTGTTCCAGAAAATCGAATGGAACCAGTGTTCCACAAAGAACAGGTGGTTTTCAACATACGGGAACACCAGCTTCGACGTACTATGGAGCTGGTCGAAAGTCATACGGTCCTCTTCGGTCTGGAGCAGAGCGCGGTATTCCTTTACCAGGCGCTCGCGCTCTTCCTGAATCTTGGCCAGAGGGCGATCGATGCCGTGGCCCTGTTTCAATTTTTCAATGTAGACCCGTATCGAATTGAGCGGAATATTCAGATCGTCATTCCAACTTGAATCATGATGGTACCAGCCGGTGCCGGTTGAGATGTAGAACCAGGGGTCTTTAGCTCCGTCCCAGGCTTTGAGCCAGGTGCGCCCACTCTCCGATGAGCTGAGCTGACGGCTGACATTATCGATTGTACCCCCGCTCAGGATCTGATCGGCTAACCCGGTTTCAACGGCCAACTTGGCCAACTTTTTCAATTCCTCATCAGGCTGATAAATTATGACGTTGATGCCGCCAACCATTTGAGTAATCTTTTGGAGCGGTATGTCCGGGAAAACTCTGGTGCAGAAATCGACAAATGTTACGTAGGCGGCATATCCGAGATTCAGGAATTCAAAGTGATATTGCCAGCAGCGAATACCGAGATCGATAAGCTTGTCGTAGTTGGCAAGGAGTTCGTAACCGCTGGAAGTCCCCAGCCCTTTTGTTACTACTGAAAGATCTTCCATTTCAGGGAGCGGTTTGATCTTAAGATCCTTAAGCTCATTAATGATCTCCCGCATTTTCTTTTCCCAGTTGTCATGGAGCTCGTCCCAGTGTTCGAAGTAGTAGCCCGCGCGTTCCATGAACAAGGGAATGCGCGCCTGGATCTCTTTGGGATCGGACACGGGGACCGGAGTAATGTAAATGTTTCCGTTAATGATACGATGGTCTACACCCATTGCAGGCGGCACCATAAAAATACGGGTGTTAAACTGGGACAAAGCCAGAAACCACGCCTCATCCCAAATAATATCAAACGGGTACATCGGTTCCGGATAGTGCAGCCCGTCGTTGAACCAAAACATGTTCTCTTCGTAAGTCTTACGTTCCTTGTCCTCGGTTGAGAACAAATAATGGTAAGGGTACATACGTTCCCACCCTTCGGTGCCCGGTATAGTTTCAATCTCATGGGGCGAAGGGAATTTTTGATCTCCCATAGCAAACCTCCTTTTTGAAGTTTAATAGCTGGCGAGGGTAAACCCCGCCCCTAAGGCGCCATCACGCGGTTCTTTTGCAGGGGAGGCTTTTTCCTGCCGCCGCCGGATGCAGCAGCACACCTGGCCGGCAGTCCCACCGCCTCCCGAAGCACCGATTTGAACCCGGCTCTTAAGCCTTCATGGAGATTACATTTCGAATATTCGATTGCGGCGGAACAATAAATTCAGCTTGAGATGGGCAGGTCCAATGAAAGACCCCGGAGAAGCAGCTCAATTCCGTATGAATGCCGGACGCCACAGGAGCAATAGAGAGAAATCAGAGCCGGAATGTCAGACAGTTTTCATCATGCAGCCTAAGAGAACATTAATAAGAAAAAGTTGTCAATTCAATAAGAATTATATCATCCATAACCAACGCTTATAGATCAATCGCTTTACAAAGCTTCGCGGCGCAGCATGTACCGCGCACCAAGGGGGCTAAATCGTGCGAAGAAGCTCTTCATAGGTATCGAATACCCTGTCCGGCATTGCTGCCAGGATCTGTTGCCTAGCGTTCTCCCCGTTTGTAATGATCATCACTTTGAGTCCCGCATTTCTAGCTGCATGGACATCGTCGAGGCTATCTCCGGCAAAGATGCTGTGGTCCTTTTCCACTCCCATCCTGCGCAGCGCCATGTTTATACCGTCGGGACCCGGTTTTAGATTCGCAACGTCATTACGGCTCAAAACAACATCGAAGACGGCCTCCAGACCGAGCTTGAGCAAAGCTTCGGTCAGGGCCTTGCCTCCAACGTTATTGACCAACCCGATCCGAATGCCCCTCTTCTTAAGAGCGTTCAGGAAATCTTTGGCTCCGGGTCTTAGATCCCAGCGCGCCAGGGCATCCTGGTCATAGCTGTCGTAGATACGGCAGATCTCGTCGCGCACGTCTTCAGGCCGAACTCCTATTTCAGGCGCCACCTGCATGGCTTCAAGCAACAGGGTGGAATATTTTCTGGAGCAAATCCGGGTCCTGGCAAAACCCATCGTCTCGAGTTTATTCAAAACGTCTTCAACCGCTTCGGGAATCTTCCACTCGAAGCTGACCAGAGTTCCCTCAAAATCAAAAATCATCGCTTCGAGATTTTCCGTAAAATGACTTCCATGGATTACCTCAATCGAATCAGTCTCACGTAGCCGCTAATGCGGCCCCCTGCCGTTGACTTAAGGCCGGGATTATCCGTTGTTATCTCGTGATGTGGATCTTACCGGCATTTCCATCCACTCTGATATGCATGCCGGTCTTGATGACTCCGGTCGCCCTGCCCGGTACCCACGACAGCCGGCAAGCCGTACTCGCGGCAGACAATGGAGGCGTGACACATCATACCGCCCACATCTGTTACGCACGCCCTTATTTTCTGGAAAGCGGACGCCCAGGAAGGAGAGGTTGTGGGGGCGACCAGGATTTCCCCATCTTTTAGTTGGTCAATGTCTTTGGGAAGTTCGGCACACCCGCGCTATGCCCTCGACCATACCCGGGCGAGGCGGCCCATACCGAGTCATTA
>CAVRZU010000149.1:0-15642 GCA_963725365.1 uncultured delta proteobacterium | reverse complement strand
CGGAATCGAGCGCGGAATGGCCCGCGACAAAGCGCACGAATGCAGCCCACTCAGCCGGCGTCGGTCCGCTCCATTTACGCATCGTATGAAACAGGCGATAGCAAACGATCGCGGCTTCGCGATCTTCTTCATGCTGAAACCGCTTTCCGCTGAACAGCCTTATGGCTTCTTTTCCAATCTCGTTTGTAAAGGTCAGGTAAAACCATCTCATGATGAAGAAATAGCCTTCGCGCGTAAGCTCGCGCCCGGCCCAGTAGAGCGGGTTGGCGATATTTTTCACATTTATGGCGAACTTCGCGGCCTTATAGAGTTTGGGATTTTTCCTGAAAAGCTTTAAGACCGCGTTTTCGTTAATTTTTAGATATACTAGGTAATAGCGTTGGAAATCGCTCAGTTTGCGGTCTCCAATAAATTTCACTGGAATCGTCGAGGTGAGTCTTGCCAACCGGCTGCTTACCCGTTTCACCAGCTCCAGGGTATCCGACAGGGATGCTTCGTATTCGGGCTGAGCGGCTTCCGGGTGATAGAGAGCGCCGACCTTGCGCACGATGTCGATGGCCCGCTGATTAAGGGCGTCCAATCCAAGTTGAAGCTCACTTTCGGGAAGGTCCCAAACTTCATCTCGGATTTGGGCCACAAAGGCGAGCGCCTGTTTTTCCAGGGCGCCCGGCGGGGGCAGCAGATCCAGCTCGTGATCTTCAGCGAACCGGGTTTCCAGCATTTGCCTTATGCGCCGCCTCACATACCATCGCAATACGAAAACGATGCACATGGTTGCGAGCGAGACGAGTATGAGAAAAGCGCTCAACCAGTGTTCATGGATCAGGTATGTTAATGTGCCGAAGCCGATTTTATTCATCGAGTGCTTTTCGGGTCACGACCGTTGTAAAACTTACCGGGAACTTTGCGCAGGAGGCTGGGCCTTTGCGTCCTCGGGCGCCGTTTCACCCTCATCGATCCATCGTTTAAGTTGCACAAGCGTATCGGTTTCCCATCCCGGAGTCAGCCTTTCGGAAAGAAAACGGACATAGAGCGTTTCCAGGGCTGACAACACTTCCTCTATAAAGTACATCTTCTCAAGGAATCGGCCGTCGGGGTCTTCCTGACCGTAGTCGGGAAGCTGCTTGGGGGTTTTGAGGCTTTTTAACGCCCACAATGAACTGTCCAGGGTCAAAAGATATTCGTTTTCGCCAACTACGATCATCAGTTGAGCTTCATCGACCACCTTGCCCTGGCGCAGCCCGGTTCGGGCTTCGTGGAGGAAATTGGCCTGCGTAGTGCATACCACCCGCTCTTTCCTGTCGCCCGGCAGGACAAGGACCATGCGCTCCCCCAGATGAATGTTGGCTATCTTATCCCCTGCCTGAATCGACCCCCCCATCCTCTCGATGTAAAACCATAACCAGGTAAGAAACTCCGAACCGAGGAAACGTCCGTCGTTCAGGGCGGAAGGGGACTTGAGCGAAACAAGGGAGTCGAGGATATCCTTTTGAGCCGCTGTGAGCGGAAGCATGTTGAAGGCCCAGGGAGCATGATAGAGGGGGACCGGGTAGATATGGAATTGCCGTTCGAAATACTCCAGGAAGGCGTCCATCATCTTGGCGCCGGCAGTCCCCAGGATCATCATGTTGCGTGCAGGGTTCCAAACCACCTCCGCTGCGCCAGGCTGAGGAAAAGCACGGTTTAGCAGGTACTCCTGCATGTTTTCATGGATTTCCTGTTTTTCCGCCTTGTTCGGCCACTTGCCGTTGTGCTCGTCGCGGTATTTTTGTACCGATTGCCTCACAAACTGTTTGAGCACCATAGCCGGCACTTTTTTCTGGTCCATCCGGAAATTGAAAGCCACATATTCGCCTTTCCGATAGGAGCCGTAGGAGAAATTCGAATCGAAAAAGTCCTCCCAGGATGCAAATCCCGCAACCTCGACCCGGGAGTCGTCCGGTTCGGCAAAAGCTCCTCCCCGGAGCTTTTCATCGACCAGGCTCCAGAAATCTTCAACGTCGGGTTCGGGTACGAAAAAACGGGTAAATGTGGCTGAAGAAGAACTGATGGCCATAAGATCTCCCAAATAATAAAGCCGGTCCCCACCGGCTTGGTTGTCTTTTAAGAGCAGCCCCGGGGATAGGACTGAGCGTATGGCAGTGTCTATCCAAAACGACGCTTCAAGTCAAACGATAGTTTCCCGGGGCTCATTGCGCCACGCAAGTCAAAACTTTACCGTCTTGACGATCATTTCGAATTCCTGGACTTCTTCGGGAGTCAGTTCGATGCGGAGCAGTTTTTTATGGACCCATATGGGGCACTTCTCGTGAAGGGCCAAGGCCACCGCATCGCTGGGCCGCGAATCGAAGACTACCACTTCACCGTTTATATGGGCGTAAACTTTCGCGTAGAAGGTATTTTCGCGCATCTCGGAAATTTGGATCTTTTCGAATCCCACACCGGCTCGTTTCAAAATTGTCAGGTAAATGTCATGCGTGAGAGGCCGTTTGGGTTCGACCAGACCTTTTTCTTTCGCTATTGCTGTAATTTCGGCGTCGCCAACGAACATGAGAAAATAATGACTGTCTTCTTCGGATCGTTTCAAAATGACCATATTTCCCTGGGTCCTGTCGGTTTTAATGAGGACTTCTCCGATTTCGACATACTCGTTAGAATCCATTTTTTTTGCCTCCAATCCTACTCACTTAAAATGTTAAGCAGCCAGTCGGACAATGTCAGTAAACGCGCCGCCACAATGGGAATTCCAGGTCCGGTCCCCTGTCCGCTTTGCAGATGCAGCCCGAATGCCTCATTATTGCAGTCCCATTTGCAATACTGATATTTACATTATAACTGTATAACTTTAAAAGTACTTTTAAAGACTGCAAAAAATGACGCTTGTCAAGCCAGGGGTGAATTTTTCCATTCAGTGTGGTAGAATGGACTCTGGATAAAATGCAAAAGTGGGTGAGATGGCAGAGACTGAACTTTACGGGAAATCGGATCTGGCAATTCCTGCAATGGCAGGAGACACGCACTTCTTCGACTTGGCCGAATTCCGGTCTCGCATGTCTAAAAGCCTCGATCCTTCCGTCCCCGGCAATGCTCTTTTTTTCGAAGCCCTCGATTTTGCCTCAGAGCTGCACGCGGGACAGCGCAGGAAATCCGGCGCCCCTTATATCAGTCATCCCTGTGCGGTGGCCGAAATTCTGGTCAGAGAGATGCACTTCAAAGAACCGGTGCTATTGGCAGCTGCCCTCCTGCACGATGTCGTGGAAGACGTCCCATGGATATCACTGGAAGATATTGAGAACCGCTTCGGAGCGGTGGTCGCCGAACTTGTGGACGGGGTCACCAAACTGGCCAGGTATCATCTCGACCGCGCTTCCCTTAAAGACCTGACGCACAGCAAAATCTTCATAAGCGCCAGCCGCAGGCTGGGGGTTCTGATCATAAAGCTGGCCGACCGGCTTCATAATCTGAGGACACTTCATTACCTTCCACTGACCAAACGGCAGCGCATCGCCCAGGAAACAGTCGACGTGTATGCCCCGGTTGCGGCGCGGCTGAATTTATACCCCCTCAAAAGGGAACTATACCATCTGGCGCTCTCTTTTCTTTATCCAAAGAAGAGCAAGAAGATCCTCCATGTAATGCGGGACCTGCGAAACTCGCCTGCCGTGGCAAGCCTTGAGTCCTCGCTTTCTGAAATTCTCGCCCAATCCGGGGTCGCCGCCGAAATCCGCACACGCGCCAAAGGACTCGGAAGCTATTACAACCCGCATAAGCGGACCCTGGACCCCGGATATCCTGAAAATTACGTTGATATCATCGTTATCCTCCACACTGAACAGATCACAGACTGCTACAAAGTGCTCGGCCTCGTGAACAACAATCTTGCGGCAATTCCCAGGAGCCTTCGGGATTTTATCGCCAATGCCAAGGCGAACGGATACAAGAGCCTTCACACGCGGGTTTATCTCAACGGAAACAATTACCTGATCAAGATTAGAACCGTGGAGATGGAGAATTGGGCAAACGGGGGAATTCTTCGCGCGTGGGAGTCGCAAAAGGGGCTTACCGACGACCACTGGCTGGAAATAAGCGAACTGTTGCGCGATATTGGAGAATACGGGGGCGCCGCCACACATCGAAAAGATTTGATCCGGCTCTCTGAAGCCGAAGAAATTTATACTTATAGTCCGGCCGGCGACACTTATTATCTTCCCAAGGACAGCATAGTGCTTGATTTTGCCTATCGCATCCATTCCGAACTGGGCGATAAATGCGAGGGCGCGCTGATAAATGGCAAATGGACGCCAATAACCGGACAGTTGAAAGATGGAGACTCAGTTGAAATCCTGACTTCGGAGGAACCTCTCGACATTGACACTGACCTCGAGGCGCTCTGTAAGACCCCCAAAGCGCGGACCGCCATCAACAGACGGCTGCACCAAAAGCGGCTGAGGTTCGCGCAGCAGGCAGGCAGGGACATTCTGCTCCAGGAAATTGTGCAGCATAAACTCTCCTCATCCGTCCTGGAGGGAGAAAACATCCGGCTGATTTTGGAGATACTCAACGTAAAAGACCTCCATGAATTATACCTCCATATAGGCCAGGACCTCGTCTCCCCGCAGGTTGTTATTTATTACCTGGAGGGCAGAAGGTTGAGGGACCGGGCAGGCAGGGCGAAGAGGAAGGCATGGGGCGAAACACGCTGACGGTTTCCAGTCTGGACAAGGCTGTTTTTAAATTCGCGCGCTGCTGCAATCCTCTGCCCGGACAGGACCATGTGCTTGCAACCCTTAGCGAAAGGGGTATAACTTTTCACCACCGGGACTGTCATGACCTTCACGAAAGACATTCCCTTTTGGTGCAGCAAATGCTTCAGGTCCACTGGGACCTGGGCGCACCCTGGCGCCACCCGCTCGCATTCCGGGTCCAGATCGGCCGGATGGGCATACGAGAGCTGTTCCCGGTACTATCCGGGATGCCTGGGGATGTTCAGATAGAACAGATGACCAGCGGTTTGGACAAGCATGGTCATGAGTTCGTATCCCTGAGCGTCGTCTTTCACAATTTCGGCGAGGTGAGGCAATTTTTCAGCCGGCTGCCAAGTGAAATGACAGTAGTAGAAGATTTCGGCCGAGAAACTTCAAAGCGAAATTAAAAAGGAATCAATTGAGCAGCCTGTTTTCCAGGTTTTCACCGAAAGCTTTACTGGCGAGGCTTTTCAGTTTGTCTTTCTTTAAGCCGGCCACTTCCACCAACAAAAATTGAATCCAAACGCCACACAAAGCTGACCACGTTTTCGTCGCTGACGAAAACCTCCTCTTTGAGCTTCTCGTCGCAATCGCTTCGGTCGCAAGGCTCATGACGCCGCTTCGCAGCTTGTCCCTCCCCGAGGCATTGGACTCCTTTGCGGTAAAGCTTATCCATTTCCCGTGCCTGGACAACAATTACGCAAGCCTTGTCGCAGGCATCGATCAGATTCATTTTCTTTGCCTTCATAAGCCCCTTTTTCAGTTTCTTCTTCTTGGAGATTGATTTTCAACCAAGCCGGGTCAATGTTTATACTTTGTTCCTATGGTATCATTTCGAGCGATCCTGGAAACACAGAAACAGCCTCGGCTCAGGAGATGTCGCTTTTTTTTGACAAAACATCCGAGCATTACCTTATTAATCAGCTGGTTTCAATTGCGGTCGGTTTCCGGTGTGCGAACCAGTCTCGGAAAGGAGCTTTCATGCGAACTCGTAGTGTGAATCTTTCAGGCATTGCCAAAAGTTGTCTGTTTTGCATTCTTATTTGGTCCGTTTTTCTCTTTTACAGTCCAAATGCTCTTCGGCGGTTCCGCCATCGTTCGCCGACCTGGTCGAATCGGTCAAAGACTCGGTGGTTAATATTTCGACCACCCAGACGCTCAAGGAAAATCCGATGCAGCCTTTCCTTGGACCTAATTCGCCTTTCCATGAATTTTTCGGCGAAAAAGAGTGGAAGCAATTTTTCGGCGAGATGCCCCAGGCACAAATGAAGACCCACGCCCTCGGTTCGGGTTTTTTATCAGTGATGACGGATTGATCCTGACTAACAACCATGTCGTCGAAAAAGCCGATGAGATCAAGATCAAGACCATAGATGGAAATGAATATGATGCCAAAGTGGTCGGACGGGACCCCAAGACAGACATCGCACTGATCCAGATAAAAGCTTAAGGGGAAACTGCCCAAACCGGCAAAACTTGGAGACTCGGAGGCGATTCGAGTCGGCGACTGGGTCATAGCCGTGGGTAACCCTTTCGGATTGGGCAACACCGTTACGGCGGGTATTATCAGCGCAAAGGGCCGAGTAATAGGGGCCGGCCAGTATGACGATTTTCTCCAGACCGACGCGGCGATCAACCCCGGCAACAGCGGAGGGCCGCTATTCAATGATGAACGGCGAAGTGGTGGGCATAAATACGGCTATAGTAGCCCAGGGCCAGGGGATCGGGTTTGCCACGCCCATCAACATGGCAAAGGATATTCTCGATCAGTTGAAGACCGGAAAGGTCATTCGGGGCTGGCTCGGAATCATGATCCAGGACATTACTCCCGATCTTGCCGAATCTTTTGGTATTAAGGAGACAAAGGGAGTTATCATAGCCGACGTAGTCCCCGGGGGGCCCGCTGAAACCGGCGGTCTCAAAAGAGGTGACATTGTAGAGAAGCTTAACGGCAAACAGATCGAAAACGCCAACCAGCTTTCCCGCACCGTAGCGGCGATCAAACCCGAGAGCCAAGTGAGCATCGAAGTCATTCGAGACGGGAAGCCGGTTACCGTCAAATTGGCCATCGGGACCATGCCCGAAGAGGTTAACGCTAAACAAAGCGTCGCTCCAAGCGGTGAAACCGCGTGGGGTATAACGGTTCAAAATCTGACCCCTGAACTGGCCCAGAAATTCGGGATCGATGAAAAGGAAACCGGGGTTGTCATCACCGAGCTTGTACAGGGGACTCCGGCGGCGGAAGCCAGACTGCGCGCTGGAGACGTCATAGAGGAAGTGAACCGGCAGAAGATCCAAAATATTCGCGATTGGAAGCAGGCCACTGAAAAGATGAAACAGGGCGAACCCTTGCTGCTGCTCGTCAAAAGAGGTACGAATACCTTCTATGTAGCCATCAGGGCGGCCAAGGAATAGGCGGATATTACCCAGAGGGGAGCAGATTGAAGGCCCGTGGATATAGAGCGGCAACCGTTCATAGCATGTGTATCGCCCGAGCAACTCCGGAAGGAAAAAGAAAAAGCCCGGGAGCTGCGCAGGGCCCAGTGGTGGAAACGCCAGACCGCCCGCGGGGAATGCTATTATTGCCATAAAAAGGTCCCCCCGGTCGAGTTGACGATGGATCATATCGTGGCGCTCATACGGGGGGGGAAATCCACCCGTGGCAATACCGTCCCGGCATGCAAGGAATGCAACGGCCGCAAGAAATATCTGCTTCCCATCGAATGGGACGAATACATGCAGAAGACAGTGAAGAGTGAAGAACGCAGTGAAGAGTGAAAAAGGCAGTGAAGCCTTATAAGGCGTGAACGATGAGGCGAATCCGCCCCGGTAGGTCTGAAGGATATTGATATGGAACAATGTAAAGAATGTGAGCTGGCTATTTACTGCTTTTCCGATTCAAATTCCTGGATTTTTCGAACTACGCAGGAAATGGGGGAAAAGAAGGAGGCCATTGCCAACTGCCCGGTCCACGACCAGGTGGAACAGGCGCGTGCGTTGCAAAACAGGAATTGAGGGAATAAAGATCCAGCATCCGGATCGAACACCTCTGTGAAACTAACCTCGAGTTTCTTAAAATTTTGTCAAGATTTCTTGCCGCCGCAGAAGGTTTGAGTGGCCAACCCGGCTGGCGGTCCCACCGCCCTCTGCGGCGATTCGCCTATGTAAACATGTTGATCTTGCAGTCGCGTGCGTGTTTTAAATATTCTTCGGCAGTCTGGATTTCCACGCCTTCGATGAAATCCTCATGGCGAAGGCCCATCATGTCCACGGTCATTTTGCATGCAATCAGCTTGACCCCCTCCAATTGAGCAGTTTCCATCAGTTCATCGAGCGGCGGAATGCCCGCTGAATCGATTTTTTTCCGCATCATCCAACTTGCAAACGACGACATTCCGGGGATCGCACCCATAGGGCCTGCGGGAACGAACCTGCACCTGCCTGTGCCGCCCTTGCGGATCACATTGATCCCCATGAAAGTGTAGAAGACGTTTGCATCCATTCCCAGCCTTCTGGAATTTATTGCCAGTATGAGGGCCGGGTAAGCTCCATCCAGCGTTTCTCGGCTGCAGATGAAGGTGCACGATGCTCGCTCGGGCGAAGCCGGGGCGCTGGAATCGGCTTTTTGCTCTAAAACTGCTGAATCCGACATGTTTGCCTCCTGAAAAGATAGAGTGAACGATGGTGGAAAGTGAAGCGACTCACTCCGGGGCGCTCCCGGCCGCACAGCTATCTTGGCCATGCTTGCGGACACAGTGTATCACCTCGATTACATTCTTGTTCGCAACCGCATAGAAGACCTGGCTGCCGTTTCTTCTCGACGAGAGAATCCCCTTTGCCTTCATGAGGCCCAGGTGATGTGAAATGGAGGGCTGCGGTGCGCCAAGCGCCTTGCATATCTGGGCAACTGCCTGTTCTCCCGCTTCGAGGAAGTTGATTATTGCGAGCCTGGAGGGGTGTGCGACGGTTTTCAGAATGTCGGCGGCGAGCTGCAAGCGTTCCAAATCGGCAAGCAAGAAAGATGAGCTTTGTTCGGTCATGTTTGAAGCCGCTTTCGATTATTGACCCGGTTGAGTAATTGCCCATGAACAAAACCAATATATGCTAACATCTAGATATACAGATAATTACATATGTGTCAATAAAAAAAGTGCCCCGAATGCCACTCAATCTGCCCGCAACAGCATTACCTTGCGGAGCGGGCCTCGCGGAGTTGATTTTCAACAGCCCCTATGGTACAAGCATTTCCAGCATTGAGCCGGCGTAGCTCAGTGGCAGAGCAGCTGATTCGTAATCAGCAGGTCGCGGGTTCGACTCCCATCGCCGGCTCCAAAGAAAATCAAGGGGTTACAGTGATTCCGCTGTAGCTCTTTTTCTTTGGTGTGCGGATAGTGTACATGGATGGGAAAAAGGGGGAAATGTTATATGAACTGTTCTGAGCATGCCGGGGTTGAACGTTGAAAGACAGAGAGAGCCAAAGGTTCACTCGGATGGCTTCCCTCTTCCGGTTTCTTCAGATACTTCTATCTCTTCTGGTTCAAGCCACACGACTTTTCCGTCCCGCCATGTTGCGACTGGATTGCCCGCTCTCTTATGTTGGAGCAGAGCCTGCCGAACAGCTTTACCAAGAGCGCGATCCATGCCTTCCCGGTCGTCGAAGAGCTTGCCGATATCTTTCTTGACGGTTTCCTTCATTATGAATTCACTCCACTGAGTTTTACCCAGACTTCCGGGTCGTGCACTTCTGTATCCATATTTCCCTTACCCTTGGCAATCAGACGTGGGCCGGATACTGCCGCATTATCGTAAAAGGCCCAGCCATCCGACAACAATCTATAAAGCCAAAAGAAATTACGAAGTCCTCTTTGGTACCGACGCCTGACGACATCTTCGGGAACATTATGGCCACCGGCCGTTACCCTTTCACTTACTCGGGCAACTGCCATTTCAGTAGAAGGCAGCCACAAGTATATCAGATAGAAAAGGTAACCACTATTTTCTTTCAGTTCATTGATCCATGGAGCGAAGCTGCGGCTGGCAAGAGTGGACTCGAACGCGAAATCCGCTCCTCTTCCCGCGAGCTCGTGCAACCGTTTCAGCATGAGCCGTCCGGCATGGATCGCGACCTTTCCGGCTGGAAGCTTGATAAACCAGCGGCAATCGCATCAGCATTGACGAACTCCACAACTTTTTGTCATCATAGAACGAGCATGTGTGTGGTAGTGTATTTTTGCCACCTTTGCCGGCACTGTCCGTATCGTAGAGGCTCCAGAGTCGAAGGAGCTCAGAATGGTAACCCCTGGAATTCACAATGGCTAATCGTCTCACAACCGAACAAATCGAAGAAGTCAATAAACTGCAACAAAGGTACTTCAATCAAAATGTAGATCTTTTTGAACCTCCTCTCCCCAAAGGGGTGAAGGAGCGCTTGAAAGCCACTATAAAAGCAAGCCGACTTCGACAGGGTGAAAGGGTCCTTGATGTAGGAACTGGGACTGGGATTCTCATCCCATATATTCTGGAGTACGGGCCCGCCGAAATCCATGCTTGCGACCTGGCAGAAAACATGCTTCGGCGGGTGAAAGGAAAATTCCCTCAGGCAATAACCCACCTTTGCGACGTCAGTGACTTGCCACTTCCGGATGACAGTCTTGACGTGGCCTTCATCAACGCCTGTTTCTCCAACATAATGGATAAATCAAAAAGCCTGAATAACCTCTATCGCTTACTGCGCCGGAAAGGTAGATTGGTAGTAAGCCATCCTCTGGGCAGAGACTTCATCGTCGAACTGAAGAAACACACGCCTTTTCACTTGGATTTGCTGCCTGATGAGGCGGGTGCAAGAGAATTGCTTGATCGACATGGCTTTGAAATCGTAAGTTTTAGAGACGAACCCCTATTTTACATATTTGTTGCAGAAACGACGAAGCATGAAGAACGTTCCAACGCTCACCCCATAAAAGCTTGTGCTGACTTTTAAAATGATACTAAAAGGTTTAACAATTCATGGCGGTTTTGCGGTCTGACTTAAATCGAAAAATTTACTTGGGCGGTACGGCAAGGTGCCCAAACGATGTGATTTCTCTGCACAAGCTTGGTCTCCAGTTCGCAGAAATTGCCATCACGAATCCGGCTGACTTCCGCTCCCTTCAAGATAAGTATCGATCCTTGTCACAAATAACCGGTTTTTTCTATCTTTGTCATGGCCCAAGGGAAGGCGATCCTAATGATATCCATACCCTGGAAACGGTTTACTTCCCAAAGTTGCTCCAGATCCTTTCCATTATGCCCGAACTAGAGATGCCCCTATTGACGTTACACCTCTGGATGGATCCCCGATTCGTTATCGAAGAGACGATCGTTTATAAGATTGGATTTCTCAAAAAGCTGACAGAGAGGGCGAGCGGCAGTGGAATCACTGTCTGTCTGGAGAATCTGAGCGAGAATGCAATCCATCTGGCGGAGGTTTTTGCCGCTGTCCCCCCGCTGAATCTGACCCTTGATCTGGGACATGCTGAACTTCTCTCAGACGTAAATACCAGCTTTGGTTTTCTGGAAAACTGTCCTGACAGGATTAAACACATACACTTGCATGATAATCGTGGAGGCACTTCGTCAGATGATGATCTCCATCTCCCGGTGGGAGAAGGGGAGATCGATTTTCAAAAGATCTTTCAAACATTGCACGCTGTTCACTACAAGGGAACCATGACCCTGGAATTGCGACCCGATCAGATTGAAAGCTGTTTGGGATATGTTATGCGTTTGGTTGATCCAGTGGAATAATCGATCAGTTCGACAACAGCCCTTTTGCCGGCTTTTAAAGATTGACGAAGTTAGCAGAATTTTCAGAAAACCGCATGAGTCAGCCGGTTCGATTTTCGTTACAGAATGAGAAGGATCATTCCCATGGAAAAATACCGGAAGCTTCAAAGGGACCTGGACGAATTTCGGGAAGAAGTAAAAAGCTTTCAGGAAAGCGTCAAGGATGTGGACCCCAAAGAGGTGGACGCGGCAATCGAGGAAGCAGTTTCAGCAGCTAAGAAGGTGACCGCTAAAAGACTTAAAATCCGGCAAGCCAAATGACCAGATTCGTCCTCGATGCAAACCAATACGTGAGTTCGCTCTTAAAGCCGCATTCCAACCCCGCCAAGATTGTCCGATTGGTTTACGAAGGAAACCTCACTTTGTTGCTCTCTCCTGCCATTCTGGATAAGCTGCAGCGGGTGCTGGCCTACCCCAGGATCAAAAAGCTCCACCGCCGCACCCCGGAAGAAATCGAACGGTTTTTGCGGACATTGGGAAAAATTGCAGTCATGGTCCCTGGGCTACTGAGCGTTTCCGCCGTCATAGATGACCCCTCCGACGACGTCTACCTTGCGTGCGCAGTGGAAGGCAGCGCCGACTTTATTATTTCCGGTGACCGTCATCTTACTGACCTGAAGACCTTCCGTGGGATTCCTATTGTGAACCCTGCATCCTTCTTGAAGCTGATAGCGAAACAGGATAAAGCATAATCCTTGATCTCTATGCCGGCTTTCATGGATAATGGGCAGTTGCCGCCAAAAAAATCAAGGGCTAGCCAGTTTTGGCCAACCCCTTTTTGTTATGGGTCCGGAATGAGGCACTTGCCATGCGAGATTCGTTTGTGAGGTCATAAAAGAGGAGTTGTTGGAAGCGATTCTTCAGCTTCTCTGCTGCCAGGACCTCAAAGTTGAGGTTTTCCTTTTGGGAGAAATCCAGAAGGGGTGCAAGGGGTGCAGTGATGGCAAATTTCGGAATAAATAAGCATGCACACGTTGAGGCTGCTTTTGCTCTCTGTCCTGCTTACACTTTCGGTATATGGAATCAAATGGCTCTTCCGGCTGAAATTTCCTGAATTCATTCTTGTATTTCCCACTTTCATGGGGATTTTTATCGGCTTTTATCTGATCCTGCATGTAGTATTTCTTATACTGTGGAGCAGAAAATACGTTGAATTGTAATCTTCTTGGATCCTACGCGCGATGCTCAAGGCAGCGGGGTTTAGGGATGGACAACCGGTCTATTCCGGCTCAAATGAATCGGTCCGGTCCGCCCGTGGTAATTTATCACGCGGAAAGAAAATGTTTCGCTCAGCAGCGGTGACACAAAGCGGGCCTGGCGAGTTACGGTTGTTCTGAACCCGACGCGCATAAGAAAAATCAAAATCTTGGGCGGGCTCTGTTAATCCTGCCCAAAGCTTATCTTTGCGTACTCGCCGACTCCGATGGCGCCCCCACGAAACCAGCAATCCCCTTTATCGCAGCACCGGCCGGTCGGGATTGCCGGCCTGCCACAACACCGCGAGCGCTTTGGCGGGCGTATCGCCCAGGCAGCGGAAGCTATGGTCGACATCCGATTCAAAGTAGATGCTGTCGCCCGGATTTAGTATCTCGACCTGGTCCGGAGAGCGAAATTCGAGTGTCCCTTCGAGCAGGTAGAGAAACTCCTCGCCTTCATGGCGTGTGAAGACCATCTCGCCGGCGCCGCGGACAGGGAATTCCACCATGAAGGGTTCCATGTGTTTTTGGACTTTCCGGATTTCCAGCGATTCGTAGATGTAGTCCACTTCCTCTTCCGTGTGATGGGGGCGCCGCATGATGCGCACCCGTTCGCCGCGGCGGGTCAGGGCGATCTTGTCGCTGCCGGTTTTGTCCTGGAAAAACCAGGCCACGCTGACGTTCAGTACGCCCGCGAGCTTGATCAGGGTGGCTATGGGAGGTATGAACTCATGGGCTTCGATCTGGGCCAGCATCTGTCTTTCGATCCCGGTCTTCGCGGCAAGGTCCTCGATTGTGTAGTGGTTTTTCTCCCGAAGCTCCCGCACCTGGGTGCCGATCATGAACGCTGCATTAGCGCTCTCCTGTTCCTCGTTCTCCCGCAGTTCCTTCACAGTTTATCCCTCTCTTTCCGTCAGTCCTACTCACCTCTTGCCTTCTTGGAATGCCGAAGGTGCCTAAATAATACGATATTCTGATCAAGACTGGCAAGAAAAAGCAGATCAGACAAATTCCTAAAGTTGAGTAAGGGCAAAAGTTAGATTATGATAACCGTGTCGAGTTTGTCAACTCCGCCCACGCGCCTCCAGAGTTCCTATCACCCGGCGCAATGGGTCTGTCAAGCCGTTCAGTTCATCTCAACGCTTGCCCTTGCCTCCAGCGCAAAAAGATTTCTGCCGCTCGGGGTGAAGGCCGAACGAAGGAGGCGCCGTGAATGGATCGCCAGGATTCGAATCAATACAATCAAGAGGGTACTAAACGTAATAGGGGCACTGGTGAAAAATATTGTCAATCATGTGGTGAAATTATCAAAACCAGTGCTCAAATATGCCCCGGATGCGGCGTCAAACAAAAAGGGATGATAAACAAACCCGCATTGCTCTTATTTACTTTTTTTCTGGGAGGGCTTGGCATACACAAGTTTTATACCGGTAGAAATTTACAGGGCGTCTTACATATTCTGTTCTGCTGGACCGGAATTCCTTCTCTGATTAGTCTGATTGAATTCATTATTTATGCATCCACAAGCAGCGAGAGACTCAATGAAAAATATCAATCAAGTGGTTCGGCGCTGATAATTGCCTGTGTGGCTGCCGGAGTAGGGATGATTTATCTCGTAGGCATACTTGCCGCTATTGAGATTCCTCAATTTATTAAATACAGAGAGCGTGCCTACCAGACTGTTCTTAAGTCGGAACTCCAAAATGTGATAACTGAAGAAAGCATGTACTTCCTCGAAAACAATAAATACACATCCGATTTATCCGATCTCCGCTTAACACGGGAAACACCGCATGTCACCATTGATATCATTGATGCCGATGAAAACTGTTTCCATGCAAGGGTCACACAAGGTCAACTGCATAAATCCGTTGTGATTGAGCAATACGTAACCCCACTCCGTGTTCCTGGTTTCAGTTGCGTCCTGCTTGGATAGAGGAACGAGCCACAACAAAACTTACGAGCGCGAGCACCAGAAAAGCGGCGAACGTGGGAAATAACGAAGCCATTGGCCCCCAGTACCAGCGAGGCCGGTCCGAAGCCCACTAGTGTCCCCCAGAAAATCACTCGAATCTTGCGGCGCGCCTCCGGAGTGGGAGCGCTGAAGGCATTCCCGATCAGCGAGACAAAACCCAGGGCAATGAGCCCATAAAGAAAAACCAAGATGAAGATAGGCCTTCCGCCGGGGGGCAGTCCGAGGTGTGCAGGCGGCGCCGAGATCACCATAGCAATACGTTTTGCTGCTGCTCATCTGCTTCGTTCGGTTAGCTGCTCTGGCATTCGTCGGGGGATATGGTTCCGGGAATACGCTTCGGAGGAAATTTGGCTTCCAGAATTTGGAGTGTGGGTTTGGCTTTGGGAATTCGGCTCCTGGGATGCTGGCCTAGGAGAGGACCTGTGAATGTGGAATGCGGCTTGCCGAGCGCGCCGCACTCGCACCGTTCATCTCCTTGTTTGCCGCCACCCCGCAACATGGCGTCGCTACTCGCAGTTGACACTTGCCGGATGCACTGCTTCCTCCTCACTCGGCCATTTTCGAAAAGGGCGCGCCGCGGTCGCCGGTATACGCCCTGGTTCGGACTTCACTGATTGCAACTTTGCTCGCGCGGCGCCGCTGGCCTTTGGTGCTCTGCAGGGATCGGCCTGGGGGGCGATGGCGGTGGTGGCATTTGTTCTGCTGCTCCTTTTTTCCGTCGAGCTGCCGGCGCAAGGCAAAGGGGTACTCAGGATTCTCTGGTCGCCGCTCTACCTCCCCGCCGGGCTTTTGTTCCTTCTCGGGGGATAGTGCAAATTCACAGCACTGCCGAGGATAAATACCATCGCCACGCGGGAATCGCTGCTGAAACTCTCGACCGACCTCATTCTCTTCTCCCTGG
>CAVRZU010000148.1:0-3400 GCA_963725365.1 uncultured delta proteobacterium | reverse complement strand
ATTCCCTCTTGTCCGTTCGGATAGACAAAAGTTTTCGTCTTTTCGTTTAAGGCCCCCACACGCGGGACCGGCTGTGTCGGCAACACTAGCCCAAATTGCTCAAACGCTCAATCCCTGAATTTCTCAATTCATGAATCCCTGAATCCCTCAATATCTGTGGCTAATTCGATCTGTTGGGCTATTATGGAGTCTACAGCGTTCTGTACGGATGCATGGATGGGTATGGGAGTGAAATTTCACAGGGGAAGAGTGCTTCCACGTGTTTTGTTTCAATAGGTTAAGCTATGTCGTATTCGCAACAGATCGATCCGAAATAGCCGAGGTCATTGAGGAAGAGGAAAAGCGCCAGAAGGGGCGCCTGGGGCTGATCGCATCGGAAAATTTTGTCAGCAGAGCGGTACGTGAAGCTCAGGGGTCCGTTCTGACAAACAATACGCTCAAGGCTACCCCGGCAAAAGGTACTAAGTTGGGTGTCAGCATGTCGATGTTGCGGAAAGGCTGGCGAAGGACCGCGCAAAACTGCTCTTCCATGCCCAGAACGTTAACGATTCAGCCCCATTCTGGCTCTCAGGCCAATATGGCCGTGCTCTTCGCCGCGCTCAAACCTGGTGATACCATACTGGGAGATGGATTTACGCCAGGGCATCTCACTACGGAAGTCCCGTTAGTTTTTCCGGACGCCTTTTCTGGGTCGTCTCCTATAGAGTGAGGCAAGACACCGAGGAGATCGATTACGACCAGATTGATAGAATAGCCAGAGAAGAACAGCCCAAGCTCATAATCGCAGGGGCCAGCGCATACCGAGAATTATGATTTCGAGCGTTTTCACCAGATTGCAAAGGGCGTCAGCGCTTATCTTATGGTGGATATGGCCCACATCGCCGGTCTGGTGAGCGCGGGTCTTCATCCGAATCCCGTGCCGTATTCCGATTTTGTAACTTCCACAACCCATAAGACCTTGAGAGGACCGCGCGGGGGATTGATTCTGTCTCATGCACAGTACGGTAAGATGCTTGACAGCCACATCTTTCCTGGAATTCAGGGGGGGCCGCTCATGCATGTAATTGCCGCCAAGGCCGTGGCATTTAAGGAGGCCCTTCAGCCCGAGTTCAGACTATACCAGGAGCGTGTGGTTGCCAACGCCAGGCGGCTTGCCGAGGTCTTGTCCGGACATGGCTACCGGCTTGTTTCCGGGGGTACGGACAATCATATGATGCTTGTGGATCTGAGTCCGAAAGGATTAACGGGAAAGATCGCCGAGGATGCCCTGGGCAAGGCCGGAATTACTGTGAACAAGAATTCTATACCTTTCGACATGCTCAAACCAAGCGTTACCAGCGGGATCAGAGTGGGCACTCCGGCAGTAACCACGCGTGGAATGGGGCCGGAGCACATGGAAATAATCGGCAGTTTCATGCACCGGGCCCTCGGATCCGTGTGCGATGACCTGAGGCTGAAGTCGCTGGCCGGTGAGGTTGCCGAATTTTGTGCCGATTTTTCTCTGCACGAAACGGAAATATGATTCAAACGGACCCTGATGTGCGGTTTATGAAAAAGGCGTTGCGCCTGGCAGCGCGCGGGGCCGGTATGACCAGTCCCAACCCTTTGGTAGGAGCGGTTGTTGTAAAAGACGGCGCGGTTGCAGGCAAGGGATATCACCATTCGCCCGGTGGTCCTCATGCGGAAGTGAATGCGATAGCAGACGCCGGTGCTGCCGCCCCTGGCGCGACCCTGTATGTGACGCTTGAGCCGTGCAACCACTACGGCCGGACGCCTCCGTGTACGAAAGCTGTTGTTGATGCCGGCATTGCACGGGTCGTGTTCGGAATGAGCGATCCAAACCCCGGTGTTACGGGCGGGGGGGCAGAGCAGTTGATGAAAGCCGGAATCGAGGTCAAAGGCGGCATCCTGGAGCCGGAGTGCAGAGGACTGAATCAATCTTTCATAAAATACGTAACTACCGGGTTTCCATATGTTATGCTGAAAGCCGCTGCGACGCTGGACGGCTTCATCGCAACTTCGGCAGGTGATTCCAAGTGGATTACGAGCGAACTGTCCCGGAAGCTTGCGCACCGGATTCGTTTTCATGCGGACGCTGTGCTCGTCGGTATTGGAACGGCGATTGCCGATGACCCTCTTCTGAGCGTGCGTCTTGAAGGGAAAAAAGGCCGCCGTCAACCGGTCCGGATCGTTCTCGACAGCGAGCTTAAACTCCCGCTGGATTCCCAACTGGTCCGTACGGTGTCACAGTCGCCGGTTTGGATTGCCTGCCGCCTGGATGCTTCGGCCTCCAGGGAGGCTGCTCTGATTAGCGCCGGCGCGCGGGTGATAAGGGTCCAGCCGGCGGATTTCGGGTTGGATTTGTCTTGTCTGCTAAAAGAACTGGGCCAAATGAATATTACCAGTATTCTTGTGGAAGGTGGCGGGCATGTTTTGGGGTCTTTCATTGAAAGCGGATTTGCCGATGAATTCTATTTTTTCTATGCCCCGAAAATCCTTGCCGATCCCGGTGGAGTCTCGATGCTGAGTGGACGCCCGAGGCTGAAAATAACCGATTGCGTTCGGGCCTGGGACATCGATGCCGCAAAACTGGGAGATGACCTGCTTGTGCGCGGCAGATTTCACGAGCAGCTCTACTGAGGCTGAAGAACAATGTTTACCGGTCTTATCGAAGGAACTGGGACGCTGCTGCAAACGGAACGTCATGGACAGGACGCCAGGATGATTATCCGGCCCGATTTCCAGATGGGTCCTGCCGTATTGGGGGAGAGTATTTCCGTTGACGGCGCCTGTCTTACAGTTATTGATGCTCAACCGGACCTTTTTACCGCCGATGTTTCCACCGAGACGCTGAGCCGCACTGTAATGAAGGACAATCGAGAGAAAATCATTAACGGCATCATCGACAATACCCTGTTCCGGTTGGAATTGCACGAATATACTTTGGCGTCCCAGATTGTCTCTCTGTGGCGAAAAGTGGTTGTTAAAGATTGGGAAAGTCTCTATGGTGTGAAGCCCTACGGCTTTGAGACCTTCGTGGAGTACGCCGAGATTGATGCCAATAGGCAGCGAGTGGGAAGTCTCTATCTGGCGGATAACTGGACGTTGGTGGGTGAAACCGCAGGAAACACAAGGAATCATATCGGCAAGGGTCTGACGGGTGGTCTGCATGGCAACCCATTTACCCGCGAGAACGTTTCAAAAAGTTCGTATTCTGCAAATGGATAGAGCCCTTCACTGGGCCGCAAACTTGCGATTACAAGTCCTCGTGGCGAGGTCAGACTCCCGAAGAAAAGCAGATTGCTAAAGCAAGAGCAGTGTGGCGGAAGACGCGGATGGCAAACTCAAAGGCAGAACTCAGAGCGGCAGCAATGAGAACGGCTTCAGCGTATGCATAACA
>CAVRZU010000147.1:0-13911 GCA_963725365.1 uncultured delta proteobacterium | reverse complement strand
CACCGCATTCCTTTTCTTCTCCTTTGGCTGGAGCTGCTAGCTCCTCAACTTCCACTGGTGCTGACTTGACTCGTGGAAGAAAGGCCCAGCCATGCCCATGTTGGTTGCTCCGGCTAGTGTGTGCTTGGTGGCTGGCAATGTTGGTGGTTGACAAGGCTGTGGAGGAGTTCTGGTGTGGTGGTGGGGAATCCTGCTGTGTGTGTGAGCCACCACTGCAGCCACAGGTCCGGTCACCCGTCCAGGTCCCTGCTCATTGTTGACTGTGTGAGGTTTCCAGATTCATGCCTGCAGACAACTGCCATTGGAATGGCTTCTGCTGGTGATGGGTGGCACCCACTGTCATTGTCAGGCAGTCAGTTGGTTAGGCAGTGGCTTGCACAGCACAGGGAATGAAGCTAGGAAAAAAAAAAGGCACAAACATGAACATTTCCATTTCCAGAAAACAACGTATTCCTTCGGGGAGTTCAAAAAAACATACGCACACGCATTGCAGCGGAGTGGCGAACGAATTTTAAGATGATGTTTGTCAGCGATTACTCGAGGACGATGCGTGCAGGAGAGTTATACGAAGAGGAAATTTTTTCGAAGGTTGACGATAATGAGGGAGACAAGAAAAGGTGGCTGAACAACCTTAAGATCATCCCCAAGGGCGAAACAAACGAGTTCGCACCCAAAGACAATAATTGGCGCCGTTCTGCGAAGGTCCCTATCCTGATCCTGAATGCCACCTGTTTGAACACCGGTCACAACTGGCAGTTCACCGCCTCATGGATGGGCGAGCCGCCCGCGGGGATCGATTCCGAGGTCGATGCCAATTACAGGTTACGGCGAATGTATTACGAGGAGGCGCCGGAGCCGCACAAAAACGTTCGCCTGGGTTATGCCGTGGCCGCCTCCGCCGCGTTCCCGGTATTTTCGAACCGCTTACGCTCGCAAATCTATACGAGAGACTTCGTCCGGGAAAAAACAGAAGGTGCGACCAGTGGTGAGGCTGGTAGATGGTGGAGTTTACGACAATCAGGGCGTTGCCGCGCTGTTGGAGCAAGGCTGCTCGATATTGCTGGTGAGTGACGCAAGTGGACAGATGGATTCCCGGGATTTTCCGAGCAGCGGTTTACTGGGGGTCCCGCTGCGCTCCAACAGCATTCTTCAGGCACGAGTTCGGGTTAGCCAGTTCCTGGACCTCGACGGACGCCTGGCGCGCGGGTCTATTGAGGGGACTCATGTTCGTACACCTCAAAAAAGACCTGGAGACGGAAAACGTAGACTGGATCAACTGTACGGACCCTTCCACTCCCGAGCGGCAGAATATTTTTACTTCCTATGGAGTTCTGAAAACGGTCCAACTGCGGCTCTCCGCAATCCGCACCGATCTGGATTCGTTCTCGGAAACCGAGGCGTATGCGCTGATGACCAGCGGCTACCTTATGACCGAGCACGCTCTCAAGGAGCCTATCCTCGGTTTTGATGTCGAACAAAAAACGCCGAAGGATTGGACGTTCCTGCAAATAGGCCATCTGCTGAAACAGTCCGGCCTCAGCGCTTCCTTGCTTAAACAGCTCAAAGTCGCGGACAAGCTTTTCTTTAAAGTCTGGCTGCTTTTACGGCCTCTTCAGATAATTGGAGGACTGGCGGTCCTGCTCGCGTTGATCCTTATGTGCTACCTGGCATACGAGTACAGAACAGAGAAGATTTTAACGTTGACCATTAATGATGCATTCTGGGTTGGCGGGATCACCGCCATCGCACTCATGGGTCCTGGAATACTCTCCAGGGTTATTGACTACCGCAAGACAGTCCAGGAGATGCTGATCGGACTGGGCATGGCAGTTTTTGGCGCCCTGGTGGCTCGCCTGCATCTGCACGTGTTCGACCGTTTGTTTCTTGCTCAGGGCAGGCTAAAAAGGCTGCTCGCAAAATCGGGAGGTCCCGAGCCCCGAGTCGAAATCGAAAGTCCTCAAATTGCGCCGAAGAGATGACAAGACTTATAAAGGTCCATTTCATACGCGCAGGCAGATGATCAAGGTTAAAGATCGGGCTGCACAACGACCAACTCGGCCTCATTCAAAGTTGGATGCAGGTCCGAGCCTGCCATTTCCTCGACGGGCGCCTGGAACTTGATCTAAATGTGGATGGCTTAGACTCGGAATAGTCCTCTCAATTTGTCGCTCCACCTTGAGAGGACATAACGTATTTTTCTGAAAAAGGTTCTGACCGGCTGCTTGGGGTTGGTAATAATCGTATCCATCGTCTGGCGATCAAATTCTTTCTCCATTGGATTTCGGTACGTTTTCATCGTTTCTCCACTTTTAAATTAGGCGAAATTGTTCATTGCATGTGGACCATGTTGTACGGTTGTGTCCCGATGCATCTTTAGAGTTTGCTGCCAGCCAGTTCATTTTCCAATGCTCGGGCGGCCTTCATGATTACATCTCGTATCGTTCCGATTCGAAAAGGCTTGGCAATAAAATCAAAGGCCCCTTTGGTCACCGCTTCCCGAGCCGTCTCTATGGTGGCGTAACCGGTGATCATTATAACTTTGGTCTCGGGCGACGTGGCTCTCACATTCTCCAGGACCTGCAAGCCATCCAGTTCCTCCATACGGATGTCCGTTACCACAATGTCAAATTTCTTCTCCCCCATACGGGCCAAAGCCTCCTTTGGTTCCACGAAGATCTCCACATTATAGTGTTCTTTTTCCAAAGCGGGCTTGAGTCGTTGCCCCACCAAAGGTTCATCGTCAAGGATAAGTATTTCTAACCGTCTACTCACATCTCCTCCTATTCTCTTTAACTAATTTGTTGCCGAATATATGAATCTGATGGTCACGTCCTGGCAATACTGGAGACTGCATTACATTCTAGATATTCTCGGGTCCGATAACAAGGTTGTATTTGGTCCTGCTCACGGCTCTCCGGATGAGGCATAATGCCTCAATGATATTGTAGTAAAATCAGCCACAGTGTCCAGGAATCAATTTGCCATGGCTGTCCTTCCGGTCTGGAATCCAGTGCTTATGGATCCAGTGAGGCTTAATCCATTTCCCGTGTTTGTCTTTATGGCCTTCAACCCAGACTTTTTCGCAGGGAGGGTGGGCGCTTGCATCATCGGTGAAGCCACATCATTGCCCCGGGAAGTAACCGGTTCCCCAATGCCGGTTTCCATTTCGTGCATGAATGCGTGTTTATGGAGATCGAGTTTCAAAACGCTCCCCAGTAAATATTCTTCTGACTTTTGGTAGACAAGAGCCTCAAGCGATACGACATTAATAGAAAGGAGAGAAGTCATGAAGCAGTTCAGTTTCAAGCTCCTTATAGCGGTCATTTTGGCCGCATCTTTGGTGGGGGCGCCGTTTCTCCTCGGTCAGGCTTACGCCAGAGGGGGTGGCGGAGGCTTTCATGGTGGTGGAGGTTTCCATGGCGGTGGAGGGTATTACGGAGGCGGTGGGTATTACGGAGGCGGTGGGTATTACGGAGGCGGTGGGTATTACGGAGGTCACGGGTATTATGGAGGTGGCGGATATTACGGAGGCTATGGCGGGCGCCCTTACGGGTGGGGCGCCTGGGGTGGGCCTTACTACTACTGGGGAGCTGGTGGCTACCCGTATTATGGGGGGGGCTCCCCTTATTATTATGGAGGATATTAGCTTAGCTAAAGTATAAGCCTCCGTTTACATTGATAGTTTGTCCGGTTATGTAACCATTTCGGGCCAGCATGAGGACCACATCGGCAACCTCTTCAACCTTGCCGAATCGACCGATGGGAATGAGGTCGGGTTTTGCTTCGATCTCCATGATCATATCGGTTTCGATTAACGCTGGAGCAACGGTATTGACCGTAATGCCGTCCTTTATCAAGAGCTTGGCGTAGGAGTGTGAGAGGCCCCACAATCCGGCCTTCGACGCAACATAAGCTGGGGCGGTAATCCCGCCGGTCTGGGCTGCCACCGAGGAGATATTTATTATCCTCCCCCAGTGCAGTTCTCTCATCCCCTGAAAAACTGCCTGAGTGACCAGGAAAGCTGACTTGAGATTTACCGCAAGCACCCTGTCCCAGTCCTGCTCGGTAATGTCGAGACTGTTTCGAACGACAATCCCGGCGTTGTTCACAAGAATCTGGACTTGCCCGAGCTCACGCTCAACAGTGTGGATCATTTTTTCTGTTTCGGAAGAACTCGAAACGTCTGCTTGAACCAGAATGCCCCTCTGTCCGGTTTCGTGAACCAGACCGAAGGTTTTCAGGGCTTCTTTTTCGCGGGTGGAGTAATTGATAGCAACGTCTGCGCCAGCTCTTGCAAGCGCTACTGCAACAGCACGCCCGATGCCGCGGCTCGCACCGGTGACCAGTGCAACTTTGCCATGCAGATCGTCCATAACTGCTTCCTTCTTTATAGTTGCTTATCCGAAAAGCGAATCAGACCGTTGCCGTCTTCTTCCGAATTCTCGTCTGTTTCGGTTTGCTGGCCTTAAATGTCTCAGTTGCCGATTTGCTGGACTTTGCCGCTTTAGGAGCGGATGTTTCGACTTTCACCTGCCTTCTTGCCTCAATAAATTTCTGCAGTTTCTCGGGCAATCCCCTCTTCTTCGCTGCTTTGCTTCTCGCTTTGGTCAAGGACTTTGCCGCCAAGGGAATCGCCATTGTGAATCCGTATTTCTTTCTGTACTCTTTCTGGTTCATCCCGTGTGATACCAAATGCCTCACCGTGAGTTGTCTCATCCCAGCACCGCATTCGAGACAGATTACTTTGTCATTCTGAATGGAATCCTGTTGTGTGAGCTTCGCTGCGGCAACTTTCTCTTCGGCAGTTGAAGCTAACTCAATTTCTCCCGCCTCGGCTTTCTGTAGTTCATGAAGAGTGCTGAAAACCTGCTGAAGAGATGAGGTGATATCGGCGCCGGACATGCGGGTTAAAGATACCTGAGTCTGGACGATTTCTGATGCAATCTCGATGAGTTTTTTTGTCATTGGCGAATCCCTTTGCGTAAAGTAAATGGAAAAGGTCAATATCCAGATCACCATTCATTTTAGTAGGTTGGTATATGAATGCAATGTTTTTTGAATATATTCGGCCGCTGGGGCCGTTAACCATTAGGTATTCCCACTTGCGTGTTGTGGTTTGGCTATTTATAATCTATGAACTTTGTACGTTCCAAATGCTTTTTCGGGTGGAATTGATTTCGAAAGACTTTCGGGATCTGTCATGGTCAAGTTTATACATTATTCAGGTTTTTGTACCCGATCTCGAACCATTTGAAGGAGGAAGAATATGAAGGTTTTTGTCGGCGGTGTTGCAGCTGCATTCCTTGGCTTTCTGGGCATCATTATTTGGCATCATTGCGTTCTCAAAATCATTTTGGGCGGGATTCCCCTTATCCTGCTGCTCGGCGGATTGATGGCCGCATATCTTAGCTACGATGAGGTAAAGGATAAGCTCCCCTGCTGCAGATCCAAGGAAACCCAGGAACTCTCAACCGATGCAAAACTGAGAGGGGAAGCCGAAAGATACAAACAGGAAGCCGAGAGACTCCAAAGCGAACTGGACAAGAGCAAGAACAGCTAGTGTTACGTGCCGTAAATGCACTTTGAGCGCCGCATGGTCTTTCTCGCTCAAACTGACACAAACCTTTCGCTGACACCTTTCGCTTCGAGAGCGAGGACTGTTCCACGTTATCCCTTCAACAAAACAGGAGACGAACCACATGGAGAAGAAAGCTCATGTCTGCGAGTCTTGCGGTAAAGCCGCCGGTGAGGCCGGACATCTGTGCAACCCTGTCGAACTGGAAGAAGCCCATGTTTGCGAAGATTGCGGGCGGGCATCGACGGACCCACGACACATCTGCAAACCCAAGCTTACGAAGATTAACTTTGTGTGCATTGCGTGTGGAAGAGTCGCCCAACTTCCAAGTCAACTTTGCAATCCAAGGGATATCGTCCTTATGGGCAACCAGGAACCGCCAACCAAGATAGTGTAAAATCAAGCCGGGATGTTTTCGGAGAGTGGCCTTTGTGCTCTCCTTGACATTCTCTTTATTGTATTTAAATTACAGGCGGACCCCAAGAGGTCGGAGTAAGAAGCCCAGTAAAAATGCCCGGCGAGAATGCTCAATGGAAAGAAGAAAGCGCAAGACTTTCTTCGGGGAAGTTGAGAGGAAAAGCCGGGATGAACCAAAGAGGCTAAGGTGGGCAACTGAAAAGGTCACTTGGGGTCTCACTTTTTCTCACCTTTTACTTCCCTGGCGAGAATTCGAATAGCCTTTTTTGCCCGTCGCTGTTCGCATCAGAAAAACTCAATAACCGTTTCCAAAATCTCCTCTCTTGTCTGCGCAATCCCATCACTCGCTTCATCTATCATGGCATCTTGAGCAAGGCACTGGGCTGAATATTGATCTCCCATCCTGAAGGGCTCCTCCAGCCTATTACAGTTCCGGCTTTACGATTCAGTCAATCCCTTCTTATTGGCAGCTTTGTAAGTTGGATTGAATGTTCTCCGATTCTTGTCGCACGTATCCATTTCCAGGCAGCTTCCATTTCAGAACGGTCAAAATGCTCCACATCTGTTTGGGTTAGCTGTCCGCCGACCTTCACCCATGATTTGATCCATACTCTGTTGCTAAGGACCGCCATTCGTTCTATTTTTATAGCGTGTTCCCTTGCAAATCTCAGTTTCTCCAGGAGGACGTCAGGTTCCATGTGCCTGAAGCCTTCAATCTCAATCAGAAGCCGTACTTTTCCTGTTGAAGCAATAGTGTCAGATATTATTCCGCTTATATACTGTATGTCTTCATGGGTGGTATTTTCACTAATTTTAAACCCAAGGACGTTTCCAGCACTACCGCTTAACTGCTCGAACATGGTAAAATCTCCACCAGCTGCGTTGAAATTTCTGAACCTGACGGCCGGCAATTATTTCTTCGGGCTAAACAGTCTTTTCACTCTTTTGACTCTCTTAGCTTCTGGCTTGGTCAACGACTTTGCCGGCAATGGAGTCCTCGTTGTGGAGCCATATTTCTGTCTGTACTCTTTCTGGTTCATGCCGTGGAAAACGAGATGCTTCGATGTGAGCTGTCTCATCTCTTTTCCGCATTCGAGACAGATTACTTTGTCGTTTTGGATGGAATCCTCCGGTGTGAGCTTCGCTGCGGCTACTTTCTCTTCGGCAGTTGGAGCTAACTCAATTTCTCCCGCCTCGGCTCTCTGTAGTTCATTCAGAGCGCCAAAGTCGTTGGAGGTCGGGGCCCCTTGCTCTTAACTTAAGCCGGACTTAAGCTCAGCGCATCATAGCAGCAAGCAAAAACTTCGCGTTCTCCCGCCCCTTCGTTTGACTGGCGTTTGGAGCTGTCAGGAAGGGCCGCCGTGGTCACGAAGAACACTAAGGAGCCATGATCGATAACGAACATGGTCTAAGAAGTATATGGCAACTACGTTGAGGGACTTGAAGCGGATGCCGGCGAGATTTTAGAGTATTTTGGAAATGACTTCAACAGCTTGCAAAATAGAAAGCCTCCACTTTCACTATCATGACCAGCGAAAGTTGAAGGCTCAGTGTTGCCAACTTATTGCTTTTAATTCGTAAAAAATGGTGGAGGCGGCGGGAGTTGAAGCCGAAACACGGCTTAATCGGTGAACCCGTCAAACCATGTAAAATTAAACATTTACAATAACATAGTCTCTCTTTCTGGCTGGTTTGAGTCCGTAAAAAATCGTCAATTTTCGCCAAGAATTTTCTAGTTTGGGGAAAGTTTAGCGAAAGTGGTCAATGGAGTCTGAACGGTGCTATAATGCCGCAATGAATTTATTGAGTAACAAAATGTTACATTTATCTTGACTCTTTGACCTAGTAGGAATTATTATTTTGGCTGAGCAATTTACACCCTCTGAAGCGACCAGACGCATTCGGGAAATTGTGCGATTCGGTGATGTTCAGACAACTGAACACTGCCGAATCAGAATGGTCGAAAGGCGGTTCAGTTTTCAGGATCTCGTTTCGGTGCTGTTGAACGGAGATGTAAAGGGTCAGGCGGAATACGATCAAAAACATGATCAATTCAAGTATCGAGTAGAAGGGAACACCATTGATGGTGATTCAGCCGCAGCGATAACTGTCATCGTTAGCACCGGTTCGCTTTTGGTTGTGACCATCTTTGAAGGAGCCAGTCTTGGATCATCCTAAGAAATGCCCGACATGCGGAAGTGATCGCTTTACTTTCACGAGAACGCATCACCACTTTCTTGAGAGCGGATTGGAAAACGTTCACCTGACCAATGTGGAAATTGGAATGTGTGGTGATTGCGGCGAGAAGATCGTTTCTATTCCCCATTCAACAGAATTGATGGGATTAATCGGTGAGAGCATCCTACTTAAACCCACTAATCTGAACGGGGCTGAGATCAGATTTCTTCGAAAAAACCTCCATCTAAAAATAAATGAGTTTTCACAGTTGCTCGGAGTGGATCGAGTGACCGTATCTCGATGGGAAAATGGACACGAGAGGCTATCGAGATCCACTGACCGCCACATCCGATTAACCTATGCAGTAGAAGCAAAGTTGAACGAGCAAATGATGGAAGCGATTCGAAGAAATTTGAGGACGGAAGAAACCGATTCCAAAGTGGACTATTTTGTGCCGGTCCCCTTGGCATCATGACTCATCTCCCTCCCCAAAAAGCAGAAGCCCCTCTAAGGGGCTTCGCAGCCCAAGGTCGAAACCTTGCCATTGCGTTGGGGGTCGGACCACGCTAAAGCTGATTTCGATACTCTAAATTGGCCCCTTTCGATACTCTGATTTGGCCCCACCCTGAGCAACTAAACGATGTACCTTCATTCCGTCAGATTATCTGGCTGGAAAGGGGGTACGGTTGAACAGGAGGAGGCGGAAAGTGGAGTTATTCGAAGAGATACGGCGGGAGTATGAACATGGAGCCGGAACAATCAGGGGGGTTGCGAAGGAACTGGGGGTACACCGGCGTATGGTTCGAGAAGCTTTAGCCAGCGCAGTTCCGAGAGAACGCAAAACAGCGGTCCGTAAAAGGCCTCGGCTGGGAGCGGCGATCTCATTCATCAATGATATTCTGGAAGCTGATCAGAAAGCACCCCGAAAGCAAAGGCATACGGCCCATCATATTTGGCAACGTCTGTGCGGGGAGAAACCTGAACTGAAGGCCTCGGAATCAACTGTGCGCAAGTATGTGCGAGAGCGCAAGCTTGAGCGAGGGCTTATCGGGCGCGAGACCTTCATTCCCCAATCGTACAGGTTCGGAGAAGAAGCCCAGGTCGATTGGTACGAAGCCTTTGCTGAACTGGATGGGGAGCTACAAAGACAGCATATCTTCTGTATGAGAAGCATGGCCAGTGGAGGGGCTTTCCACCGAGCATATCCTCACGCAAGCCAGCAGGCGTTTCTTGAAGCCCACGAGTTTGCCTTCCACTACTTTGGCGGCGTTTTCGCAACTCTTAGATATGACAATCTGTCATCTGCGGTAAAAAAGATCTTGCGCGGGCATCAGAGGGAAGAAACAGAGCGATTTATAGCCTTCCGGTCGCACTGGGGGTTCCAATCAGAGTTTTGTACCCCGGGTCAGGGACATGAGAAAGGCGGCGTTGAAGGTGAAGGCGGGTATTTTCGCCGCAACCATCTGGTGCCGGTACCCAAAGCGCGGGATCTAGAGGATCTGAACCAGCAGGTTGCGGAGGCTTTGCGAGGAGATGAACGCCGGGTGATCAGCGGCAAGGACCTGAGCATAGGCGCGGCCATGCATCTTGAACGTGAACACTTATTGCCGTTGGCGCAAGAAGGCTTCCAGTTGGCAGCGATTCACTTTCCGCTGGTTAATACACATCGAATGGTAAAAGTGCTGACCAACTTCTATTCGGCGCCACTGCCGGTGGGACTGGAAGTTCAAGCCAAGGTCTATGCGGCTTATATAGAGATATGGCACCAGGGCAATTGTGTGGCGAGTCATGAGCGTTCATTCGGGCGATGTCAGAAAGTGCTCGATCTGGAACATTATCTGGAAGCGCTGATCAAAAAGCCCGGTGCTCTGGCCGGCAGCACACCGCTTGAGCAGTGGCGGGCCCGGGGCAGGTGGCCTCAGAGCTACGACGAGTTCTGGAAAAAACTAAATGAGCGGCAGGGCAAACAGGATGGGACTCGTGCAATGATCGAGCTTATCATGCTCGGCCGCACGCAGGGATACCGGGAGCTTGAACAGGCGGTGAGCCAAGCCTTGAATCTTGGCTGTTTCGATGTTGGAGCGGTGCGTTTGCTTCTCAATGCTCAAGGTCGTGAGCCCGCAAGAGTGCCTGAAGTAGTGCAGATAGGGGCACTGAGCAGCTATGACCGACCTCAGCCCCAAGTCGATGAGTACTGACCAACTACTGCGGAGTTGGTCCGGTGGGGAGGTAGTCCAATGAGTGTTCCAACGGTTTCCCTGCAGGAATCGACGATTCTTGAGTATAGCCGACGGCTGCAGCTCCCGACACTGGGCAGGCAGTTTTCCCGGCTAGCTCAGGAGTCGGTAAAGCAAAATCAGACTCATCTCAGCTATCTTGAGATTTTGCTGGAATCAGAACTTGAAGAAAGAGAGCGCAACGCAATCACCAAGCGCATTAAAGAGGCGCACTTTCCGAAGGTGAAAACCCTTGAAGAGTTTGCCTTTGAGAAAGCGCCGCACGTGCCGGCGAACTTGATCCGAAGTCTAGCCGAGGGAGACTATCTCAAGCGTAGCGAGCCGGTATTGTTTCTGGGTGAGGCGGGAACGGGAAAGACTCATCTGGCAACCGGACTTGCGGTCGCTGCCTGCCGGCAAAGAAAACGCGTCCGATTTACCACCGTGGCCAATCTCATAAATGAACTCGTAGAAGCCAAAAATCAAAACGAGCTTAATCGAGTCACCAGTCGTTGGACACGTTTTGATCTGATTGTACTTGATGAGATGGCTTATGTAACAGTACCGGAATCAGCAGCGGAGTTGCTGTTTCAGGTTATTGCAGGTCGAGCTGAGCGTGCAGCAGTGATTATGACGACTAATCTTCCGTTTTCCGAATGGACCACAATGTTTCCCAATGCGAGGCTTTGCAAGGCAATGCTGGACCGACTTACCGACCAGGCGCACATCGTTGAGACGGGAAACGAATCATTCCGGTTCCGGAGAACGCTGGAGCAAAGGAAAGGCGGCAGAAGGTAGCCCCATCTTGCCGGTGGAGGGCGAAACTCCAGTCGCCCTACGGGCTCCCTCCGTTTCACCCTCCACCGGCCGTCCCAAATTTTTGGGGTTGTACCTTCTTTTTAAAGAACGAATTCTGCATTAGACACTGGGGGGTGGGGCCAAATGAAAGTATCAAAAGGGGCCAAATCGAGTTGACGAAACCAACTTTGCCATTTTAGTGGGAGGTGTGCAGAGGCGCACCAGAGGGCAACCTTAACACAATCCCCTGGACATGGCTTAACTCACAGCTTTGAGTTTGTGGCTTCACATATTCCCCCTTGGTCTTTCGTGAGGCATACTAGCTACTTAACTTTACCATTTAGGATTAACTAGTGAGATCAGCCACTTGCCTTTCTATCAACTGGTCACCCTGGGTTATACTCTACTACAGCAGTGGGATACTCGTTCTCTGGCTTCACTAACGGAGCCTTGGTCTTTCGTTAGGCATACTAGCTACTTAACTTTGCCATTTTCTGGGCTGGAGGTACTCCCTTGGGCCACTTGGTACTTCCTGATGGAGGGGAGGACTTCATGTGTTGAACTGGAGGGCCTCTGGTTTCTTGCTTCACTAATGGGGCCTTGGTTTCTACATCACTTTGTACCAGTGCTTTGGGTGGATCGTTAACCAGACTGGATTGAGCCTGGATTTGGTGTGGCTAACTTTGTGTTCTGGAGGGTGTCACATGTCCATCTTTGGTTTCCTTGCTTCACTAACAAGACCTTCACATTCACCCCGCCTCAGCAAAACAGGAAGGGCCACCCCCTGTGAAGAGTGACCCCTTGTAGCACCTGAGTGAATCTCTGGTTATGCCCCCATAGCCTCTCTTTCTTCCCTGTACCCCTGGTGAATCTGCTCTTTCAGCACCCCCAATGCCTCTCTATTGTCTTCCATGAACGCCTTGACCATTGTGGACCACTGCCCCCGGAGGGCGAGAAATGCAGCCTGGAGGGCTTCAGGTACTATGGCCCAGTCACAACACACAGCGTCCTCTTCCCCCATACCAGCCACATCAGCAGCCCCGCACCATACCATACTGCCTTCACTCACTTCGATTTCCAGGCCATCCACTCTCAGCACCGCCTTGTTGTCGTCAACCATCTCTTGTTTCCCCCTCATAGAAAAGAAAGTGCGCCAATGACGCGGTGTCGAGGCTCAAGCACAAAGCCTTCCATGCCCTTACGACAATGGACCACCGCCAAGGCGCACTCATTGTAAGCCCGAACTGCTGGACAATCCCGGCCAAGTGCTGTGCATTGATTGCGACGCCTCCAATCATCCTCCTTGTTCCAGGGGAATGCAAGGGATTTATTCAATGGTTTCGGTAACGTATGCGTTATACGTTAATCATTGTTATGCACGTGGCAACATATGGCAAGCCCTGTGGAGCAAAAGGGCCTCTCCTAGAACCACAGAAGTGGACCAAGGGCTTCAGCCTGTATAAAGGAAAGGCCTGCCAGTGGTGGCAAGCCCTGTGGAGGTGTTCAGGTATGGATCAGGTATGGCTAGAGGCCTAACCTCTTCAGAACTCTCTGGAGTGTCATCAGCTTCCATTCCTTTCCCGCCGATGTCTTCACGTCAATCTGGTTGAGTCTCTGGACCATTGCCCTCTGTGTCAGTCCTTCAGCCTTGAAACCCTCCAGGGTGCTCTTGAGCCTGTGTGAGAAGTCTTTGGCCTTCTGTTCCCGGTCCTTGTTGCCCTTCTGGAGGTTCTCCACCTTCCCCAGCTTAACACCCCTCCGCTTTGCGGCCTGGAGGGCTTCCCTGGTCCTCTCAGAGATTCTCCTTCCTTCATATTGTGCCATTGCCGCCACGATATGTAAGGTCAATTCGTTGGCCTCTGGCATGTCGGCACACACAAACTGTACTTTTGATTCCATCAGGGCTGAGACAAAGGCCACATTCCTGGCCAACCTGTCCAGCTTGGCAATGATCAGCTTGGCCTTGTGCTTCTTTGCAAAGGCTATGGCCTCCCTAAGCTGTGGCCTCTTGTCCAGGGCATTGCTACCCTTGCCGGTTTCAACCTCTGTGTACTCCTGGAGGAGTGTCCAGTGTCCACCGTTCAGGTAGTCCTCCACCGTCTTCTTCTGTGCTTCCAGCCCTAAACCACTGTTACCCTGTCTCGAAGTGGACACCCTGTAGTACGCAATGAATTGACCTTCCATACTGAACCTCCATCCTGTGTGTTGTCGAGTGACCACGATTATGGACCAAGGTTCAGTGTGTTGTCAAGCCTTGATTGCAATGCCTGGAGGTTCCAGCCAAAACAACGTCAAATCTATACGGGCAGAGGTTATTCGTAATGACAACCGAAAATTCCCCCGCCTCGACGGTCGAAAATTCCCCCACCCTGGTCTAGTGGTTTCGCCAACTTGATTTGGCCCACCCTCAAAATTTAGGGTTGCCGGTGGAGGGGGGAAACGGAAGGAGCCCGTAGGGCGACTGGAGTTTCCCCCTCCACCGGCGATGACATTGTCACTCGTAGCAGCCAGTCCTGCGATGTGTGAGGCACAGCCTTGTCAATATGCGTGAAATGGTTCTCTCTGACGGTAGCGGTTGCACCAGATAGAATAGATCCAGCCTTTTTCTAATTGCTTTAGGTCCGCAAGGTAGGTCCCGGTTGTATAATTCGAGACGTGTGAACTCCACAATTTCCTCGATTTCCAGTTTCGTACACATTGGGTTGTCGCCGGAGAAACAATCCTCGT
>CAVRZU010000146.1:0-13983 GCA_963725365.1 uncultured delta proteobacterium | reverse complement strand
AATCGTGAAGGCCGACTCCGATAGCCGTAGAGAGCCCGGCGCACGTTGTTTTCCAGTGTTTGACATCGGGAATTTGGAAGGTAACCTGCTTCATCGACTGAACCCTCTCTTCGTAAAATCTAAAGGTTTTGCCCAGTGGCCCTTAAAGACGATATCGAAGGCTTGCCAGCGCTCGAAAATGTCGGCCGTCATGGCGGGATCGTAGCCGTGCCAGCGGTCGAATTCGTCTATGCCGTCCTGGTGACAGGGGACGTGGAGGAATTCCGCCTGTAATTCGCTGCAAACATCCTTTACACCGTAAACGGAACGGGCGAGCCCGAGGTAGAACAACGGGAGACGCAAGGCCGGATACCATTGGCCCTTGTGTTTGAGGACTTCCGCGTAGGCGGCTTCAAAGCGGGCGGTCGTCATCTTTTTGTAGCGGGCGATCAAGATCCGGCAGCCCGCGTAGGCGGAGAGGTCGCCGTTTCTAACGGTCCAGAGCGCCTCGTAGGTTTCGCCGTAGCCGGAGGTGATTATTCCCGCGTGGGGGTAGCGAGGATCTCCGGTGGAGTCGCGGAAGCGTTCGACGCCGCAGATCATGCGCCCGAGCAGGGAGCCGGCTTCTACTACGAAAACGTCTCCTTGATTTAATTCCATTATTTGCCTCCTGCGCTTTTGGCGAATTCCACCAGGCTGTTTTTGAGCGGGAGCCACAAGGGGTTAAATCCGTAGGCTTCCATTTCCTCAATGGCGTCGGCAAGCGGCCATCCGTGGATTATGCGCCAGGCGGCGCATACGACGCCGGTGCGGTCGTGGCCCTGGAGGCAATGGACCAGGATCGGCTTGGGGGCTGCTTCAATAGCGGTCAGAATCGCGGTGTATTTTGCCACCGATACCGGCTCCAAGGCGCAGAGGGGAAACCATCGGACAGGCATGTCGGCCGGTTGATCGGGATCGGTTTCATCCTGAAGGTTCAGCACGGTTTTGATCGCCCACAGGTCCCTTAGCGCCGTGTATCCCATCGGCCCGGAGGGTTGCGCGGAACGATAGATCAAGCCGCTCTCCACGTAGCCGGCGTTGCCGACTCCAGGAATTCCGACCAGACGCGTAAAAGTGTGGATCATTGCCGGACTCCGTTACTTTGCGGGGGCCGCCGCCGCAGTTGATTTCACAGTGACATTGGTGGCTGCCGGGAACCAGGAGAACACATAACCCAACAATGCATTCTGGGCTGCACTTGAAACGATAGCCTGGAATATTGCCTGAGCTGACGCTACACCCGTTGAAGCATCGGATTTTACCAGCGTAACTTTTGTAATATTGCCCTGATCGTCCCGTTGATCAGGCAGCGGTTGACTGCCACCACTTCCTGGCCAAATCCCCATTTCTGTTTATGCTCGGAATGAGTGATGGCCAAATCGGAGTGATTGGTCACTGGCGCGTATTCGGTGTACGCCGGGGTTCCGGCGCAACCGGCAAAAAAAGAGCAGGTCACGAAGAGCGCTAAGGAGACACGAAGAGTACGAAGGAAAGCTGATTTCTTGATTCTTGAAGAATTAAGATTTTTCATGGTCTGGTCCTTCTCTGTGTCTCTGCGCCTCTGCGGTGTGCTTTGCTTTGCCCTGTCTTCAATGAGGGGCGCCTCCGCGACGCCCCCGATGAAATCAGGACGAGATCAACATTTACGGAGCAACGGGAGCTGTGGTAGAGGGCGTATTCGCGGCTATTGCGCCGGTATAAACCGGAGACATGGCCGTAGACAGGTTCTGCTGGTTGGCCGTCGTTGGATTGGTTTCAAAGGCCGACAGGGCCAGATTGGCCAGTTCAGACGCCTCGGCGCCGTCCGCGCAATCGGCGCTGCCCACCACTGCGGCTTGGCAAAGAGCGCCGAAGATGCCGCTCGCCGCACGCAGCCACGCGTCGGCATCATCGGCGATCTGCGAGGCCGTGGGAGAAGAGGACGAGGACTGAGGACTGAGGACTGGGTAGCGGCTCCGGACGTCGTGGAAGCGGGAGTAGTTGTGGCGGCGGCTGCCGGAGGAAGCGGCGAGGTCGCAGGGGCAGCCTGCTTGCTGGCTGCGCATCCGGACATGGCGAAGGCGATCACGGCGACAACGACGATCATGAGCATAAAATTGATGAGGCTGACAGTTCTGTTGGTTTTCATTTTGGTCTCCAAAGTTTTTGTTTTAGGCAATGTGCATTACCTTGAGAACTTTCCCGCAGTACGGGCAGCGGAAAGCGTCTCCATCGGATGTGGGAGCCTCGGCGTGTTCGCGGTCGCCTTCCCATCCGCATTCACAGTTTAAAAGCAGCATCTCTCACTCCGTTCGGGTTAAAATAAAAAAGCCCGGCCCCCTGAATCGCTTCAGGGAAACCGGGCTTCTAGAGCCTCTATTGTCGGCAGGGGTTGTTTTCCCTGCCCGGCGGCTTTATTTCTCCGCCTCGGCCCTCAATGGGGCTCTAAATTTTCACCGAGAATATCAAACTGTTAGCCCTTGTCAATAGAGATTTCATTTTTAATTGGTTTAAAAAAAAGGATCTGCTTTAGCTTGCAGCTATCGCAGACGATCTCCACCTTTCCGGTTCCGTCTGCCCGGAAAAGAAACTTCCGGCACCGTTTGCAATACACGATTTCCATACCCAATGCCCCCTCCCGAAAGCACCCGTCATGATATCAAAAAGCCCCCGACCTTTCGGTCCTTTTCCCGCACACCCAGCATTCATCGGTATAGATATCTCGATCCTTGTCCCAGCATATACACCGGGTATTATCGGGACATTTGTGACGCTTGAGCATCGCTTCGAAAGCTTCGGCGACGGCTGCCATATCTTTGATCGCTGCACCCTCCGACATTTTAAACTGTCTCCTTCTTCCCGTGTTCTTTGATAAACCGCATGATCTTGGGATCGGCGAACTGTTTGTCCCACCAATCCTTGCCGCACGCCTTGGCCATCTGGTTAGAAAACATCTTTTTCAAGCCTTCGATTGCCAGCCACGCTTCCTGCGCGGTTCGGACCTTTTGGATGTGCAGCCGCTTTTGCATCCAGCGGGAAAGTCCGTCTTCGAAGTCCCAGGTGATGAGCCCGGCCAGTGCGTTTATCTTGGCAAGCTCTTCCGGGCTTGCCAGGCGCACCACCTTGCCGTTTTCGCGGGAGATGGCCGGAGGGCGGGGCGTATAGGTCCTATTGGACTCATAGGACTTATTGTACCTATTTGCCCCGCTGCCATCCCCGCCCTTCAACTCGAAGCCCACGTGCCCGAAATGCTCTATCAGGGCGGTGGCCTGATCTTTGGTGAGTTGGGTGCAGCTTGAGACGCGGAAGCGCTTGAGCAGCAAAGAGCGGTAGTCGTCGTCTTCGATGCCCAGGTCTTTTTGGGCGATTTTGATTAGCTGGATCTGGCCTTTGGTGACATTAGTCGCTCCCCCGAGCCCTTTTGGTGACATTAGTCGCTCCCCCCGAGCCCTTTTTCTATGTATTCCGCCTCGGCTTCGCGGCGGTTGCGTAAAGACTCCGTATCGGGCCAGAGCCGCTTCTATGTTCCGCAGTTCGGATGGTATCCGGGACCAGGCGGAATGGGCAATATCTATTGCTATAAATCTCATCTCTACGCGGCGGGGGCCGTCAAGCGATGGCCCCCGGTTGAAGACCAGGCAGAGGACGGCTTCCCGGACGCACTGGGGCGCATTGTCGATGCCGGGGAAGGTATGGCTGGTCATAAGCCAGTAGCTGGGGACCGTGAATCGCTGGAACTGATCCAGCGCCTTGTCCCAGGGGATGGCGACCGGTTGCATTTGAGGCAAAACCCGCTTGGCCGCATCTCCTTTGAGCCCTACGGCCGTAAGCAGTTTGGCGAGGTCTTGGGGCGCGACAAAATCTTCCCAATCGATGTAGAGTTCGGCGTGCAAATGCGCGCCGATGTCCCAGCCGATGCCGATGGTTATCCCGGACTCGGTGTCCTTGCCGCCCGGCACGTCGGGACGTGCGCAGAATTTATTGTAATATTTCTCGCCGCCGCCTACTTCCCAGTCAAGTATGAGCTGCAGGCCTTCGGGACTGAGCTTGATCATTTTCCCCTCCATTAAAGACATTCCACCGCAGAGACTCAGAGATCGCGGAGGGGTTTTCTTCTCCTTGATCTCCGCTTCCTGGATTTAGGTCGCCCAGCGACCTCCCTGATCAGTGCAAGAAAAAAACAGGCGTCGTAGCGCAGATCGAAGACCAAGCGGCGATTTAGGGCTGCCCAGCCAAACCAGTGGCCCTTGATCTGTTCCTCCAGGCCATAGACCACTTTTCGCCGCCCTAGATCAATCAGGGTCGCTATCCCGCAGTATTGTTCCGTCCCCCATTCTCACGTCTGTAATCCTTCCAGCGCTCGATTAAGTTCGGTTGAAAGCTGCCTAATCTTCGCCACCTGATCGCGGCGCACGAAGATGTCTCCGTATTGGTCCTGGATGCGGCGAATCTCGCTGGAGTAGAGCGCAGGATCTCCCTTCACGCGGTCGAGCAGGCCGGTCACCACCGAGACCCAGGCGGGAGGGCCTTCGGTTTCCGTGCTGCCGGCGTCGAGCCGCTTCACTTCGGCTTCGTAGCCGATTGAGAGCTGGACTATGGCATCGGCGTAGGCCGATTTTCGGGACCGGGAGGCTTTTACCAGGCCGGTCATGGCGCGGGCGTGGAACCGGTGATGGTTGTTTTCAACGTCTGCTTCCGTGGCCGGGAGATAGTAGCCGCCGCCGCTTCCGGCTACGCACATGATGGAGATCCTGTGTTTTATTATCAGCGAGTTGACCGCTTTTCTGACGAAGCGCTTGCAGTTTTCGATACGGGAGCGCTCTTCGTTGTCGTTGGCAGAGGTCTCTTCCCAGAAGCGCGGGTAAATTTGAGTTCCCAGATAGTTCGCGGAAAGAATTCCGGCGCGTCCCGTTGGATGACCGTTTTCATCGTGCCCGGCCCGGACCAGGGCGGCCAGCACGATCCGCTCATCATCGGTTAGCCTGTCCGTTCCCAGCGCGGCCTTGATACCGTTTAAAGTGCCGACGTTCATGATTTTCTCCATCCCCTTCTCAGCCCTGAACCGAGAGCAACCAGACCGGCTGCTCGTCTCCCCGGCAGCTATTGGGCTCGATGCTTGCGATGTCCCGGTAAATTTTGACGCATATGCCGTCCAGGTCGCAGCCCGGTTCGATCTGCCATAAATGCTTTCGCAACTCCGGAGCGCCTTGCGAACGGCGCGTCTGCGCATCCGCCAGCTAACCATTTCCACAAATCTCCCGGCCATTCCCATGTCGTCATCTCCCTTCGGTCGATGAGGCTGAAGCAAAAGAAAGACTGAAGGCTGTTAGGCAGTACCTAAACCCCTTCGGCCTAAGCCCCTTCAGCCTCTTCTAAATTGTTTGAGCATATTTGCTACCGCGCGCCGGTCTTCTTCGGTCGCCGGCTCATCATTGGTATCAAGAACATCTACCCTGTGTTTTTTTGCGTTTTCCCGGTCCGCCTCCGCCTTTGCCGCGCGGCCTTTCGCCTCGCTCCAGACCGTTTTTATCAGGTAATTGTGACCGTCCAGTTCCTTTAGGCCCCGGTAGATCATCTCTTCCATTACCGAGGCCCAAAGTTCGGCGGAAGTGGGTCTTGTTTCTCCACCTTCCCAGTGGACCGTGCCGAGAGCTACCAACTCTTGCAGCTCCTGGATGAGCCGCAGGGCACGCTTCCAGGCAAGTCCGCGCTCGCCCTTGCGGAAAAGGCCCAGATAGCGGGGCGCAATCTGCTGGATGCGGGGCGGGAGCGCCGTCAGCACCGAGAAGAACTGGCGCATGGCGGCGTCGTTTTCCCAGGCTTCCAGGCTGGCGATGGCCCCGCAGCCGGGGCATACGAGTCTCATGCGCGTGAGTTCCAGCAAGAAACGGCATCCTCACGGTCAGAGCCATAGGACCCATTGCGCCGCAGCTCTTGCACCATACCGCGAAGGATTCCGTATTGACGTCATCAATCTCTGTCTGTTTCGTTACCCCGCAAAACGGGCACTTCTTAGGTTCCACTATTTCCCCCCTCTGGCAGGCGAGTGCCCGATCAGCGCGATGTGGTGATCGATGTTCAGATGTCTGACCTTCTCCAGCGCCAGCCCAGCCAGCCGGGCGGTCACAAAAACATTTACGCCGGCCCCTTCCGGACAGTAGGTGAAGGCGTCGCAGCCCAGATAACGCATCGCGTAGGCCACATTCCTTTTCAGTTCGACCCTGACCGTGCCCTGCCAGTACAAAACATCCCGGCATTGGCGCTCGGACCATTTGGGGTGCAGTTCCTTCATTTTTCGGACGTGGGCGGCCACATTGAAAGAGGCCAACACCAGGTACATTGGCCTGGTTACGTCCACCAGGCGATCTATGGAAACGCCGTGCGGCGGGCATCCCGGTTTTTGGCCAAAATTGGGACAGCCTCGCTTATGGCCGTCGTAGGGCAAAAGGCACCATTTGCCCGCGTTGCGAGTTGTCACCAGCCGCTTTACATCCAGTACGCCGTAGAGGCCTCCCCCTTTATTCATGCGCCTCCCTATTGCCAGGGCAGCCCCCTGCCAGATGCGGGCGCCGCAGGTAATGCACGCCCCTCCCCAGATTCGTGTCTGGCCGCAGCCCACGCACATCCGGAGGTTTTTCATGAATTCGTCAATATCGGTTACCGGGCGATTCATACCGGGCGCTCCTTTCCACTTCCGTCATAACGGTAAAGGGCGCGCTGCCGGGTCCTCCGCTCTTTCATCCCGTGCTCGTGTCCGGCCCAATACACCAAAGCACAGACGGCCCTGATCATCTCAGGCTGGTCTCTAAAATCGACGGTTATCAATTCGCAGGCGGCCGTGGTCTTCTTAATTGCCTGGTTTGCCTCGATCATGCCGATTTTCCTTCCACCGACCGCAACCCCTTGTTCAGTCTGCGGGCCAGAACCGACTGCGCCGCCGAGGAGGTCCCGGATCCGTTTGCTTTGGCGGGGATTGCGGTGCGGGACGAGGAATTGACTATTTCCGTCAACGTCGGCAGTCTCCACCTGGTCGCGGCCTTCGGCCAGGGCATTTGCCATGCATCCGATGAGGATCTCCTGGAGGTCCAGGTAGTTTTGCGAGCCGGGAAGGGCGGCGATCCGGGCGGAGGCTTCCGCCGAGAAGGCTCGGCCTACGGTTTGGGCGATGTATGCGGCTACTTCGGACTTCGTGAGCCCGTGCATGTGCACGGTTTCGGTGCGCAGGCGCACTTCGGAGAGGCCGGCGCGCTGCGTGCAGTCGGATTGGCCGATCAGTATGACTGCGAAAAGGTGAGTCTTGCCCTTCCAGTCGAGTTCCCGGAGGTTTTTGATGCTGCGAAGAGTGCCGCCGTGGAGGCGGTGGGATTCTTCTATCACCACCACCACCGGACCCCGGTCGGAGGCTTCGCCCAGGATGCGCCGGAGCTGCCGCACGCGGACTTCCTTGTCTTTTTTGGCGCCTTCATCGGATAGATCCACGATGAGCGCCTGCTGGATGTCTCCTGCGGTGATTCTCGCCTTGTCGGGGGTGAGCACCCGGACCGGCTTGATTTTGAGGTCTTTAAGGGCGGCGGCCACCGCGCGGGACTTGCCGATTCCTCGCTCGCCCACCACTGTTACCTGCGCTTGGGCGTGGACGGCCATACCGAGCAGCCCTTTGATCCGGGCGGCGTCTGCCGATTCGAGATCCGCAGAGTGGAAAGGGTCTCGGGTGAAGTTGAAAAGGGAGAGAATTTCGAGTCTAGCTGCCATTTCTTTGCTCCTTTGTTTAAGGTCAAGGGCTACTCACGCGGAGACGCGGAGACGGGAAAGAAAATATTGTTTTTCCCATTCGTTGCCCTTCATGAGGTTCACGGCACGTCTAACCGGACAGCATTCGATACAGTTCATGGAGTGCTCGTCGTTTCTGTGCGGACAGCATTCGCAAATAAAGGAAATGTCGCCCATTATGCGAAGATCCCGAAGGTTCGACATCACCCAGATATCGAACCATTTACTGCACTGGTGATAGTTCATCTTATTTTCCCTTCCCGATCCCGATCAGTAAGATCAGGTCCGCGACATCAATGAATTTCGCCCTCAAAAGCGCATGCCCTCGGGCATTTGCCGCCCCGCAGGAAACTGCCGTCTTCTCTGTCAACACAGTTGTCTCAGCCAGACAATTAAGGCCATTGACCAAGGTGTTGAGTTTGGATTGTTTCAACATCATTCATCACTCATCATTCATCACTGCGCGGCGCTTTCGGCCTGGATTTCCAGGGCAAGCTCGCGCACATACGATTTTGACAGACCGCTTTCTATTATCAGGCTCCGGATGGAGCCTCTTGTTTCCATATCCATCATCACCGGGCAGATGCCCGTAAACTCGCGCATGGCCGCTTCGATGGACGAAAAGGCGTCCGCATTGAGCGGGTTGGCCATCTTGCGCTGTTCCTTGATGCGGGTGGGCATCAGGGTGAGCTTGCTCGCCGCTCCCTGCTCCGCGCTTTCCGCATAAAGCGTGTTTCTTAGCTGCAGATCGGCTGCCGCTTTTTGCGCGATCTGGTGCGGGGTGTCTTTGGCCGCTTTGAAAGTATCCAGGGGAAGAGGAGCGGCCCGCATGGTCTCGTACTTTTCGCCGGTGCGGATGTCTTCGACCACCAGGCGGTCTTCAAAGATGCCTTCGTAGACGCGCACCTTGGCATCGTGTAAGCCTTTGACTTCATAGGGCACGTTATCCAGGGAGAACCATCCGTCTTGGCCCACCGTGCGCTCATATCTTCTTGCGGCGGTGGCTATGGCGTTTTCGGGCATGGCTACCGCGCCGCCCCTTAGAGATATGCGGCGCCAGGCGTCGAGCCGGGTGATTTCGTGTTCGTAGCGGTGGTCGCGCAGGTTGTATTCGTCGTTTTGGTAGATGCGGAAGCGCCGATTTAGTTCGGTGAGGGTGATTTCGTACTTTTTCCAGTCCGCTTCGGCGAAAAAGGTCGCTTCGAAGCGGCCCCAAAGGGTTCGCCAGGGACGCTCGATTTTGCCGTGCGCTTCTTTTTCGCCGGGGCGGGAGCCGTCCAGGGCGATATCGAGCCGGCCGAGCCATTCGCGGGAGGCTTCGCCCTTCATCAGAGGCCCCTGGTCGGCTTTTAGCCGTTCCGGTATTCCGAAGAAGGGCTTATCGTCGTTTTGAGCCCAGGCCCAGGCCAGAAACTGAAGGTTATCGGCCAGGGACTCGCCCATCGCCGCCACGTAGCGGGCGATGTGATAGCCCGAATAATCATCGGTCAGGCCGTAGAGCCAGGGCCGCAAGCGGATGGGGACCGGCTTGTTCTTGTAGCCAAGAGATAAGCCCGAGCCGCAGTGCATGCGCAGGATGTATTCGTCCGCCTCCTGGCGGTGGACGTAGAAAAACTGAGAGGAGGAGGCGTCCACGTGGTGGAGCTGATTGGGATAGAGCGCCTGGAAGCGGTGGACCCTTCTGGTTTTTTTGGCCAGGCCGCATTCTCGAATCACGCGGTTCCAGGTACCGATAGACACCCCGGATAGATCCGAGGAGATACATCCGTTGGAAAGGGCCAGGGAAACGGCCTGATCGGTGGCAATTTCGCCGGCGTCTTTGGGCGGACGTTTCTTGATCTGGGCAACGGTATGGGCGGCGGCTTCGATATCGGCGATCTTTCGCTCGCCGCATCTTTTGCGGCCGATATCGAGCTGGCGGTAGAGCGTTTGGTACGCGACCCCGAACGTCTCGGCCCAGCGGGCTATGACCTTTGTCTTGCCGCCGTTTTGGGCGTTAAGCCATTCGGTCCGGATTTGAGCTTTCATCGATTCAGTGAGAGCCATTTTAAGCGAGCCCATTTTAGATTTTTGATTTCAGATTTTAGATTTGCTCGCCGAAGCTGCTGTGAAACCGCTCGTCCCAGGCTTCCTGGAGATCGTCCAGATACCTGCGGGCGATGGTCTGCTGTTGTTCCATCTTGGCCTGGAGTTCGATTTCCCCTGAGATCCTATCGTCCAGGATGAATTTTCGGCAAAGGATGGTGAAGGAGGCCAGTGCCGCCGTTATCTGCTTCATCTGGTCCAGAGACCAGGAAACGTCTTTATCTTCGGGGTCGAACACCTTGAGCCGGGTGATTTCCTTGACCAGGGCGTCGCGTTCGGCGGTGAGGCCCTTTGTTTCTTCGGTGGCTATGGTTTCAACCTTTTTCTGAAGCTTTTCGACCTGCTTGGCGTGGAACTGTCGCTCCTTTTCAGCCGTTTCCTTCATGAGGTCGATGGCCGCTTCTATTTCGTCTTTGTTTTCGGGGATGATTTGAATGGGCTGGCCGGCGATTACTATGGCGTTTTCGGTGATTTCCGCACCGCTTGCCGAAATTGATTTTCCTAAGTACCTGATTTTACTGAGTGGCATGCCTAGAATTTCCGCTTGAGCTGCGGAAATTTTTTGTAGAATTGGGCTGAGTTCACTAAGGACCTGGTCCACGCTTCTTTCGGATTCTCCGACAGACCGGCAGAATTCTTCCCAGGTGCGGCCGGACTTTTTATATTCTTTGGATTGCTTGACCTGGAAGAGCGTCACGTACATGAGCAGCTCGTTGCCCTTGATGTTGAATTTTGCGGCTTTGATTTTGCCGACTGCCTCGCAGTCAAACCGCTCTGATTCCAATACCGCTAGCGCCCTGTCGCCTTCTTTGCGCCCGAGTGCGTAAACTTCCTCTACTGCTCTTACTTCCGGTGCTTGATCAGGTTGCATGTTGTCTCCTTTTGCTGGTTCGATGTCGAGAATCTGGCCAATTTCGTCATGTTCGATGATATTGTTGGGGTCCATGAGCAGATCGGCTCTAACCTCGTCGAGTTCGTCCCTGGTGGCGTAGCGGCCGAATTTGCGCCAGCCTCCTTCTCCCGAGAGTTCCCAGATCCCGTATGGTTCAAGCCCGAATGAGTCCTTGCGGATTCGAAATATTCTTTTGCCGGCACGGAGCAGTTTTCCCCTTGCGGCCGAGTTCATAGGTGCGTCCGGCGCTGTCGGAGGATCTTGCCAGCCGGGTCCGCGAGATGCTTTCGGCTCTTCCGTTTTTTCCGCGAGTAATTGCAAAAAAAAAGTGCCGAGCCCTCGCCGGGCGCCTTCGGCTTCCAGTTGCTTCCTCCCCGTGGTTCGCCGTTCCCACCGGTAACAGTAGGCAAGCTCTTCATCGGTGAGCCGGGGAAGGGCGGCTTTCCAGTTCGTATCGGATACGGAGCAGTATCTTATCCACCGCACCGCTTCGCTTTCGTTTAGGTTCATCTGCGCAGCCCCTTCCGGTATTTGTTGCGAATGTGCGTGAAGCCCAATGCCGCCACGCTCGCAAAACAACAGAGGAAAAAGAAAAAGCAGAGCCACAGATAAGCGATCAGATAATTCATCAAATGCCTCCCAGAAGGCCGAGGGCCTGGTCGATGATTTTGCGTTTATCTTCCGATTCCGCTTTCTTCTTCAGCCAGTATTTGGCCATTGCCGTCCCGATGCTGATGCCATCGCCCTGGAGATTGAGGTACCCTCTGCCCGAGAGCGTGGAGATATGGCACATGATGGTCCCGTAGGGGATTTTCATATCGTCCGAAATCTCTTTGGCCGTCCTCCGTCCTGATTGGTTTGAGATGTGTTCCAGGATGTCTATCGTGGTATTTACCGCCGCGATCTGCTTGTAACTCACCGTCATAACTCCCCTCCCCTTCGCCGATTGTTACGCGGCCCCCCGACCGCTTAAAGCCTATGCCTTGCCCAGTTGATCCAGCAGCGCCTCCGGGCAACCCTTTGCTATGTAATATTTGCGTATGTGCTGCGAGACCAGTTTGCCGTCCAGAAACCGGGTTATCGCGGCGGGCGAGACCCCGATTTCCCGTGCGATCACGGACGCCTTGAGATGTTCGCGGAGCATCCAGATCCGGATTTCTTCACCCGGTGTCAATTTGCGCCGGGCGGTGTGAGTGTTGGTTTGCTTGTTCATAATTTCCTCAATTTGACATTGCGTAGACGAAATCACCGTGATAGTGTCCTTTTTGGTTAAGTTTTTAACGCATGCAGTAAACTAATAAACGATAGCGTTCTTTATGTCAACTGGGAAAAAGAACATTATAATTGATTCAATCGCCCTTGTTTCGAGGATACGAGAGGCTTGCAAGATAGCTTCCGATAAGGAATTGGCTGAAATATTGGGCTTTTCTCAGGAAGATTTTTCCGCTAGAAAAAGAAGAGGTTCGATCTTACCTTTCATTATCGAATACGCAATCAACAATAATGTTGATTTGAATTGGCTAATTACGGGACGCGGGATTGCCATCGAACGCAAAGATAGAGCCGGTTATGAGGAGACGAAGTGTCTCGATGCGGAAGAATACGAATTGATTCCGATGCTGCAATCGTGGGTAAAGGGTGGCCCGGAAGGAAGGCTCATATACGAGGGAATTGCCGACTATTATCCGTTCAAGCGGTATTTCGTGGAGAAGCTGGTGGGGACCAGGCCGGAGCGCAAAAAAGACCTCTACCTTGCCAGGGTAAGAGGTGATTCGATGGCGCCCACCATCAACGACAATGAAATCGTATTATTTGACACCTACGAAGGAGAGCGGCTCCAGATCCGGACCGGGGATATCTACCTGGTGCTGCTCCCTGAAGGGACGGTTTCGGTAAAGCGGCTGGCGCTCAGCAAAGAACCCGAGGCCACCAGGCTCATATGCAATTCCGACAATGTGGCGTCGTACCGCACATTTGAATTCAAGCTCGATCCGGGCAAGCCGATCCAATCGTATGTACTGGGCAGGGTGAGGTGGGCCGGGAAGGAATTTGACTAACAAAAGTTAATTAATAGAGGGGGAAATCATGAAGAAAAGATTTGTGTCTTTTTTGTTGGTCCTTTTTCCCATTCTGATAAGTTCACCCGTCTCGGTTGGCGCTCGGCAAGATCAGGCACGGACAGCAGTCTATCTCACGGTCAAAGACGTCCCGGTTTGCGTTGCAGAAAGCGACATGCTCCAGATATTGCAATTTATAAAACAGAAAGACTATGAAGCTGTCGGAAGAATGGTCTCTATTAATAATCGGTGCGACCTCCTAAAGCCCGACATAACGGTCTACCTTATGGAGAAAGACGAGGATAACTCCTTAATAAGAATCCGCCCTAAAGGTCAGACGGCCTCTCTCTGGACGGTTCCCCAAGCCATAAAGGAAAAAACCAGCCAGAACACCAAACTCACCCCAGAGGCTGAAAAAGCAGGAAAAATAGCGGAAAAGATCACCGCCGACGTCAACACCATATTCAATTCCGCACAGACTACGTGCATTCCTGCTCAAAACGAAGATGGCGCGAGTCTGGACTTTGTCCTGTTTACTTCCGATGATATTTTCTCTACACCGGCCAGAAAAAAACTATGGATGGTGGCTTGCGCGGGAGCAGTTGGCAGTGTCTTAAATGACACACCTAATCTGCGGCTGGGCAAAATGGGCATGTCTGATTCGAAAATGATAGCGACTGGGAAGGTCTTGACGATTCAAATCGACAGTGTCAAAAGGTTGCAAAAGAAGGTGAAGCTCGGAGAGATTACAATCGACGAAATGTACTCCAGCCTAATTTCCGAGGGAAAATACCAAATCACTGGCAACACTCGGCGGTAATGTTAAAACTCAAGATGTATTTATCCTGGTTTTTATTTTCCTCTGCGCCGGACAGACCATCTCAAGCCAGGAATCCGAATTTCACGGAAATATTTCCAGCCACGTATTTCATCGAGCAGGGGCATACATTTTAATTGTCCAAATTGCACAGCCCTTTTTCCAACCAGGGAGGCTGCCATAAAAGCCGGTTACAGACCTTGCAAACTTTGCAATCCTTTAAACCGTTTAGAGAGATCACTTTCATTTTCTCGTCAAACTTACTTTGACGGCCCTTTCTTTTTTCCCCCTATGGTAACCTGTAAAGAAACCCGAAACCCAATTATCGCGATTTTAAGGACTTAACTATCATGACCCCCTAG
>CAVRZU010000145.1:0-20462 GCA_963725365.1 uncultured delta proteobacterium | reverse complement strand
AAGGGATTTCCAAATGCGGGTTTTAATTACTTTGGCCTGCTCCCAATGCAAGCAGCGCAACTACAATACGACCAAGAATAAGCGCACCACACCCGAGAAGCTTGCTTTGAGGAAGTATTGCCGTTTCTGCAACGGGCATACGGAGCATAAGGAAACCAAGTAGATGGAGGCATAGGGCCCGGATTTACTTGTCTATTTGTATGAAACTATCCCGGCCGGCTTCCGGATCGAAACGTTTGAGTGATAAATGAAACTTATTGCAAAAAAAGAGCAGAGTTCAGACAAGAAACCGGAAGATGTAGAGCCGGGGAAAAAGGCGGCAGCCAAACCCGGGGCGGCCAGGCCTGTCAGGCCAAAGAAGGCCGACCTCGTGAAAAAGGCGGAGGTCCCCAGGAAAGCGGTCAAAAAGTCCGGTGAGGCGCCGAGAGCCTGGGTTGAAGCTGTCCGAGGCTACTTGCGGGAGGTTGTCGTCGAGCTTAAACGAGTCGTTTGGCCTTCGCGCAAGGAAACTTTGGGGACGACTTCGGTCGTGCTTATGATCGTGGGCCTTGCGGCTGTTTTCCTCGGAATCGTAGACCTTATTTTGAGCAGGCTCGTTAAACTTCTGGTGGGCTGATTAAAACAGTGGGCAGTCGTCAGTGGTCAGTCGTTAGAGAAAATCTCTTTCCGGCCACTGAAGACCGGCGGCTGATGAGTGGTTTTAAAGTTTTTTCCGGCCACTGTGGACTGACGACTGAAGACTGGGTTTAAGAGGTAAATGTGGCTAATCTAAAGTGGTACATTGTCCACACGTATTCGGGGTTTGAGCACAAGGTGAAATCGGCCCTCGAGGAGCGTGTAAAGGCTGAGGGCAGAGATACCTATTTCGGTCAGGTTCTGGTGCCCACCGAAAAGGTGATCGAGCTTGTAAAGGGCCAGAGGAGGTCATCGTCGAGGAAATTCTACCCCGGATATATCCTGGTGCAGATGGAACTCAACGACGATACCTGGCACCTTGTTCGCCACACCCCCAAGGTCACCGGCTTCATAGGAAGTCAGGAAAAGCCCATACCACTCGAAGATGCCGAAGCCGAAGCCATAATTCAGCAGATGCAGGAAGGCGCGCAGAAGCCTCGTCCGAAATTCAAGTTTGAAAAGGGGGATGAGGTTCGCGTCATAGACGGCCCGTTTGCCAACTTCAACGGAACGATTGATGAAGTGATTCCGGAGAAGGGCAAGGTTAGGGTGCTGGTAAGCATATTTGGCCGCTCTACTCCGGTGGAACTCGACTTTGTTCAGGTAAACCGGACATAAGAGCGCATTGTAAGGAGTCTTTTGCAGAATGGCAAAAAAAGTCGTAACCAACATCAAATTGCAGGTTCCCGCCGCACAGGCGAACCCGTCTCCGCCAATCGGTCCTGCGCTTGGTCAGCACGGCGTCAACATCATGGAGTTCTGTAAGCAGTTCAACGCCAAGACCCAGGGGCAGGAAGGCATGATCATTCCGGTGGTCATCACTGTTTTTTCGGACCGGTCCTTTACTTTCATTACCAAGACGCCACCGGCCGCTATTCTGTTGAAAAAGGCTGCCCAGATAGCCAAAGGTTCCGCCGTGCCGAATCGTAACAAGGTTGCCAAAGTCAGCAAGGCGCAGGTCGAGGAGATTGCTCGGCTCAAGATGACCGACCTGAATGCGCGTGACCTTGTAGCAGCGGTGGCGACCATTTCGGGAACGGCCCGCAGCATGGGAATAGAGATTGAATAAACCAGAGGAAGGGAGTTTCGGTTAAAATGGCAAAGCATGGGAAAAAGTATATTGCCTCCCGAAGCGAGATCGATCCAACGAAACGCTATACCTTCCAGGAAGCTGTTCATCTGGCGGCCGAGACGTCTTTCGTCAAGTTCGACCAGACGCTGGACATAGCCGTTCGTCTGGGTGTTGACCCGCGCCATGCCGACCAGATGGTCAGAGGTACGGTTGTTTTGCCCAATGGGTTGGGCAAGACTGTAAGGGTTATGGTTTTTGCGAAGGGAGAGAAGGTCAAGGAGGCCCTTGACGCCGGCGCCGATTTCGCGGGCAGCGACGAGATGATCGAAAAGATCCGCGAAGGCTGGACCGGATTCGACAAGGCAGTCGCCACCCCTGATATGATGGGCTCGGTGGGCAAGATCGGCAAGGTATTGGGCCCAAGAGGGCTTATGCCCAACGCCAAGCTGGGGACGGTCACCTTCGATCTGGCAAAGGTCATCAAAGAGATCAAGGCGGGCAAGGTGGACTTCCGGGTTGAAAAGACCGGGATCGTCCACGCTCCTATGGGAAAGGTTTCGTTTGGAGAGGAAAAACTTCTCCAGAATATCTCGGCTTTCATCGACACGCTGATGCGAATCAAACCTTCGGCGGCCAAGGGCACCTATATGAAAGGGATTGCCATATCGACTACCATGGGTCCCGGAATCCAGGTAGATCCCCTTGGGGTGAAGGCCATCGTTGTATAGCGTCCAGACGCTGAAGAAGACAAAAAGTGTGCGGTTTGAGTAACGTTATTTAACAACAACTTGACTGCCGTTTGGTGTTTTCAGTTATCGGAGACCGCGGGTACATCTCCCGGATGTTTAAATCCCTTAAGCGGGACACCCGCACAGATTCCTGAGAGCTGACCAGGCGCAAGGGCTCATGATAAAAATCCTCCCGTTTTAGATTAGGCGCACCCGGAAGGATCGGTCGAAAGCACACCGGCAGAAAGGAAAGGAGGCTTATTTTACTTTGGACCGCTCCAAAAAAGAACAGGTTATTGAGGAGCTTCACAACAAACTGGAACGTGCCAGCGCTGCCATTCTGACTGACTATAAGGGAATGACGGTAGCTGAAATTACCAGACTGCGCGATTTGCTTGCAGCGGAAAAAGTTGAGTACCAGGTGGTTAAGAACACCTTGATGCGGCTTGCATGCAAGAAGACCGAAATATCGGTGCTCGAGCCCCTGCTCACCGGCACCTGCGCAGTGGCGATTTCGTATGGGGACCCGGCTGTTCCGGCCAAGATCATCAAAAAGTTCGCCAAGGGCAGCGAAAAGCTCAAGCTGAAGGCAGGAGCGCTTGGAAGCCGGCTGATCAACGCTGATCAGGTGCTGGCTCTGGCCGATCTGCCGCCCAAGGAAGAACTTCTTGCCAAAATGCTGGGCACCCTCAATGCAGTGCCCACCGGTCTGGTCACCGTTCTTAGTGGAGTTCCGAGAGCTTTTGTTGGTGTGTTGGCTGCTATCCAGCGCCAGAGAGAAGAACAGGCTGCTGCTTAAGAAAATTGTGGAGGATTTCAGATGGCTGTTTCAAAGGAAGAAGTTGTTGATTTCATAAAAGGTATGACGGTTCTCGAGCTCAGCGAATTCGTAAAGGAACTCGAGCAGACTTTCGGTGTTAGCGCCGCAGCCCCGGTAGCCATGGCCGCAATGCCCGGAGCCGCTGCTGAAGCGGTGGTGGTCGAGGAACAAACCGAATTTTCGGTCATTATCACCGGTGTGGGCGACAAAAAGATAAACGTGATCAAGGAAGTGCGCGCGATCACAAGTTTGGGCCTCAAGGAAGCCAAGGACCTGGTGGAAAAAGTTCCTGGAACGGTTAAGGAAGGCATTCCCAAGGCTGAGGCCGAAGCGGTTGCAAAACAGCTTACAGAGGCAGGTGCAACCGTCGAGATCAAATAGAAGTCACAAATTTGCAAGATATCGGAAATCGGCTGCATGTGCTGGTTTGACCGGCCGGTTTCCGATTTTCTACTTTTTAGCGGCATACCAGCGGGAAGTGACGGAGGGACAGGGGTTCGGGGAAAAACTGCCCTGCGATCCGTCGCAATTTCATTTGCAGGAGAGAATATGCCCACTGCGCTGACCCATGAATACAGGGTTCGTAAAAGCTTCGGAAAAATACACAAGATCGTGGAAATGCCCAATCTGATCCAGATGCAAAAGGAGAGCTACGAGCTTTTTTTGCAACTGGATGTGCCGCCCGAGGCCAGGGTCGAAAGGGGCCTCCATGAGGTCTTCAAGTCCGTTTTTCCAATCGAGGACTTCAGCGGGACGGCTTCCCTCGAGTTCGTTCAGTACAGCTTCGGCGATGTTAAGTACGAAGTGGAAGAATGTCTTGCGAGGGGAATGACCTACGAGGCCCCGTTAAAAATAGTGGTGCGCCTGGTCGTCTACGACATGGACAAGGAAGCCAACACCCGGTCCATTCGCGATATAAAGGAGCAGGAGATCTATTTCGGGACCCTGCCGCTGATGACCGACAACGGCACTTTCATTGTCAACGGGACCGAGCGGGTCATCGTAAGCCAGTTGCACCGTTCGCCCGGCATTTTCTTCGACCACGACCGGGGAAAAACTCACTCGAGCGGTAAAATACTTTACTCGGCCCGCGTTATTCCGCTTCGCGGCTCCTGGCTCGACCTCGAATTCGATCCCAAGGACATTCTATATCTTCGCATCGACAGAAGACGCAAGTTCCCTGTCACGGTTCTTCTCAAAGCCCTGGGGTATTCGACTGAAGAGTTGCTCAATTATTTCTATCCAAGCGAGAAGGTGTTCGTTGTATCTGAAAATCAGATGGAAAAGGAACTCAACCCGGACATCCTTCTTGGAACCCGCGCCTCAGATGACATCTTGCACCCGGCAACAGGCGAGGTCCTGATCAAAAAGAACCGGAAGCTGGGAAAACAGGCCCTGAAAAGACTTCAGGAAATGGGGATCAGCAGACTTCCGGTCAAGACTACCGAGCTTATCGGCCAGGTTTTGGCCCAGGACGTGATCGACTTTGCCTCCGGGGAGGTAATCGCCGAGTGCAACGATTCCATAAACGAAGAGATGTTAAACGATTTCAAGGAACGCGGAATCGGTGAAATAGAGCTTTTGCACCTGGAAGGTCCCGAAATCAGCCCTTCTTTCAGAAACACCCTTCTTATGGACAAGGTGAACACGAAGGAAGATGCGCTGATCGAAATATACCGCCGGCTCCGGCCGAGCAATCCGCCGACTTTAGAGGTGGCCAACGAGTTTTTCAAGAACCTGTTCTTCAATCCGGACCACTACGATTTGTCCGAGGTTGGCCGGCTCAAGCTCAACTTGCAGCTTGGCCTCGATGTGCCCCTTGACTACAGGGTGCTCCGCAAGGAAGACATCCTCACCGCTGTGCGTCAGTTGATAAAACTCAAGGACTCGCAGGGACCGGTCAACGACATCGATAATCTTGGAAACCGCAGGGTGCGCGCAGTTGGCGAGTTGCTTGAAAACCAGTACCGCATAGGTCTGGTGCGCATGGAGAGGGCCATAAAGGAAAGGATGACGCTTCAGGAAGTTGAAGCGCTGATGCCTCATGACCTCATCAATGCAAAACCGGTTTCGGCGGTAGTAAAGGAATTTTTTGGAACGAGCCAGCTTTCTCAGTTCATGGACCAGACGAACCCGCTTTCGGAGATCACCCACAAGCGGCGCCTGAGCGCGCTTGGGCCTGGAGGCTTGACGCGCGAGCGGGCAGGTTTCGAAGTTCGAGACGTACATCCTACTCACTACGGCAGGATCTGCCCTATCGAAACTCCTGAAGGTCCAAATATCGGCCTTATCGTGTCGCTGTCCACTTACGCGCGGGTAAATCCCTATGGGTTCATCGAAACCCCGTACCGGAAGGTGGACGACTCGACGGCCCGCTCCGAAGTGAGCTATCTGACCGCCATGGATGAGAAAGATTACCCGATCGCCCAGGCCAACGCGGCACTCGATCAGAGCGGCCAGTTCCAGGATGAACAGATTTCCGCTCGAAAAGCGGGCGAGTTCGTATTGGTGCCGCCAAACGAGATCAACTTCATGGATGTTTCGCCCAACCAGTTGGTGAGCGTTTCGGCATCCCTGATCCCGTTTTTGGAACATGATGACGCAAACCGCGCGCTCATGGGATCGAACATGCAGCGTCAGGCCGTGCCTCTCATCCAGACCCGCGCTCCACTGGTGGGGACCGGAATTGAACGGATAGTGGCCAAGGACAGCGGCGTTACGATAGTGGCCAGGCGCGAAGGGATTGTCGAGTACGTGGACGCCACCAGGATCGTTGTTCGCGCCACCACCAGCATCGATATCGGGCACGGTGTCGATATATACAAGCTGATCAAATTCCAGCGTTCGAACCAGAATACCTGCATCAACCAGAAGCCTCTGGTAAAACAGGGCGATTTCGTGAAAAAGGGTCAGATACTTGCAGATGGCCCCTCCACCGATCACGGAGAACTTGCGCTGGGGCGCAACGTGATGGTGGCCTTCATGAGCTGGGGGGGCTACAACTTCGAAGACTCAATCCTGGTGAGTGAGCGGATAGTCAAGGAAGACGTTTTCACCTCGATTCATATCGAAGAGTTTGAAGTGGTGGCCAGAGACACCAAGCTGGGCAAGGAAGAAATCACAAAAGACATCCCCAACATAGGAGAAGAGGCGCTCAAGAACCTGGACGAGAGCGGCATAATCCGCATCGGCGCCTATATCAAACCAAACGATATCCTTGTAGGCAAGGTCACTCCGAAGGGAGAATCCCAGCTTACTCCGGAAGAAAAACTCCTCAGGGCGATTTTCGGCGAAAAGGCCAGCGATGTTAAAGACACCTCGCTTCGCGTTCCGCCGGGAGTGGAAGGAATCATTATCGATGCCAAGGTTTTTTCCAGAAAGGGCGTCGAAAAAGATGAGCGGACCCGTCAGATAGAGGAATATGAGATCAGCAGACTTATGAAAGACCAGCGCGATGAGCTGGACATCGTCAGAAAGACGGCGGTGCGGCAGTTGGCCCAGGCCCTTGAGGGCAAAACCAGCGATAATTCCATTAAGGACGGCAAAAGGATTTATCTCAAAAAGGGAGACCCCCTTGCCGAAGAGTCGCTTTTGGAAGTGCCGAGCGGGATGTGGGACCAGATCAGCGCCGCAAGGGACCCGGCAGCCTCCATGGAAGTCGATGCGATCTCTTCGAATTACCGTCAGCAGGTAGAAGCCGTAAAGGAGCTTTTCGAAGAAAAGATAAACAAGCTGAAAAGAGGCGATGAGCTTCCGCCGGGTGTCATCAAGATGGTGAAAGTGTATATCGCCGTTAAAAGGAAACTCCAGGTCGGAGACAAGATGGCCGGGCGGCACGGAAACAAGGGGGTCGTCTCCCGGATTCTTCCTGTCGAGGATATGCCCTACTTCCCTGACGGGACCCCGATGGACATTGTTTTGAATCCGCTTGGCGTACCTTCCCGTATGAACGTGGGCCAGGTGCTGGAGACTCATCTGGGATGGGCGGCAAAGGGTCTTGGCCAGCAGCTTGCGGCAATGTTCGATGACTATCTGCACAAGCTAAAGGAACGCGAGACAATAGATGAGAAGCTCAAACGCATATACAATAAACTCGAATACTCCGAGTTTTTCGAAAATGCATCGGAAGAGGAATTCAGGGAGCTGATCCCGGATCTCAAAGAGGGCGTACACTTGGCTACCCCGGTTTTCGACGGGGCCAATGAGGCGGAGATCAGGGGCATTCTCAAGGAAGCAGGTGTGCCGGAGACGGGTCAGTCGACCCTCTATGACGGGCGCACCGGTTTGCCCTTCGACCAGTCGGTTACCGTTGGCATCATGTACATACTGAAACTCCACCACCTGGTAGATGACAAGATCCATGCCAGGTCCATAGGCCCCTACTCCCTGGTCACCCAGCAGCCGCTGGGCGGAAAAGCTCAGTTTGGAGGTCAGCGCCTGGGTGAAATGGAAGTCTGGACAATGGAAGCTTACGGTGCTGCCTATGCGCTCCAGGAATTTCTGACGGTCAAATCCGACGATGTGGCCGGGCGCACGCGCATGTATGAAAAAATTGTGAAAGGCGACAATACTCTTGAGGCCGGACTGCCGGAGTCCTTCAATGTTCTTGTAAAAGAACTGCAGGCACTTGCTCTGGATGTCAGGCTCCTGGAAGAAGAGGAAGGCAATTAAGCAGTGGTCATTCACCAGGTTTCAGCAAGCGGTCTTCAGCTATCGGAAAAAAGAGGTATCTTTCTTACGGCCGGCCTCTATCCACTGAAGACCGGCTTTAGGTTTGACCACGCAAGGAGGTCCTTTTGAAAGAACTTTACTCTCTTTTTACTAAACCCAAAGATCCGTTGAATTTCAACGCCGTCAAGATCATGATTTCGTCTCCCGCAAGAATCCGGGAATGGTCTTATGGCGAAGTGAAAAAACCGGAAACGATAAATTACCGCACTTTCAAGCCCGAGCGTGACGGGCTTTTCTGCGCTAGGATATTCGGTCCTATCAAGGACTATGAATGCAACTGTGGCAAGTACAAGCGGATGAAGCACCGGGGGGTGGTTTGTGAAAAATGCGGGGTCGAAGTAATTCAGTCCAAAGTGCGCCGCGAACGGATGGGCCACATCGAGCTGGCTTCGCCGGTTGCCCACATCTGGTTTTTGAGGAGCCTGCCGAGCAAGATCGGAAACCTGCTGGACCTGACGCTCAGGGAGTTGGAGAAAGTACTTTATTTCGATTCTTATATACTGCTTGACCCTGGCGAAACGAACCTGGAAAAGGGCGAAATGCTCACCGAGGAACGCTATCGCCAACTTGTGCAGGAATACGGGAGTCGTTTTACTGCGGGCATCGGCGCCGAAGCGATCAAAAAGTTGCTTGCCAGCCTCGACCTGGAGACGCTTGCCACGGAGCTTCGTGAGGAAATGGTTAAGACCAACTCGGTGGCAAAGCGCAAAAAACTGGCAAAACGGCTCAAGATCATTGATGCATTCCGTGAGTCGGAAAACCGGCCGGAATGGATGATCATGGATGTCATTCCCGTTCTGCCGCCGGACTTGCGGCCCCTTGTTCCCCTGGATGGAGGAAGGTTCGCCACAAGTGACCTCAATGATCTCTACAGGCGCGTAATAAACCGGAATAACAGGCTCAAGCGCCTTCAGGAACTAAACGCTCCCGATATCATTATCCGCAATGAGAAGCGGATGCTTCAGGAAGCGGTTGACGTTTTGTTCGACAATGGGCGTCGGGGTAAAACCATTACCGGGGCGAGCAAGCGTCCGCTCAAGTCCCTTAGTGACATGCTGAAGGGCAAGCAGGGCCGGTTCCGGCAAAACCTTCTCGGAAAGCGGGTTGACTACTCGGGACGTACCGTTATCGTCATCGGCCCGAATTTGCGGCTGCACCAGTGCGGATTGCCCAAGAAAATGGCTCTCGAGCTGTTCAAACCCTTCATCTACAATAAGCTTGAGGAAAAGGGCTACGTCACCACTATAAAAGCGGCCAAAAAGATGGTCGAGCGCGAAACACCGGAGGTCTGGGACACACTGGATGAAGTGGTGCGGGAATTCCCGATAATGCTCAATCGCGCTCCTACCCTGCACAGGCTGGGTATCCAGGCATTCGAGCCGATACTTATCGAAGGCAAGGCCATCCAGCTTCATCCGCTGGTTTGCACGGCCTTCAACGCCGACTTCGACGGCGATCAGATGGCCGTTCATGTGCCGCTTTCAATCGAGGCGCAGGCCGAGGCGCGCATTCTGATGATGTCTACGAACAACATCCTCAGCCCGGCGCATGGAGACCCCATTATCGTGCCGTCCCAGGACATCGTGCTTGGGATTTACTACATGACCCGCGAAAAGCCTTTCGCCAAAGGATCGACCTCCCCGTTCGCAGATGCTGAGGAACTCAGGCAGTCTATGGTAAAAGGCCAAATTCGGGTTTACAACAGCCCTGAGGAGGTCCGTTCGGCTTTCGATGCTGAAGAGGCCGATCTGCATGCGGGCATCGTCGTTAGATTCCGCATCGCGGCAAAGCAAGACGGAGTCATCGATTATGTAAGTGAAAAAGAAATCGTCCTTAAATCCGACGGGAAAAGGCCGGTTTATGTACTGACCGAGGGCCCGGCCCTTATATCCGGCAAAACAATGGTTAAGGCTGGAGATGAGGTTCACAAAGGGCAGATCATCGCCGAGGAATTCGTAAAGACCACGGTCGGGCGAGTGATACTGTCGGAGATTTTGCCGGAGGGGATCAATTTTTCGGCCGTAAACAAGGTGATGAATAAAAAGGCCCTTGCCGGGTTGATCGATACCTGCTACCGGAGTGCCGGGGTAAAAGCCACGGTCATCCTGGCCGACAGGCTCAAGGATACCGGTTACCACTTTGCGACCCGCTCGGGAATCTCCATTTCGATCAAGGACATGACCATTCCGGCGCAAAAAGTGGAAATCCTGCGAATTGCCAAGGACCAGGTAATAGAAATCGAGCGGCAGTACAACGAGGGTTTGATCACCGAGGGTGAAAAGTACAACAAGGCCGTGGATATCTGGGCAAAGGCGACTGAGGATGTAGCGGCCGAAATGATGAGAGAGATGAGAACGAGCGAGATTGTCGGGCTCGATGGTAAGATGCTGAGCGTGGAGTCCTTCAACTCCATCTACATGATGGCCGACTCGGGAGCGCGCGGCAGCAAGGACCAGATGCGTCAGTTGGCCGGGATGCGGGGACTTATGGCGAAGCCTTCCGGAGAAATCATCGAGACGCCGATTACCGCCAACTTCCGCGAAGGCCTCACGGTTTTGCAGTACTTCATTTCGACGCACGGCGCTCGAAAAGGTCTTGCAGACACCGCTTTGAAGACGGCGAACTCCGGTTACCTCACACGCCGATTGGTCGACGTGTCTCAGGACGTGATCATTGCTGAAATCGATTGCGGCACAATGGACGGAATCGAGGTGGAACCGCTTCTGGAAGCCGGTGAAATTATCCAGAGGCTGGGAGACCGCATCCTCGGGCGTACGGCCCAGGAGGACATAGTCGATCCGGTCAACAGCGAAGTGATCGTCCCGATGGGGGATGAAATAGATGAGAAGAAGGTCATCGAAATCGAGGACGCAGGGATCGAGCGGGTCAACATTCGTTCTGCTCTGACGTGCCGTTCTTTGAGAGGCGTTTGCGCCAGGTGTTATGGACGCGACCTCGCCCAGGGGAAGCTGGCCGAGATAGGGGAGGCAATAGGCATCATAGCGGCCCAATCGATCGGTGAGCCCGGAACCCAGCTTACGATGCGTACGTTCCATATCGGCGGTACAGCCAGCAAGAGCATCGAGCGTACCTCTATCAGCAACCGCTACGCGGGCACGGTCAAGTTTATAAATCTCAACGTCGTTCGCAACCGCGAGGGCGACCTGGTGGCGATGAACCGAAACGGTGAAATAAGCATCGTGAGTGAAACCGGACGTGAACGCGAAAGATACGTGATCGTATACGGTGCAAAGCTCAAAATAGACGAAAAGCAGAAGGTTGACCCCGGCACACTGCTTGCCGAATGGGACCCGTTTACCACGCCGATTCTCACCGAAGTCTTGGGCACCACTAAGTTCGGCGATATCATCGAAGGGCAGACCATGCAGGAAAAACTGGACCCGGTCACCGGAAAGTCCAGCAAAGTGGTCGTCGAATACCGCGAAGCCGACGTGCGGCCCAGGGTCTCCATCAAAGACGAAAAAGGCAAGACCTCAAAAGTTGGAGAAGGGGGCGCGGCGCGTTACTTTATGCCGGTTGGCGCCATTTTGATGGTGACCGAGGGCAATCAGGTCTTCCCCGGCGACGTTCTGGCAAGAATTCCGCGCGAAACAACCAAGACCAAGGACATTACCGGTGGTCTCCCCAGGGTTGCCGAACTGTTCGAGGTTCGCAAACCCAAGGAAAACGCCGTTATTACCGAGATCGACGGATTGGTGAGTTTCGGAAAGGACACCAAGGGCAAGCGCAAAGTTGTAATTACTCCCCAGGTGGGAGAGCCCCGTGAATACCTGATCCCCAAGGGCAAACACATTAGCGTGCACGAAGGCGATTATGTGCGGGCGGGCGAGGCCCTTATGGACGGTTCGCCCAATCCCCATGACATTCTGACGGTCCTTGGCGAAAAAGAAGTTGCCAAGTACCTGGTCGATGAAGTCCAGCAGGTCTACCGGCTCCAGGGCGTAAAGATTAATGACAAGCATATCGAGGTCATTGTCAGGCAGATGCTGAAGCGGGTCCGGATTACCGATCCGGGTGACTCTGAATTCCTTATGGGCGAGCATGTGGAAAAGCCGATCTTCGAGGAAGTCAATCACCAGCTTGTCTCGGCGGATCAGCGCCCGGCTGCAGCAGAGCCACTCCTGCTCGGCATCACAAAGGCATCTTTGAGCACGCAGAGCTTCATTTCGGCGGCTTCTTTCCAGGAGACCACCAAGGTTCTCACTGACGCTGCTACCGCCGGTAAGGTTGACAACCTGCTCGGACTCAAAGAAAACGTAATAATGGGCAGGCTGATTCCGGCCGGTTCAGGACTCAAGCAGTACAGGGACGTGAGGAAATGAAACGGAGTGCGGATGTCGGGCGGCTGATGCTGGAAAAAACGCGAGAAAATCCGGAATCAGGCATCCGTTATCCGATTTCGGTCTTGACAATAGGTCCGGGTTCCTTTAAAAAGAGGATTTCCCGGCTCGGAAACCCCGCGATCATTTGTACCGAGTTGTGCCTTCTTTAATTTTTTTACCGGAGTTTAAAAACAGAATGCCCACTATCAACCAGTTGGTCAGAAAAGGAAGGGAAGAAGTTCGAAAAAAATCGAGCGCTCCCGCCCTTGAAAGCTGCCCCCAGAAGCGCGGAGTTTGCGTTCGCGTATATACCTCGACGCCAAAGAAACCTAATTCGGCGCTTCGCAAAATCGCCCGTGTCCGCCTTACAAACGGTATAGAAGTTACTTCCTATATCCCCGAAATCGGGCACAATCTGCAGGAGCACTCCGTTGTGCTCATTCGCGGCGGTCGTGTGAAGGACCTTCCGGGTGTGCGATACCACATCATCCGGGGTACCCTCGACGCGCTGGGAGTTGCGGATCGCAAGCAGGGACGTTCCAAATATGGCACTAAAAGGCCAAAGTAACCAGAATCGCAACAGTTCTGGGCCATGGCTCCAGGTTTTTCGCCATGGCCTCTCTTTTGCCTTATAAACACTGAAGCAAACGAAGGAAAAGGGATGCCCAGGAGAAGAGAAGTCCCAAAACGTTACGTTTTGCCCGATCCGAAGTTCAACAGCAAGCTTGCGGCAAAATTCATCTGTAACGTAATGCGCAAAGGAAAAAAGAGCACTGCCGAGCAGATCTTCTATCATTCCCTTACTCTGATAGAACAGCGCTCCAAGCAGGATCCACTCGAATATTTTCCATAAAGCGCTGGAAAACGTAAGGCCGGTTGTAGAGGTCAAATCCAGGCGCGTTGGCGGAGCAACCTATCAGGTCCCCGTGGAAGTTAGAAATGAGCGGCGCGACGCCCTGGCCATGCGATGGATCATAAACTACGCAAAGTCTCGTTCGGAGAAGACCATGACTCAGAAGCTGGCCGGCGAGCTGATGGATGCTGCCCAGAACCGTGGCGGGGCGGTAAAAAAACGAGAAGACACCCATCGGATGGCTGACGCCAACAAGGCGTTTGCTCACTATAGATGGTAAGTTTTCCACTAGTTATTATTGAATATTGGTCTGAAAGCCTGGTGAGGAGGATCCCTAATGGCTAAGAAGAAGTTCGAGCGGACAAAGCCACATGTGAACGTCGGGACGATTGGTCACATTGACCATGGCAAGACAACCCTTACCGCAGCGATCACCAAGCAGCTTGCAAAGAAGGGCAGGGCCACGTTCATCCCGTTTGATCAGATCGACAAGGCTCCCGAGGAGCGCGAACGCGGGATCACCATCGCCACGGCGCACGTCGAATATGAAACCGACCAGTCGCCACTATGCGCATGTGGACTGTCCCGGCCATGCGGACTATATAAAGAACATGATCACCGGCGCGGCTCAGATGGACGGAGCCATACTGGTGGTTGCCGCCGACGACGGGCCGATGCCCCAGACCCGCGAGCACATTCTTCTTGCCCGCCAGGTCGGTGTTCCCTACGTCGTTGTTTTCCTGAACAAGGTTGACATGGTGGATGATCCCGAGCTCATCGAGCTTGTCGAGCTGGAGATGCGGGAGCTTCTGACCAAGTATAAATTCCCCGGAGACGATATCCCGATCATCAAGGGTTCGGCATTGAAGGCGCTCGAAACCGACGATCCCGACAGCGCTGACGCCAAGTGCGTCTACGAGCTGATGGCGGCAATCGACTCATATATACCGGATCCTGTGCGCGACATTGACAAGCCGTTCCTGATGCCGATAGAAGACGTCTTTTCGATCTCGGGCCGCGGTACGGTTGTAACCGGCCGAGTCGAGCGCGGCATGGTCAAGGTGGGCGAGGAAGTCGAGATTGTTGGGTTCAAGCCGACTTTCAAGACGGTTTGCACCGGCGTAGAGATGTTTCGCAAGACACTGGATTCTGGGCAGGCCGGGGACAACGTTGGCGTGCTTTTGCGCGGAACCAAGCGGGACGAGGTCGAGCGGGGCCAGGTCGTTGCCAAGCCCGGCTCTATTACGCCTCACACTAAATTCAAGGCGGAAGTCTACGTATTGAAAAAAGAGGAAGGCGGACGTCATACTCCCTTTTTCCCCGGCTACCGGCCGCAGTTTTACTTCAGAACGACTGACGTCACGGGCGTAATGACTCTGCCTGAAGGCGTCGAAATGGTTATGCCCGGCGACAACATCAGTTGCGAGGTCGCGCTGATAACACCGGTGGCTTTGGAGAAGGAAATCCGATTCGCGATTCGCGAAGGAGGGCGCACCGTTGGCGCGGGAGTCCTTACCGAAATAATTGAATAATTCAATCTCGTAACAGGGTAACCGGGGCCTCGCTCCGGTTGTCTATTTGATAGGAAGGCATATGGTGACGAATCAAAGAATTCGCATCCGACTGAAGGCTTACGATCACAAGTTGCTCGATCAATCGACCAATGAGATCGTAATGACGGCGAAAAAGACCGGCGCGCGGGTGGCCGGGCCAATACCGCTTCCTACAAAGATAAACCGGTACACTGTTTTGCGTTCTCCTCACGTCGACAAAAAGTCGCGCGAGCAGTTCGAGATACGTGTCCACAAGCGTCTGATCGACATTTTGGACCCGACCCAGCAAACGGTCGATTCCCTCATGAAACTGGACCTCTCCGCCGGGGTCGATGTCGAAATCAAGCTTTAGGGTTTCAGACGGCAGTCTGAGCGAAAGAGAGTAAGAACTGATGATTACGGCAATTATTGGACGCAAACTTGACATGACCCAGGTCTTCGCCAACGACGGCTCGGTCTATCCGGTCACCCTGGTTCAGGCTGGCCCGTGCACCGTAACCCAGGTGAAGACCCTTGAAAAGGACGGCTACTCCGCTTTGCAGATTGGCTTTGGGACGAAAAAGGCAAAGAGCGTAAATCGTCCCATGAAGGGCCATATGGATAAGGCCGGCAAAGGCTATTTCGAGGTCTTGCGAGAGGTGCCGGCTGAGAGTACTTCGGAGCATAATGCCGGCGATCAGGTGCTTGCCGAGATGTTTGCGATTGGCGATCACGTCGATATTATCGGAAAAAGCATTGGTAAGGGGTTTGCCGGAACCATCAAACGGTGGAATTTCCAGCGCGGACCCGACGGTCACGGTTCCAAAAACGTCCGTGAGCCGGGTTCAACCGGTATGGCCACCTACCCCGGCCGCGTCATCAGGGGCAAGAAAATGCCCGGACAAAAAGGCAATAAGCGCACGACCGTTTTGAACCTCAGGGTCGTGGACGTCCGTCCGGAAGACAACCTGCTGCTGATCCACGGCGCCGTTCCGGGTGCAAAGAACGGCATTGTCGTGATTCGCAAGACAAATCGGAAGTAAAAAGGCAAAAGGAACGAATTTTTAAGTTTTTTACTTTTTACTTTTTACTTTTTTACTTTGAGGAACGCCATGCCAACTGTGGATGTTTATAACCTGGACAGCGAAGTGACAGGCCAACTTGAGCTAAGTGACGCCATATTTGGCGTGCCTGTGAAATCTCATGTGCTCCATGAGGTCGTAGTGTATCAATTGGCCAAACGCCGATCTGGTACCGCCAAGACCAAGGGTCGCAGTGAGGTGCGGGGTGGAGGCAAAAAGCCCTGGCGGCAAAAGGGCACCGGGCGCGCCCGGGCGGGAACAACCCGTTCTCCCATCTTTCGCGGAGGCGGCACCATTCACGGCCCCCAGCCCAGGGGATACGAAATGCGCATACCAAAAAAGGTCAGGCGGTTGGCTCTAAAGATGGCCCTTAGCCAGAAGGTGCTCGATCAGGACTTCAAGGTCATCGACCTGTTCAAGCTCGAAAAAATTCGCACCAGGGATTTCGTAGACCTGCTCCATCGGTTCGAACTTGGCAAGAAAACCCTGGTGGTGCTGCCTGAACATGATGAAATCATAGAAAAGTCTGCCCGCAATATTCCGCACGTTAAGATCCTGCAATCTGAAGGACTCAACGTCTACGATCTGCTTGACCATCATACGGTGATCCTGAGCAGGGATTGCGTTAGCAGGATCGAGGAGGCGCTGGCATGAACGCGAAGACGTACCGGATACTGAAACGCCCTCTGGTGACCGAGAAAAGCACCACGGAAAAGGACCAAAGGAACAAGCTTTACTTTGAGGTGGACCGCCTGGCCAACAAGATAGAGATCAAGCAAGCGGTCGAAAAAATCTTCAAGGTAAATGTGGTCGGTGTGGCAACGCTCAGCATGAAGGGGAAGATAAAAAGGGTTGGCAAACATTTTACGCAGTCGCCCAACTGGAAAAAGGCTGTGGTAACCGTCAAACCCGGACAGCGGGTAGAGTTTTTTGAAGGCGTCTAGGAGAGGATTGGAGCGAGAAGCGCGGAGTGCGAAGCCTGAACGAAGCGGCTTGCCGGCTCCCTGCTGCCCGCTACCTGCTACCCGCTACGAGGAGTAAGGTAAAATGGGAATCAGGAAAGTGAAACCGACATCAGCCGGCCGTCGGTTTCAGACATATGCCACCTTCGATGAAATTACGACCGACAGGCCTGAGAAGAGCCTGATCCAACCCTTGCGCAAAACCGGCGGTCGCAACAATGTAGGCCGGGTTACTGCATGGCAGCGAGGAGGCGGGCACAAGCGGCGCTACCGCATGATCGACTTTAAGCGCGACAAGGAAGGTATTGCCGCAAGCGTAGCCTCTATTGAATATGATCCAAACCGTTCCGCGCACATCGCGCTGCTGCACTATGCGGACGGTGAAAAACGCTACATCATTGCCCCAGTGGGACTCAAGGTCGGCGACAAGGTCATGACCGGCCGCGAAGCCGACATAAAAGCGGGCAATTGTCTGAAACTTGCTAACCTGCCCCTCGGCACCGTGGTGCACAACATAGAGATGCGGCCTGGCAAAGGCGGCCAGTTGGCGCGTTCGGCCGGAACGAGCGCTCAACTCATCGCTCGCGAAGGCAAGTACGCCACGCTTCGGATGCCGTCCGGAGAGATGCGGATGATCTCCATTGAGTGCAAGGCCACTGTCGGCCAGGTTGGCAATATCGATCACGAGAATATTTCGCTTGGAAAAGCCGGGCGCACGCGCTGGGCAGGCAAAAGACCCCATGTGCGCGGCGTTGCGATGAACCCTGTGGATCATCCGATGGGCGGTGGCGAAGGCAGAAGTTCCGGAGGACGCCATCCTTGTACTCCGTGGGGCATTCCCACAAAGGGGTACCGCACGCGCAGGGGAAAAAAGCAGAGCGACAAGTTCATCATTCATCGCCGGAAGTAGGAGGATACAGTGCCTCGGTCTTTAAAAAAAGGGCCATTTGTTGACGACCATTTGGTCAACAAGATCGCGAAAGCTAAAGATACTGGCGACCGCAAAGTTATCAAGACTTGGTCGCGCAGGTCCACCATCTTGCCCGAATTCGTCGGAACCACCCTTGCCGTCCACAACGGCAAGAAGTTCATCCCGGTTTTCGTCAGCGAGAACATGGTTGGACACAAGTTGGGCGAATTCTCTCCGACCAGGACTTTTTATGGTCATGCCGGAGATAAGAAGTCCAAAGTAAAAGGGAAGAAATAATGGAAGTTAGAGCCATTGGCAAATACCTGCGTGTTTCATCTCAGAAGACTCGGTTGGTCGCCGATATGGTGCGAGGCAAAAAAGTCGATGAGGCCCTGATTCTGCTTAGGTTTACTCCCAAAAAAAGCGGAAGGCTCATAACCAAGGTACTACGCTCTGCTATGGCTAACGCCGAAAACACCAAAGCGGGAGACCTCGAAAAGTTCTATATTAAGACAATCAAGGTCAACCAGGGACCACGGCTCAAGAGGTTTCGTCCGAGGGCGATGGGTAGGGCGACCAGGATAATCAAGCCCTCGAGCCACATAACAGTTATTTTGGACGAAAAATAGATCGCCCTCATGGAGGTGAAGTTTGGGACAGAAAGTTCATCCGACAGGGTTCCGGCTCGGCATTGTTAAGACCTGGGATTCGAAGTGGTTTGCGACCAAGGGTTACTCGAAACTTGTTTTCGAGGACCGGCAGATTCGTGATTACATAAAACAGAGGCTTTTCCATGCCGGTATAGCCAAAGTGGAGATCGAACGTGCCGCAAACAAGGTAAAGATTCGGATTCACACGGCGCGGCCGGGAATCGTTATCGGCAAGAAGGGCGCTGAAATTGAGGTTCTGAGGCGTGACGTGGAGCGTAGGTTCAAGCGCGATGTGCTGATCGATATCCAGGAGGTGCGCCGTCCCGAACTCGATGCCACCCTGGTTGCCGAAAATATAGCTCTTCAGCTTGTAAGGCGTGTGGCATTTCGCCGCGCAATGAAGCGAGCCGTGAGTTCCGCACTCAAGTTCGGGGCCAAGGGCGTAAGGGTTGCTTCAGCAGGACGGCTGGGTGGGGCCGAAATGGCACGGAGAGAATGGTATCGCGAGGGCAGGGTCCCGCTTCACACTCTTCGGGCAGACATTGATTACGGCACGGCCCTTGCCAGGACGACTTACGGCATTATCGGTGTGAAGGTCTGGATATTCAAAGGCGAAGTGTTGCCCTGACAGAGGCCGGACGGCGATTAGCGCGGATCGGGGAAAACTTTGCGCTTCCCGGGTCTCACGCCGCGACTCTGTTGATATTCTGGGAGAAATAAGATGCTAGCTCCAAAAAGAGTCAAATTCAGAAAAGTACAGAAGGGCCGCATGAGAGGCGCCGCGTACCGAGGAAGTGATATCAGCTTCGGCGATTTCGGGCTTAAGGCCCTTCAGCCCGGCTATGTTACCGCCAGGCAGATCGAGGCGGCTCGTGTAGCTATCACTCGTCATGTAAAGCGTGGGGGAAAAGTTTGGATTCGAATCTTTCCGGATAAACCCTTCACGAAAAAGCCGGCGGAAACCAGAATGGGAAAAGGCAAGGGCGCCCCTGAAGGCTGGATGGCTGTCGTTAAGCCCGGGCGGATTCTATACGAAATAAAAGGCGTAACTGAAGCGGTTGCGCGCGAGGCCTTGGGTCTCGCCTCTCATAAGCTTCCATTGAATACACGTTTCGTATCGAGGCAGGATATACTATGAAACCGAGCGCTCTGCGGGAAATGACCAGGGATGAATTGAATCAGAAGGCAAACGAGATCCGGGAGGCCCAGTTCAATCTGAAGTTTCAGAAGGCGACTGGCCAACTGGACAACACCGCACAGCTTCCGAAGAATAAAAGGGACGTGGCGCGGATTCTCACGATTTTGTCCGAGATGGACAAACAAGCCGGAGCATAGGGGCGGAAAGGTACCATGGAAGAGCAAAAGTCTACCAGGAAAAATAGAGTGGGCACGGTCAAGAGCAACAAAATGGACAAGACCGTGGTGGTCATGGTCGAACGGTTGATTCAGAGCACTAAGTACCGCAAGTACGTTCGGCGCAGGAACACCTTTAAGGCCCATGACCCGCTGAATGAATGCTCCGTTGGAGACCAGGTTCTTATCGAGGAAAGCAGGCCGATCAGCAAGGAAAAACGCTGGCTGGTTGTGAAGGTCCTGGCGAAATCGGCCTTCTAAGTGCGCGGCTGGTTTAGCCGTTAAAGAGATGTGGAGTAACAGATGATCCAATCGGAAACTCAATTGAACGCCGCTGATAATTCCGGGGCCAAGCGGCTTTACTGCATAAAGGTGCTTGGCGGGACCCGCAGGCGATATGCTTCGGTTGGTGACATCATTGTGGTGTCGGTCCAGGAGGCGATTCCCAATGCTAAGGTCAAAAAGGGCGATGTGCTAAAGGCGGTTGTCGTGCGCACTAAAAAGGAAGTCCGGCGGCCGGATGGCTCCTATATAAAGTTCGACGATAACTCTGCGGTCCTCATCAATGCCGCACGTGAACCGATCGGCACCCGTATTTTCGGACCCGTCGCCAGGGAATTGCGCGCCAAGCAGTTCATGAAGATCATATCGCTCGCTCCGGAAGTTCTTTAGGGAAAAGGTCCACGCGATGAAACATGAGAGTTATAATATAAAGAAAAACGATACAGTGAAGGTGATCACCGGCAAGGAT
>CAVRZU010000144.1:0-26247 GCA_963725365.1 uncultured delta proteobacterium | reverse complement strand
CCGCCTCCGGCAAGTCGAGCCCAGCAGGCTCCCGCACAACCACCGGTACAATCTTCATCCGCGCAAACATCGCTGCCGCATCGCCGCGCAATTCCGCCGGATCCGACAGCAGCAGAACTCGCACCGCGCGGCCGGTCTCGGCCAGCCTGCGCGCAGCCACAAATCCATCGCCTGCATTGTTTCCTTTGCCGCACACCACGCCAATGCGCTCTGCCTGCGCATACTCGCTCAACACGAACCGCGCCACCGCCGAGCCCGCGTTCTCCATCAATGCGAGGGAAGGCATTCAGCTTATCAGGCTGCTCCCGCAAAGCGAAAAAAAACCTGCTCCAAGCAACTGCCACGCGGGAAAAGCATCCGGAAGCCTGACGAGATAGATTACCAGCCCAATTATCAAGGCCGCATCGGCGTATCGGTCAAGGACCGAATCCAGAAAAGCCCCCCACCTGCTCTGCATGCCCGTAAGCCTGGAAAACTGCCCGTCTACACCGTCCATGACCTGAGCAAAAGCGGCAAGAGTTGCTGCGCCCCATCCGCATCCAGCCGCAAAAACAAAACCCGCAAAAACTCCCACAATTGATGAAACCAGTGTGAGCATCCATGGACGGAGCCATTTAACAGCGACGAGATTTGGCGTAATGCGCGCGGAAAGATTAATCTTGATCCATTTGAGTATAAACCTATCGGAGGGCTTGAGTTTCCAGTCACTCATACCGGTTTTCTTCTCCATTGATCACTGGCTCTCAAGATATTGGCGAACCACAACCAGGGTCTCCAGAAGAGGGGCCATCTCTCGAAGCTCCAGGACCCACCAAGTGCATCCAAGCGATGAAAGCAGGTCCAGACGGCCTCGAATATCGTCAACACTACCGGGCGGGACATGCCTGTCATCTATTTCCTCATGGTAGATATGCGCATTGAAAACACGTTCAGGGTGAGGCAGAACGAAATCTTCCAGATCGAATTGCATGCATTGCACAGACCGGCAAACGCGCGCGTGGCCGATATCGAGCGTTATTCCGGCCCCCGTTTTCCTGATCAGTTTTTCAAATAGCTGCGGCCTGCTCGACCAGCCTGAAGCAAGGTTCTCAAGACAAAGATGCACTCCAAGACTTTTGGCATAGCTCACCAGATCGGCCAGGGCGCTAACCGTGTGTTCCCACGATAGACCCACGGGAGATTTTCTCCCCAGTCCGAGGTGAACGGTCATAAACCTTCCATCAGCCTTGGACACAATCCGGCAGACTTTTTCATAGACTTCCCGGGCTTCATCCGCCTTGCGCTCGTCTTCATCGCCCACGTCCACACCGTTGAAAGCGCAATGGTACCTGACATCCAGACCCTCGAGCCTGGAAATATCGCTTAGGAGCCTGGATTCTTCGAACTGGTTTCCAGGGATGTCCTCAAGCTTGAGCGTCCAGTTGACTCCTGAGAAACCATACTCCATTGCGGTTTTCCTGAGCGTGACCGTATCACTGATAAAATTGCAGATCGCAATTGCAGGACTGACCATAGGGTTAGAAATAAAGCCTCCGGTTCTCATTGATGAACTGACGTGATTTTAAATAATTTCACACATCTTTGTCTATCACGGAAATATCCCGGCCGCAAAATAGAATAAGCCAGGAGTTGGGGGGGACCTTCTCCTGGCTCTTTCTGGGGGTAGATTAAACAATTTAATCTCCATTAATATAATCGGGCAAAGCGGCCTTCCACTTTAATGCAAAAAAATCTTTCTCATTGCTTCCAGACATCCTCGTTTTCAAAATCCGAAAGCACGGCATCCCCCCGCTCAATCAATAGTTCTTTTGACTTTTTGATAAAATCTTCGCCATAAGCTTCCTTCCAGGCATTCACTATTTTCGAAACGGGAATATCGGCGAAGGTGCCGACAAATTCCAAATATTCCATATATGGTTTGTTCTCGGAGTTATACGGCTGGAATATGGAATCGTTTCGGCCATCGAACTCAAGCGCAGCAACGCCGTGTCTTTCGCAAAGCTCGCGGTTGAAAGCCGGGGTGCACTTTACCCATTTGTCTTCCAGGTAGAATTCCACAAACCCATGGTAGACGAACAGATCGCTGCCTAGAAATTCGATGAGCTGTTTTGTCGCAAGATGGTTGCGCACCGTTGCGAACCCGACCCTGGACGGAATGCCGCACACCCTGCCAAGAGCGCACAGCAGCGAAGCCTTTGGAATGCAAAAGCTCCGCCCTTTTCCTATAACGTAGCTTGCCCGGTAGTGCTCCGGCAGAAAAAAGGGGGCATACGGGTCGTAGCGAATACCATCGCGAACGGCAAGATAGAGCTTTACAGCCAGTTCGACCGGATTGTTGGCGCCATCTGAAATTCTTTTCGCGTATTCTTTTACCACGGGGTTATCGCTGTCTATAATCGACGTCGGTTCGAGATATTCCCTCACTTGCTCTCCTGTCAAACTGGTTCTCCATTCATGCTCATCGCCTAACAGTATAACTGCAACTCACAAATCGAGACAGCAGCATTTTCAGTCTCGAGCCAGAAACCTGAGCAGGTTTTGATTGAAGAGGTCGGCTGCTTCAATATTGCTGAGATGCCGTGCGCCCGGAAGGATGACTAACTCGGCTCCCTCGATTTGATCTTGAATCTCCCGTGCCGTGCCCACAGGCGCGCTTTCATCATTTTCCCCGGTGATTATCGAAGTTTGTGCTGATATCTTCGAAAGTTCGTCCAGGACATCGAAAGTGCTGATGGCTCGAGAGCAGCCGGCATAACCTGGAACAGGCGTTTGAAGTATCATATTTCTTATCCGCTCCGTGATTTCCGGCTGGTCGCGGCGAAATCCTTCACTAAGCCAACGCTCCAGCGTTTGCTCGACCAACGCTTTCATGCCCCCGGTTTCCGCTTCTCGAATTCGCTCCTCCCAGATTGGAAGCGTCTCCGGGGAGACGCGGCCGGTAGTATCGCATAAAACGAGTCTTTCGATCCGGTCCGGATACCTGCACGCCAGGACTTCTCCAATCATCCCTCCCATGGAAATACCCACAAAATGTGTCCTGCCGATGGCCAGGCTATCCAGCAACCCGATCACATCGGCAGCCAAATTTTCTATCGTATATGGTCCGGCAGGGGCGGACGAACTGCCGTGGCCGCGTGTATCGAAGCGCAGAATTCGGAACTCGCTGCGCAATGCCGCAACCTGGGGGTCCCACAACTGAAGATTCGTGGCCAGAGAGTGGCTCATAGTGACAAATGGCCCATCCCCTCGCCCTTCTATCTCATAGTGTATCGACACATCATTATTAAAACGGACCTGCATCGCTTTTTCCTCCCTTCCGGCAAATGTTTTATACTAAGTTGTGTTCATGATAGTATCAAAAGATAGATTCTCAATGGGACGACTCCGCCCGGGTTGCCCGATCAGGAGACATTGATGATCCATATGACAAGGAAAATCATTCTTTCGAGTTTGGCCTTAGGCCTTATTCTCATATTCCAGGCCCCGGACGGGTGCTTCCCCTCGACGCAGGCAGTCTCCAGTCCCGATTCGGGACCCGGTTCCAAAATGCTCACTTTCGATTTTAGCGGAATTCCAATAAAATATACGGATGAGGGTTCGGGCCGGCCAATGATATTTCTCCATGGATTCGGGGCGTCATCCTATTCATGGAGATACCTCGTGGGGCACTTTTCAAAAGAATACCGGACAATAGCCATAGACATGAAAGGTTTCGGTCTTTCCGGCAAACCTGACGATAACCGGTATTCAGCGCGAGACCAGGCCCTCATTATCAAAAGTTTTATAGAAAAAAACGCGCTGCACGATGTCATCCTGGCCGGAAATTCCTTTGGTGGAGCAGTCTCCATTCTCACCGCACTGGAGTTTTCCGGCCCCCACAGCCCGATAAGCAAAATGATTCTCATTGATTCCGCAGGCGGAAAGCAGGTTATACCCGATTTCATCGCAGCGATGAGAACACCTCTGCTCAACTGGCTACTGTTATACATGGTGCCTCCCCGGGCAAATGTGCGGGCAATTCTCGAAAAAGTCTTCTTCGACCCGAGCAAGATCTCCGAAGAGGAGGTACGGCTCTATGCAAGCTATATCAGGCTCCCGGGTGCGCGCCGCGCCCTGATCAGCACCGCCCGGCAGATACTTCCACCCGACCTGGACTCGCTCATCCAAAGATACTCCGAGATAAACATTCCCGTCTTGCTGCTTTGGGGCGAACATGACAACGTGGTGCCGCTTTCCATAGGCAAAATGCTGGCATACAGGATGAGTAACGCAAAACTTGTCGTGCTTCCCGGCTGCGGACATGCTCCCCAGGAAGAATGCCCCGAGCAGACGATCAAGGCTATTTCCGATTTTCTTTTGGATACGCAAGGGTCCTGAGGCCGGCGTTTCTTCTACTGATGCCCGATTCGCACCCAAGGATAGAGCGATGGTGAAGCAGCCGCAGGTTGCACTGTCCGGCCCGGAACAGGCCCGGACCATTATGGGGCATCCGCCCGGCTTATTCGTCCTCTTCTTCACCGAGATGTGGGAGCGCTTCTCATACTACGGGATGCGCTCGCTTCTCGTGCTCTATATGGTTGACCACCTGTTCGTACATCCCGATGCAGGGCAGAGGGTGCTGGGATTTGCAATCGTTAAGGGCGGGCTCGAAGCAATCTTCGGGCCGCTTGCGCCGCAACCGCTCTCCTCACAAATATATGGACTGTATACCGCGTTCGTTTACCTTACCCCCTTCTTTGGGGGAATGCTCGCGGACCGGGTGATAGGCCGGCGCCGCGCAGTGATCCTCGGCGCAATCCTGATGGCGATCGGACATTTCCTCATGGCAATCGAGTCGCTTTTCTTCCCCGCCCTGCTCTTTCTGATCCTGGGCAACGGGGCCTTCAAACCGAACATCTCGACACAGGTCGGCAGCCTTTACCCCCCGGGTGATCCGCGACGGGACCGCGCATTCACAATCTTCTACATGGGAATCAACCTCGGGGCGTTTTTCTCGCCGCTCGTCTGCGGCACTCTCGGCCAGCGGCTTGGGTGGCATTACGGCTTTGGCGCAGCCGGCATCGGCATGCTCACCGGCCTTGGCGTCTATCTTCTCGGGCAGCACACACTCGCTGTCAACTTCCCCCAAAGGACCGAGAGCAGGCCACCGGCAAAAGAACCGCTCACACGCGACGAATGGAGGCGCGTCCTGGCCCTGGTGCTGCTCTGCGCCCTCAACATCATCTTTTGGGCAATCTACGAACAGCAAGGCAATACATTACAGCTATGGGCCGACCGGAACACGAACTGGGCCATCCTCGGCATGAATATCCCCTCGACCTGGTTCCAGGCGTTTAATCCTTTGCTGATCTTTCTCCTTGCCCCGATCCTCAATATCTTCTGGTCCCGGCAGTCCCGCCGGCACACAGAGCCGTCGAGCATAATAAAAATGGCGCTGGGCTGCTCTCTGGGGGGCGCTTCCTACCTGATTATGGTCCTGGCGGCGCATGGGACCGGTCCGCAGGAGCACAGCAGTGCCGCCTGGCTCATGGGGACAGTTTTCATCCTAACCATTGGCGAACTCTATCTCTCGCCAATCGGCCTGTCGCTCGTGACAAAAGCAGCCCCTGCTGGGATTGTCTCCATGATGATGGGTGTGTGGTTCCTGTCGAGCTTCTTCGGGAACTACTTGTCCGGATTCCTGGGCACATTCTGGGAGCGAATGCCACGGGAAGCGTTTTTCCTGATGCTCATGGGACTGGGCCTGGGCGGCGGTGTGGCAATATGGCTACTGGGGCGTCCGCTTGAGCGGATCGTTGAGAGAAGTGCATAGGCGAACAGATCACCACTCGTTCGGCGCCTGCCTGGCGTCAGTGTACGGGGTGACCCAAAGCGCCAACTGTAGCTGCGTTGCGGTGTCATTCTTATTATGGTTAATGGTTACCTCAGTTTTCCTATGCGGCCCGTGCTACCTCGATCTCCTCCCCCTTGACGAACGCGAGCAGGTCCTCGTTGATCCGGTCCTTAAGCGTCGTGCACATGCCATGCGGCGCGCCTTTGTAAATCTTCAGAGTGGCGCCCTTGACGATCTTGGACGAGAGAAGGGCCGATGCGCCGATCGGCACGATCTGGTCGTCATCGCCGTGCAGGATCAGGGTTGGCACGTCCATTTTCTTGAGATCCTCAGTCAAATCGGTCTCGGAAAACGCCTTGATGCAGAAATACGAGGCAGGGAAGCCGGCCATCATCCCCTGGAGCCAGAATGACTCGCGCACGCCTTCCGAAATCTTCGCGCCTGGCCGATTGTAGCCATAGAACGGGATGCTGAGATCCTTCCAGAACTGTGATCGGTCGGCCTGGACGTTCTTCCGGAGGCCGTCAAACACCTCGATCGGCAAGCCGGCGGGATTGGCGGCCGTCTTCAACATCAGCGGCGGCACCGCACTGATCAGCACGACCTTTGCCACGCGCTTCGCGCCATGGCGGCCGATATAGCGGGCGACTTCGCCACCGCCCGTGGAGTGACCGACATGGATGGCATCCTTGAGATCGAGCTTCCGGACGAGTTCCGCGAGGTCGTCGGCGTAAGTGTTCATGTCGTTGCCGGTCCACGGCTGGCTCGAACGTCCGTGGCCGCGGCGGTCATGAGCTATGCAACGATATCCACTGGAAGCCAGAAAGAACATCTGGTCTTCAAAGGCATCCGCACTCAGAGGCCAGCCATGGCTGAAGATCACGGGTTGACCACTGCCCCAATCCTTGTAATAGATTTGTGTGCCGTCTTTGGTCGTTATCGTAGGCATGGAATCTCCTTTTTGCTCAGAAGATGTATACGCGTTTTTTTATTTTGCGATTGCAGACTATAAAAAAACTGTAACCATTATGGTCTTCGCTGCAAGCTATTAATAAATCAGATCTTTATTCCTTTTCTTTCTCCATCTCCCTTGCTTGACAATCGCTCTATCATGGTTAAGTTCAGATCGGACCCCAAGAGGTCAAAGTAAATCGCCCGGTAAAGATGCTCGGCGGGCAATACTCAACAGAAAGAGGAAGGGTAAAGACCTTCTTCGGGGAAGTTGAGAAAAGAAGCCGGGATGAGCTAAACGCGGTGAAGTTGGGCGAATGAAATGGTCACTTGGGGTTTAACTTTTTCAAAATTTCACCATCACTCCACCACTTCTTCAATAGCATCGCACGGCAAAGGATTTGAGGCGAGCCGGATCTCCCTGGCAAGCGCTCGCCAAGATCGCTCTTCCGGCATAGCCGAAGCTGCACAGACCGTGAAGAATGGGCCGGTCGACGCCGCCCTTTACGGCAAAGGCGGGATCGATGTGCAATGGGTTCTTGTCTCCGCTCAGCCTGTAGAGAGCCGCCTGGTTATGCGGGATGGCTTGTTCCCCTCGAAAATTCGGGTTCACTCCCACCGGTGGGTCGAGCTTCCAATTTCTTTCCAATAACATCGAGGATTGAGTGCCATCTCCGACTCCCCTTTACATGGAGAAACCGCCGCCAACGACCAATAGCTGCCCGGAAACATAATCCGAGAGCGGGGATGCAAAAAAAAGGAGCACATTGCCGCTTCCTCGGGTGTGCCGGGCCTTCCCATTGGAATCATCTGGATGAACCCCTGCCGAACCTTTTCCGGAACCCCCACAGCGATTTTATGACCGGCGGCCTCCACGCTGCTCCCCTTCTCCTTGTCCTGGGTCAGACGGGTGTAAATTAATCCGAAGGCCACGCAGTTGGACTGCACGTTGTAGCGCGCCCATTCCTTGCACATGGTCCTGGTGAGCCCGATAACACCGGCTTTGGCCGAAGAGTAGTTGGCCTGCCCCAAGTTACCGCTCACACCTGCAATGGAGGAAATGTTGATGATCTTTCGAGCTACGGCCCTGCCGCCGTTTTCCATCTCTTTTTTAGCGGCATCGACAAACAAGGGGGTTGCGGCGCGAATTATGCGAAAGGGCGCATTCAGGTGAACGTCCACAATCTTATCCCACTGTTCGTCGCTCATCTTGTGCACCAGGTTGTCCCAGGTAAATCCAGCATTGTTAACTATGATGTGGAGAGATCCCCACTGATCCAAGGCAGCCTTTACAAGCCCTTCGGCAAACCCGGGAGCCGTGACGTCGCCCACGCAGGCTATGGCTTCGCCTCCGTTTTCCCTGATATCCTCGACGGTCTGCTGTGCCGGTGCGGCGTCCAAATCACTCACAACGACCATGGCTCCTTCCCTGGCGAACAAAAGCGCCGTGGCCCGCCCTATGCCTCTCCCCGAGCCCGTGACGATGGCGATTCTATCTTTGAGCATCCTTTCCATTGTTTACTCCCCTTTCCTCTTTTTCCTTGAGAAGCAGCTTCAACGCCCCTACGATTTTGCAGTAGCCTGGAGGCATGGAACGCAAATACTTGCTTACCTGCACACGGTCAAGTTTTTTCCCCGGATGGGCACTTCAGGTGTGGAATGGCACCTTGATCTGGGGCGGGACCGAGCTTATTCGCGCGCTACTCGAATTCTCGCATTTTTAGGCTTGATTGCAGAGCAAAGATCAGGACATACAGTTCGAAAGCTGCTACAATAACAAAACATTCTCGGTTATTACTCGCTATGATGGCCACTATTCGCTTTTCCCACTCCTTGATGCATGGTATTGGGTTGTCATCCTGCTGTGTTGAGCCATCCGAAGATCTCTTCTATTTTCTTGCGTCTGCCCAGACGAGAGCAATGTTTCTCCGTCGGCTTTGGCAAGGAACAGATCTCGGCTTTTGAAAATGGAGTAGCAAATGGCATCAAACGGGTTTCCTAACAAATCTTTGATTAACTCCTGCGTGCGAACACTATGCGATCATTTTACAGATGAACAAATCTCCGGATTCAAGAGCGGTCTACACATAAGCGATTTTCGAGCTGGGCCTTTAAGTGATCTGAAACTTGTGACGAACCTGGCAAAAGGGATAGCGGTCCATTACCGGCTTCCAACTGAGTCGTTCATTGTTGATTCCAACGACTCTCTGGCCCGGCCCATATTGGTTAAATTCCCAAATTCCGTCCAAATCATTGTGGAACTAAATCTTTACTATATACATAATGTTGATGACCTCCTCGCTGTACTTGCTCATGAGATGACTCACGTTTTCTTGCACCGCAACGGCATTTCGTTCACTGACCAGTTTGAAAATGACGTGCTGGCCGATGTGGCCGCAACCTACATGGGTTTGGGCACCCTGATTTTAAACGGTTACGCATACCTGAAGAAGCAAATAAGAGATAACAGAATCCAATTGACCACCCGCCGGTATGAATACATCAAACCGGTAGAGATAGGCTATGTGCTTGCAAAGCGGGCTATGAGATTCGGTGAAAATCCGCTTCGTTACCTTTCCGATGCGTCTTCTGAGGCATTTAGCACAGGGAAAGTGCAACTCATGGATGAATATCGCTTGCCGCCACTTGCGGCAGCTTCGCCCTTTGCCAGGTGGATTTATATGTGGAACCGCAGGAATGCGGAGAAAAGATTACCGTCAGCATCTCAGCTCAGAATAGATCACAGCCAATCCGGATACAGCTTCGAGGGGCTTGATAAACTATCAGTAATTCTAGACTGCCGAATATGCTCACAGCATCTTCGGCTCCCAGCCTTCAAGGGCCCGATTCTTGTGCGGTGTCCAGGATGCGGTATGTCCTACAATTGCCTGCCTTAAGAGGAGGCAGTCGAGAGTTTAGATCATTCCCCATTCCCCTAATAAAACACCGCCACCCACACCGTCTTCTGCACCGGGTCTGTCCATTCCACCCGGTGCCTTACATGGGCAGCAATATCGACCCAGTCGCCGGGTTTCAAAACCAACGGTTCTTCATTCCCGTCGAATCTCAGTCCGGCGCTGCCTTTGAGCAAAATGACCAACTCGTTCTCGTTCTGATCGTACCAGGACCCTTCCGGCGAAGCATGAGAGTCGGAAATGATCCTTTCGATCCTCACCCTTCCTGAATCCACCAGGGTTTCGAAAATTTCCTCGGCCAATCGGTCCGGGATTGACGAGAATAAATTTCCTTTCCTCATATTCAGCTATGACCCTATAGAATATAAAACCCCCCGGGCTGGGATCTTATTCCAACCGGGGGGACTCTCAATTCAGTTGCTTTTCATTCGTAATTCGTAATCCCTAATTGCAGTTCTTATATGTCAAGTAGTAGAGTTTGTATTCCATCGGATGAGGCCGCATGCGTACAACGTCCACTTCGTTCAGGGTTTTGTATTCGATCCACGTGTCGATTACATCCTGAGTAAAAACGTCGCCTTTGAGCAGGAACTCGTGATCTTTTTCAAGATTCTTGAGGGCCTCATCGAGCGAACCCGGAGTGGAGGGAACTTTAGCCAGCTCTTCCGGACTCAAGGAGTAGATGTCCGCATCGAGGGGCTGACCCGGGTCGATACGGTTTTCGATACCGTCAAGGGCAGCCATAAGCAGCGCGCTGAATGCCAGATAGCCGTTGCATGAAGGGTCGGGGAAGCGGACTTCGAGCCGTTTCAGCTTCGGAGACGCCGAGTACATGGGGATACGAATACCTGCGCTGCGGTTTCGGCTCGAATAAGCCAGGTTCACCGGAGCTTCGTACCCGGGCACCAACCTCTTGTAGGAATTTGTGGTCGGGTTGGTGATGGCGCAAAGCGCCGGGGCATGCTTCAAAATTCCGCCTGCGGCCCAAAGAGCCATCTGGCTAAGACCTGCATACTTATCGCCGGCGAACAGCGGCTTGCCTTCTTTCCAGATGCTCAAATGAGTATGCATGCCTGTGCCGTTGTCGCCAAAGAGCGGCTTCGGCATAAGGGTAACAGTTTTGCCGTGTTTGCGCGCCACATTCTTTATAACATATTTGTACCAGGCCAGGTGATCGGCCATCTTCACGAGCGGGGCCGCTTTCATATCGATTTCAGCTTGACCGGCAGTGGCGACTTCGTGGTGTTGACATTCCACGTGGATGCCCACCTTCTGCATCGTCAGGATCATATCGGTACGGATGTCCTGCTGCGAGTCCGTCGGCGGCACAGGAAAATAACCCTCTTTGTAGCGGGGCTTGTATCCAAGGTTGGGACCCTCGGCCCTTCCGGTGTTCCACTGACCCTCGACAGAGTCGATGTAGAAATAGCTGTAGTTGTAGGAACTGTCATACCGAATATCGTCAAAGATGAAGAATTCAGCCTCAGGGCCGATCCAGCACATGTCACCGATCCCTGTGAACTTGAGGTATTCCTCAGCCTTTTGAGCGATATTTCTGGGGTCGCGCGTATATCTTTCCATCGTCACCGGATCGACTATATTGCAAAGCATTGTAACAGTCGGAACGGCTGTGAACGGGTCCATAACCGTTGTATCCGGGTCTGGAATGATCAGCATGTCACTGGCGTGAATCGGCTGCCATCCACGGATGCTAGACCCATCGAAACCATAGCCCGCTACGAAGTCGCTTTCGCCAACTCTGAGATCGGAACTGAAAAGTGCTGCCACAGCCCGATAAAGTCCATGAACTTGAAATCCACAACCTTGGCATCATTTTCTTTTGCAAAGGCCAGTACCTCTTTTGGGGTCATATTTCCCTCCTTTGGGTTATCGATATTGGGGTTGAATACCTCAATCCGACATGTCTAGGCAAATTGCTTGCCAACGTCAACAATTTTCTTACTATCCGCCTTCAGGGCGCTCTCAGCCACATGGTATATCAAAGTCGAACCTGAAATCGGCATCCTCTCACCTATGATCAGGACGCCCGGAACAAACATTTTTGTTACGCAAAGAGCCTAACAAACATCGAATAACATACACAAGGTATTATTGGAACTCTAATTACCCGGAAATTCACTCAATTTTGTTATCCGGAATTTAATTATGCTTTGAACAAAAATGTACCGCCGGCGCACACCACAATCAGCAACAGGCCGAGAGGCACCCAAGGAGCTTTTCTCTTAACTGTTCGTGCTTGTCGTAGCTCATCAGCTTTTCGCCACTCAAGTCGGTCACATAAAAGATATCGACGACCTGCGCCCCGGGTGTCGATATCTTGGCAAGCTGAATATTTATATCGAGTTCGAACAGGGCGTTGGTGATCGAGTGCAGCACGCCCGGCCTATCCCAGGTATATACTTCGATCAGTGTGTAGAAATCGGAGGCTTCCTCGTCGATTATGACTTTATCCTCTTTGCGGGGATGGGACTTCGACTCCAGGATCGACGGCCTTCTGCTCTCAAGCAGTTCGTCCAAATAGGTTGAATCGGCAAGGGCGCGAACCAGGTCGGTTTCCACCTTAACCCACAGTTCGTCAGGATGAAGGGGGTCCGGTATCCGGTTCAACCCGCAGGATATCGCAGATTACTCCCGGCTCGCGAGTGTAGATATCAGCCGCGAGGATATTCAAACCTCTTGCCCATAGAACACCGGCAATCAGGGCAAAAAGTCCCGGCCGATCGCGTGTCACGATCGTAGTCTGCCACATCTCGCCTTCAACGGGTTCAGCCTTGAAGCAAACGGAGCGGGTGGCAAGTTCCTTATCCATGCCGTAATGTTTTAGAATCTCACGAGGCTGCTGAGAAAGCAGATACCTGAAAGGCAGCTTCTCCATCCATCCGCTAAGCATTTCGCTCTCCGAGCTATCGGGCAAAAGCGCCAAAACTTTTTCCTGCGTTTGCGCGGCGCGCGCCTCAACAGCTTCCGGTTCGAGGTCCGGTCGCAGCAGCAGTCTGTCAATTTTAAAAAAGAGATCTCTTAAAAGAGACGCCTTCCAGGCGTTCCACGCCTGTGTACCGGTGGCGCGGCTGTCGGCGACCGTCAGCATATAGAGCATAAGCAGCCGCCGGCGGTCTTTGATTGTTACTGCACACCGCGCTACAGGCTTTTCTTCCATCAGGTCCCGCTTGAGTGCAGTTTCGGCAAGAATAAGGTGATGTTCGATAAGAAAACAGAGCAGATTTCTCTGCGCGTCGCTCAACCCCATCCTCTCGGCGATTTCCCCGGCCAATATAGCGCCGCGCATCGAGTGGTTCTTTCCCTGCCCCTTCCCAATGTCGTGTAGAAGCCCGGCCAGGTAGAGTATCCGCCGGTCCTCGGAACTGAGCAGTTCTCCTGCGTTTTTCAACGGCTCTACGCCATCGCCCTCGCCCGTTTCGATCAGATGAAGTTCGCGAACCGTGCGCAGCAAATGCTCGTTGACCGTATAAACGTGATAGACGTCATTTTGAACCCGGTATCTTACTTCTGAAAATTCAGGAAGAAACGCCTGGAGAAAATTCGTTTCCATCATGGTCTTCAGGACCTGAAACGAGTACTGAGGGTCCAGCAAAATGTCGAAAAACTGTTCTATGATCTCGGGATTGCGCCTTTCACGATCTCCAAAGCCACCCAGATTTTCACGAATAATTCTTCCCGCGCGATGGTGAAAATGAGCTTTGGAACGCGCCGCCTGCCAGAAGAATCTCATTAGCAGAGCCGGTTTTTTCTTTACCCATTCCGGTTCCATAAAGTGAAGATGCTTGTCTTCCAGCAGAAAAGGACCGGCCAGGATTCGTCTGCGCAGGTGGAATCCGCGAAATCTTTTCTGGGATTCTTCAAGTCTTTCCAGAAAAAAGGAGATCGTCCTGCGAACTCGTGAAGTACTGCGATAGTACAAACGCATGAAAGCTTCAACGGCGGAACCTTCGGCGCCTGCCATGCAACCCATTCGCCCGGCAATCTGTTCCTGCTCAGGGAATAGCAGACGGTCCTGCCTTCTTCCATTCAACTGGTGCAGTTGAAGCCTGACCCGCCACAGGAAATCGTAAGACTGGTCGAGCCAGAGCTTCTCTTTGTCCATTAACCACTCATTTTTGAGTATTGCTTCAAGCGAGGGATCTTGAAGATAGACTATTCCGGCCCACCTGATCGTGTGCAGGTCGCGCAAACCGCCCACTCCATCCTTGACATTAGGCTCCAGCAGGTATGGGCTTTCACCATACTGATGGAGCCTGGCTTGCCTGTATGCAGTCAAATTCTGAAGAAATCGCCGTCTGTTCGGGTTGCCGAACAACTTAGGAAAGGACCTCTTCCATTCACTGAAAAACTCGGCGTCGCCTGCGATCAGACGCGCTTCCAGGTAGTTGGTCAGAATGGAGAAATCGTTCTGAACCATATCGCGAACCATCGAGACCGAAGCCGTGGCATGCCCTACTTCGAAGGCGCTGTCCCACAAGCCGTACGCGAGATCGTGCACAAGTTCGGGCAGGAATGACGGGAGCCGCTTTTTATAAAGGAAGAGAAGATCGAGGTCGGAGGCAAAGCTCAGTTCGCCCCGGCCGAACCCGCCAACAGCAAGCAGTGCCCAGCCTTCACGAGGTGCTTCGCTCAACGCATTGCCCAGTGCCTCCTTCAAGTTGGAGGAATAGGTGCGCGCTGACAGCAGTCCGGGAACATCCGTACGGGATTCCTGAACGAAATGATCCCGCAGATCTTTTAATTTTCGAGTAAAATTGGAACGTATAACCATAATTTGTTCTATACTCACGTCTCACAGAGCGAAGAAGGCACAGCCATCCGCGGCTCGTAACGCGCTTCTAAAGCGCATCTTCTCCTGTCTCCCCGGTCCGGATGCGAATACATTCCTCAACGGGTATGACAAAAATCTTGCCATCACCTATTTTACCGGTATTTGCCGACTCACGAATTGCGGCCACTATCTCTGCGACCTGCCTGTCGGCAACAGCCACTTCTATCTTAATCTTAGGCAGAAAATCAACCACGTACTCAGCTCCACGATAGACTTCCGTGTGCCCCTTTTGCCGCCCGAAACCTCTAACCTCCAGTACCGTCATTCCTTTGATTCCCAAGCTCGTCAACTTTTCTTTCACGTCATCGAGTTTGAATGGCTTGATGTAGGCTTCGATTTTTTTCATTTTTGTTCTCCTGCTTTGGGGCCAAAACCTCTTTTAGAAATGCTTCAGGAAGAAAAACTACAAAAATGTACTTCAGCTCTCGACATATCCCTGCGCAATCGGATTTCGCCTGCCGATGCCGAACGCTTTTGTTGTGACTCTCAATATTGGAGGCGCCTGCCGGCGTTTGTACTCATTAAGCACGACCCGCCTTACCACCCAGTTTACTATTTCCCTGTCGAACCCTTTGGCTATTATCTCCTTTGCAGGAAGGCGCTGCTCGACATATTCAGCCAGAATGGCATCCAGGATCTCATAGGGAGGCAGGGTATCCTGATCGGTCTGGTTGGGCCGCAATTCTGCCGAAGGAGCGCGCGTGAGCACATGCTCCGGTATCCATCCGTGTTCGTCGTTGAGCCTGTGCGACAGCTCATAGACCATCGTTTTGGGAACGTCGCCCAGCACCGCAAGCCCTCCGCTCATATCTCCGTAAAGCGTGCAATATCCCACGGCAATTTCTGATTTGTTGCCCGTTGTAAGAAGGAGTCTGCCGAACTTGTTCGAGATTGCCATCAGCACCATACACCTTAGGCGCGCCTGGAGGTTTTCCTCTGTAAAGTCATGGGGCAAATCGCCGAAAATATTTTCTAAAGACTTCAGCGCGGTCGAAAAAAGCTCATTTATCGAGATTTGTTCAAACCCAATTCCCAACCGGGCAGCCAGTTCACGCGCATCGGAGAGGCTTTCCGGTGAGTTAAACGGCCCGGGCATCGCCACCCCGAGAACATTTTCGGCGCCCAGCGCGATTGCGGCCAGGCAGGCCGTAAGAGCGGAATCGATACCGCCGCTCAGTCCAACAACTGCATGTTTGAAGTTGCACTTAAGGGCATAGTCGCGCAAACCCAGCGTAAGTGCGCCGATCACTTCCGAAATATTGTCGCAGTCTGCAGGATGCATTTCACAAGTGGAGCCGCCCATGTCACAGAAGATCAGGTCCTCCGCAAAATCTGACCCTGTTGCGCGCAGACCGCCCTTTTCATCCCAGATCATGCTGTGGCCCTGGAAAATCAGCTCGTCATTGCCCCCAACCTGGTTCACATAAACTAACGGAACGCCGGCACAGGCGGCCTGTCTTTTCAGAAGTTCACCAACCCGGCGGATCTTTCCTAAATGATAGGGAGACGCGGAGATGTTTACAATCAGATCGACCGGGACTTTCGCCAAATCACAGACCGGATCGTCATCATACAGGGGACCGGGAAGATAACCGGGGACATTCCACGCGTCTTCGCAAATCGTAATGCCGATCCGCCTGCCCCTGAAATCGACCCATTCGGCGGCTTTGCCGGGTTCGAAGTATCTTTCCTCATCGAAGACGTCGTATGAAGGCAAAAGCATTTTATGGGCTATTCCGAGGAGCTTGCCATCCTCATAAAACAGAGCGGAATTGTGGTAAGGCTTCCCGGACCCCTCATTGACGGAAACCGCTCCGAAAATGACCCCTATGCCTTTTCCCGCATTTGCTATGCGCTCCCAGTAACGCATGCTGTCGGCCACAAAGCCGCGCTTATCGAGCAGATCACGCGGCGGATAACCAGTTATGGACAATTCAGGGAAGACGACCAGTTCGGCATTGGCCTTTCTCGCTCGTTCGATAAATTCGCATATCTTGAGCGTGTTGCCTTCCAGGTCCCCAACAAAAGGATCGATCTGCGCCATTGCGATACGCATCATCAGTTTGCCTGTTCGTCAATCGGCATCATGACATCCGTTGAGTTTTTGCCTTTTTACTTTTGCCTTTATCGATAGCCCGCTGCTATCCTACATTCAGAAAACAAATACTTCAATTCGAACTACATTGCGACTGCAAGATCGCAGAAAATACAAAGTAATCCCTTTTCCTCTTGTATATGGTATAAAAAAAACTTTGGCTAGGGTGGCTTGGCTGCATTTAGAAGATAAGCGGAAAAGCGGAGAATAAGAATTTATGAAACAATGGACCGCTCGAGCTCGACAAAAAAAACGCGGCTCGGTCGAGATACTGCGCGAAATATTGCGAGACGGACACCGGATCTACATCGGCTCCGCCTGCGGGGAACCTCAACACCTGGTCCGTTCTTTGATCGAGCTTCTGCCCAGACACCGCGATATCGAAATAATCCAGAATATGTCGATGGGGTCCTTCCCTGAAGACTGGAAGCGGTTCGAGGAAAACGCGCGGCTCAAGACCTTTTTTGTCGGGCCAAAATCCAGAGACGCAGTCAACGACGGTCTGGCCGACTACATCCCTATCTATTTTTCTTCCATTCCCGGACTTTTCCGGGAAGAACCTCTTTGGAAGATCGACATTGCATTGGTCCAGGTTTCGCTCCCCGATGAACATGGGTTTTGTTCCATGGGAATATCGGTAGGCACGGACAAAAGCGCCGTCGAATCCGCCAGTGTTGTTGTTGCCCAGGTGAATCGCCACATGCCCCGCACGCTCGGAGACAGTTTCCTTCATTTATCTCAGATTCAATACAGCGTGGCGTATGACGAACCGTTGATCGAGATCGTTTTACCGGCGCAGAGCGCGGTTGCCGAGCGGATAGCCAAATACATTTCCGCACTGATCGAGGACGGCTCGACGATTCAGACCGGGATCGGAAGGGTCCCCAATTCGGTCCTGAGATATCTCGAATCAAAAAAGGACCTTGGGATCCTTACCGAGGTCCTCACCGATTCCCACCTGCATCTCATTCGCAGCGGGGCCGTTACCGGCCTTGGAAAACCGTGAACCAGGGGAAAATCGTCGCGAGCTTCTGCATGGGAAGCAAAGAACTCTACGATTTTGTGGACAACAATCCGGAAGTTGAAATCTACCCTACAGAATATGTGCATAGCCGCAAGCTCATAATCCGGCACGACCGGATGGTGGCCATCAATTCGGCGCTGGAAATAGATCTGAGCGGACAGGTATGCGCCGACTCGATAGGCCACAAGGTTTACAGCGGAATCGGCGGCTACGTGGATTTTATGCACGGGGCATCGAGTGCGAACGGGGGCAAGACTATAATCGTTTTGCCGTCCTCCAGCCTCGATGGACGCAAGTCGCGAATTGTAAGCCATCTCACAAACGGGGCCGGTGTAATCTGCCCGCGCAGCACTATACGCTACATCGTTACGGAATTCGGAATCGCCTACCTGCATGGCAAAACCATCCGCGAACGTGCGCTTGCACTCATCAACATTGCCCATCCGCGATTCCGCCAACAGTTGCTCGCCGAGGCCAAAAACATCCACTATGTCTACGAGGACCAGGTCCTTCCGCCCATTTACGACCCCCTCTACCCGGGCCAATGGGAAACCTGGCAGGTGTTTCCGCCAAATGAAAAGCTATTTTTCCGTCCTATGAAATCGACCGACGAGCGGGCGCTCCAGGAATTTTTCTACTCGCTGCCGTCTGAAGACATTTATACTCGTTTCCTCTCCGCAATGAAGGCCTTTCCGCATAGAAACATCCAAGCCATGTGCAATATCGATTACGAGCACGTAATGGCGATTGCCGCCGTTACAGGAGAAATCGGCGCAGAAAAGATCATAGGTATGTGCAGGTACATTCTGGACCAGAAGACCAACTTTGCCGAAGTCGATTTTGCGGTCGCATCCGATTGGCAGGGCAAGGGAATCGGGACCTTCCTGCTCCATTATTTGTGCGAAATAGCAAAAACCAAGGGTATTACAGGATTTATGGCCTTCGTGCTTGCCGCTAACAGGGCCATGCTAACAGTGTTCAATAACGTCGGTTACGCCGTGCATTCCACATTGGATGAAGGCAGTATATGAGATTATCTTTCCGATTCGATCAACCGGCTTTGGCCTGCCGTACGGAAGAATACGAATGAGAGCCCTACCTGCCATAGATCCCTGCGTGCTCGCCTTCGACATTGACGGAGTGGTAGCCGACACGATGGCCGTATTCGTCAGGCTTGCACACGAGAAGTACGGACTCACCCGATCTTTCAAACAGGACATGCTCTGCTACAACCTCTATGAGTGCCTCGACTTGCGAAAAGGATATTATCGACGACCTCATCGGCCTTACGCTCGACGATGAACACACCATGCAGATACCCCCCTGTTCCCGGCGCGCCGGCAGTGCTCACCGAACTCGCCGGGACTGCGCCTCTTCTGTTCGTTACGGCCCGCATCTGGGCAGAGTCTATTACGCAATGGATTTTCACCATTTTGCCCGGTGTGCCCCGCGAAAGAATAACGGTTATAGCCTCAGGCGCTCCGGAAATTAAGCTCCAGATCCTCAAAGGATATGGCGTACGCTATTTTGTCGAAGACAGGGCTGAAACCTGCCGGCAGCTAAAGGAGGCTGGAATCCAGCCTCTTCTTTTCGAGCAACCGTGGAACCGCAATGAGCCGGCGGATGGTTTCATTCGGATCGAGAACTGGATGCAACTGAGAGAATGGGTATTGCCCTCCGGCATAAACTTGGGGTAAAGTGATCTTCACTTGGAGGGAACCATCTTCGCAAAGCCGTCTTGAATCAACAGTCCTGATTGCACATCGTATTTATTTTATTGCCTGATCGGCATTTTCAGGTCCAATGGGCAGATGTTATGACCTTAGCCGAAGCGCCGCCTGTACAGGTAAAAGCCGACCGTAACGGTTTGACGCTGGTCCCAGACCCGGCCGCCTCCTTCGATGCCATCATGGCCTTCATGGATGTGCGATTGAAGCAGTCGCGCGAGTTCTTTCAGAAGACCGAAATGGTTCTGGATCTTAGGATCAGACCTATGCGCACGGATGAAATTTTGGCGCTCTACGAGAAACTCTACGAGAAAGTCGCAGGTCAAGGTAGTAGAAGTCCGGCTTAGCGACGATCTCTCATTTTCGGTCGAAGGCGATGTGCGAAAGTCGCGCTTAAAAGCCCAAGGCCCGCCGTCCGGGAGCCGGAAAACTCTGCTCCGGTTATTGTCCGCAATACCTGCCGGTCCGGCGTGCGGATCGTCTCTCCATCTGACTGTGTCGTCCTCGGAGATGTGAATCCGGGCGCAGAAATCATTGCCGATGGTGACGTCGTCGTTTTCGGCGCCTTGCGGGGACTTGCCCATGCTGGCGCAGGAGGCGAGCGAACTGCGCGGATTTGGGCGTTGAGCATTCAGCCCAATCAGATCAGGATTGCCGATCTGGTTGCTGTGCCTCCACGGGGAGTAAAGACTTCGCCGAACAGATTCGACGTTGCGGAGATACAAAACGAAGTTATCCAGGTTATCACTTTATGAAAATGTATTGGTTGTGGTCGGGAAAGAAGGTACTGCACGGAAACCAGTTTTTGACGAAATTACAGGTGATTTTATGGCGGGCAAAACAATCGTGGTCACTTCTGGCAAGGGGGGGGTCGGCAAGACTACTACCGTAGCCAACCTGGGGACGACGCTGGCCAAGAAGAAGCACAGTGTTGTGATGGTCGATACGGACATAGGCTTGCGCAATCTCGATGTTGTCATGGGGCTGGAGAACCGGATAGTCTATAACCTGGTTGACATCATCGAAGGTAAATGCCGCAAAGAACAGGCAATGATCCGGGACAGGAAGCTTCCGAACCTTTTCATCATTCCTGCGGCTCAAACCCGGGAAAAGAGTTCGATAACCCCGGAGCAGATGAAAGAACTCTGTTCCAATCTGGCCGCCGAATTCGACTATGTGCTGATCGACTGCCCCGCTGGAATAGAACAGGGATTCAAAAACGCAATCGCCGGGGCCGATACCGCACTGGTCGTAACTACGCCCGAAGTCTCCGCCATCCGGGATGCCGACAGAGTGATCGGGCTTCTCGAAGCCGCCATGGTCAAACAAATCAGCCTCATCATCAACAGGCTTAACGTGAAAATGGTCAAAAGGGGTGACATGATGTCCACAGAGGACATCATTTCCCTGCTTTCCGTCCCGCTTCTGGGCGTTGTCCCGGAAAGCGAGGAGGTGGTGGTGTCGACCAATCGCGGCGTCCCGCTCGTTCACGAAAGGGCCAGCAAGGCCGGAGCTGCTTTCAGACGGATAGCCTCTCGTCTCAACGGTGAAAGCCTTCCACCGGATGGGGATGGGTCCGACGGGTTTTTCAACCGCGTGAAACGGCTGATCTGGAACTGAAAGGAGAGAGGCCAATGCTGGGTATTTTGCGGCGCTTTTTGGGAGACAGACCAAGCGGGCAGATCGCGCGTAAGAGGATGCAGTTCGTTCTGATGCACGACAGGGTGGACATCACGCCGGACATGATGGAAGCGCTCAAAAATGATATAATCAAAGTACTTTCGAGGTACATGGAAATAGACAACAGGTCTATCAAGGTTGATTTGGAGCAGGGGAAAGACTTCATGGCCCTGATCTCCAACGTGCAGATAAAGCGCGTTTACAGGCACGCAACGTAAGAAAGGCAAAAGTAAAAAGTAAAAAGGCAAAAAAGAGCATCTTAAACGGACTAAAAGGGTTGTTTTTTTAACTTTGCCTTTGCCTTTAACCTTTGCCTTTTGCCTTGCGCTGGCTGGCGGTCCCACCGCCTGCCAGCGCAAGGCTATTGTCCTCCTCCAATGCTTCCTTGAAATTTTGGAAGCCGGCCTCGAGCTCAGGGAAAAGTTCCACCGACAGGGTCACCCCCTTCTTGGATGGGTGAAACTCCCCATCGTCCCCTTTATAATAGATGCGAATGTCCACATACTGCTTGCCTTTGTAATAAGTCACCGACGATCTGACTTCCTCCAGCGGATTTTTGGGGAAAGAGTGCACGATTTGGGGTTCTTTTGCCATCTTCGCTAATCCTCGACTCAGGTCAATGCTTCTGGTGCGAAAAGTCCTGATGGGTTTTGCTTCGTTTAACCCATCCTGCGCCTTTTCATGGTTTCAGGTGTCGCCCTTCCTTACTTCCTACCGGGTCTTGATTTCAAGAGATAAGTTAAACATCAACGAAAAATGCAACAGGTAGGCGGCGAACCGGAATTCTAAAAATTGTGCCTGCCGGGCGCCGTGAAGCATCTTTCATGTCCCGGCAGACACCCGTAAACCATGAAAAAGCTCTTGCGCCGCCGAAGGTGGCTGCAATCATGGTCGCGGTCCCACCGGCCGGCGGTCCCACCGCTCCACCGCCATTGCCGAGCATGTGGCAAAGCACTACGTTAATAGTCACGGACATTGCATTCTGTCTTTGCCGCCGCCCAACGCAGCGGCAAACTAGGCCGGCGGTCCAACCGCCAAGGAGGTATTGAAGTGGAAATCAATATGGCGAACAATGACATAGACGAGTTGCGCAAGAACCTTGGGTGGTATATCGCTCTTTCGATCGCAATGATAATAGTAGGCGTGCTTGCCATTGTTGTTCCTTTGGCAGCTACAATAGCGATCGAATTGCTGGCAGGAGCAGCCTTCGCCGTCAGCGGAATCATTCTGGTCATACATGCATTTAGATGGCATGCCTACGAAAGGATATTTTTCTCTTTACTTCTTGGGATTCTCTACTTCGCATTCGGCATATTTCTTATGGCCAATCCTCTGACCGGGGTAGTGGCTCTCACTTTAGCGATTGCTTTGTTCTTCTTGGCGGCGGGAGTGGTCAAGACGGTAAATGCATTCCGCATGCGTCCTTCTTCCATCTGGGGTTGGGCGCTTCTTAGCGGGATCGTATCCATCCTGCTTTCGGTTATCATTTTTGCGGGAATGCCGCTGACCGCGCTGTGGGCCATAGGCCTGATTGTCGGCATCGATCTCATGTTCGGCGGCTTTTCGCTGCTGATGATAATGCTGGCCGTGCGAAGAGCCATCGACACCAGAGAAACATTCTGTATCGGAAGGGGGGAATGCTATTCGTTGTGAGCTTTCAGGAAATCCCTCAGCCTTAGGCGCAATACCGTTAACTTAAGAGGGCCGTTCTCACGCAAAGACGCGAAGAAAAACAAAAGTGATAAAAAGACTAATTCTACTGGAAAGCAGTTTTGGATCTTCTTTTAATTCTCTTCGCAGAAGTGAGAAAATCCTTCATTTTTTCTTCCCTTCGCGTCGCGTGAGAATAAATCGGCTAAAGTGAGCAGCATTGGCCTTAGGGGTCACGGGTCGCGGGTCAGAAACGACCCATGACCCGCAACCCGCTGTCCTCGAACGAAGTGAGGCGCATAGACACCGCTTATGTCCACACAATCCACGATTGTGCTCTTCCCGCTCCTACAAAGCAGGTGTAACCTCTAAAGCGGCGTCCTTTACCTGCTCGTGTTCGGCAATGTATCTCGCCTTCACCCGCAGGAGCATAAGGACTACCGGCCTATAGGCAAGGTGGGCCCATTTGGCGAACGGCACCTCCAGGACGAGCATGGGTATCGCCACCATCATGTGAATGACATAGATCGCATAGGTTGGAAAAGGCTTATCCATAAGGCGCGTGAAGTTGATCAAAATACCGGTCAGGGTGGTCAACTGGAGCAAAGCCAGGAACATCCAGTCTGTCCCGTGCGAATTCTTATACTGCGGCTTGCTTTTCCGGATACGTCCGATCAGCGCGTATGTAGTTCCGTACATTATTGCGAAGGTCGCATAATAGCCGATAAGCCGGATCGGGTGAAAGATCGAGTACTCGGTCTGGTGACCCAGCGACTCCCAGCCGCGCTGGAACTTGAGCCAGTCGATGCCCAGGGGCAGGCCGTTTACAAAAACGACGACCATCAGAAATACGGATGCATATCCGGTCATAATGGCAAGATGGACGATCCACTGCTGCCTGTCCTTACATTTGCCAAATTGTTTCTGCGTGAAAAGGTGGATGAGCATGAACTTCATTTCGCTCAGGTACATCCCCAATGGGACCTTGTTGAAATAGTCTCCCATGACGATTTTGACGCAGCGAAAAACATTGGTCCCCAGAAAGAACAACAGTATTGCGGCCATTGCCAGGTCCGCTTTTTCGATTCCGCCAGACGGCCATACGGAGTTGAGATCGGCGTGTTCCCAGTTGATCGGTCCGCTATGGAAAATAAGAAGACCAAGGCCGACCAGAAGGGCGACCACACCTACCGCCAGCATTTCGAACGATTCGGAAGTATAGAATCTGCGCGCAAACCCGGTCCAGTCGTAGAGCGAGGTGAGATATCTGCGCAAGACCATCATAGTCTCGCCAGGATCGGCTCCTCGGGGGCACCTGGTTGTGCAGTCACCGCAGTAGTAGCACAGCCATGGTTCGGGCGACTTCAAGATCTTTTCTCTTTGCCCCAGTTGAATGTATCTTACCAATTTCCTCGGAAACGGATTTTCCTCGGTCGCCAGGTCGCATATAGCAGTGCAGTTACCACAGTTATAGCACTTGTTCGCGTCCTTTAGCCCGAATTCCTCCAGTTCCCTGATCAAATTAGGATCAACTTTGTTGCTCATCCGTTAAACCTCCTGAGCTGTTCAGTCCCGGCACGAGGATTCAGAAGGGCCGCCCCCCTGCCCTCTCCCTGAGAAAGGAAGAGAAGATGAGAGCGGCTCTTCTGTCGATTATTAATAACCCTTGTAGGGGTTTGGTCCAATTTCGACAAGCTTTTCAGCGTATTCGTCCAGCAGAGCGGGGAGCTTATCGTAATCGGTGATGGACACCGTCTCGAACCGCACCCGGTCCGACTCCAGAACGAGCCGGTCGAGGGTCTCCTTGACTTTGCTGAGCCGAATGTTTGCCAGTTCACTGCCTTTTACAAAGTGGCACTGATAGTTTTCGCCGTGGCGGCATCCCAGAAGCAGGATTCCATCGATCCCCTTGGACAGGGAGTCGGCGATCCACACCAGGTTGAGCGATCCAAGGCAGCGAACGGGGATTACGCGAACCCACGCATTGTAGCTCATCCTGCGAAGCCCGATCATATCGAGCGCAGGATATGCGTCGTTTTCGCAGCAAAGCACCAGCAAGCGCGGCTTCTCGTCGTATTCTTCCGGTACATTGATCGACTTGATTATATCGCCGATCATTCCCACGGAATAGTTTGAAAAAGAGATGATACGCTCGGGGCAAGCGCCCATGCACACTGAGCAGCGGCGGCACCTGGTCGGCTGAGGAAGCGGATTGCCCTTTTCGTCCTCATTGATCGCGCCGAACGGACATTCTTCCGTACACCGCTTGCACTGCGTGCAGCGCTGCATGAAAAATTCCGGGTAGCTCAAGTCGCCGGCCCTGGGATGAACGGCCATGCCTTTGGAGGTGAGTTCCACGCACTGGATGGCCTTCATCGCGGCGCCCGTAGCGTCTTCAATGGCGTTTGCGATACCCATTGGACGGCGGACCGGTCCAGCAGCATAAATACCGGTTCGACGACTCTCATAGGGGAAGCAGATAAAGTGAGAATCCGGGAACCCGTTCTTAAGTTCAGGAAGTTCCGGACCCTGGCGGTACTCCAGGTTCAGGATGTCCGACATAAAGATGGAATCCACGGAGGCAACCATTTCATCCTTTTTCTTATCTGGTTCCTCGTCCGGCTTTTTGGCCTTCAAATCTTCGCCGAAGGCTGTGGCCGGCACCATACCGGTAGCCAACACGACCAGGTCCACATCATCGAGGAGGATCTTGTCGCCCAGGAGTTCATCAAAGGCCTCTACGGCAACTTTGCTTCCCCTGGTGAGAACTTCAGGCGCCTGGCTCCTTACGAAAATTACTCCCTCCTGCTGGGCCTTTCGGAAGAAATCCTCGCCCTGGCCTGGAGTTCTCATCTCCTGGTAGAAAACGAACACATTCGATTTCGGGTCCTGCTGTTTTACTTGGATTGCCTGCTTGAGGGCGGTGAAACAGCAGATCGCAGAGCAGTAAGCAAGATGTTGCGGGTCGCGCTGACCGGCGCACTGAATAAAAGCAGCCGTCTTTACCGCCTTCCCGTCTGCCGGCCTAGTAATCTTGCCGGACTTTGCCCGCTCTTCGAACTGAACGTTAGTGATGACGTTGGCAGATTCGCCGTACCCTAACCTCTTCTCTAGCTTTTCGGGGTCGTAGGGCTGCCAGCCGGCGGCCATAATAACCGCTCCGATATGGCGGTCGCTGGTGGATACCGTTCTGCTTTATCTGCGCGTTGAAAACACACGGACCGCCGGAGAGTTTTTCAATTTTGGAGCCGGTGAAGACTTCAATCTTTTCGTTGGCGGTTACAGAAGAGATCAGCTTTTGGATTTCGTTGGCCTGCACGTCTTTGAACGGAAAGGTCACATTCTTCGAGACTTTTTTCTGAAAACCCCCAAGCTCGTTTTCCTTTTCCACCAGCACGGCGCGGTAGCCGGCTTTGGCCACCTCGAGGGCAGCGGTCATACCGGTTGTTCCGCCGCCCACAACCAGGATGTCCGTAGACATCTCCTGTTCCGGCTTGTATGGAACGGGGGGCAGAGTAGT
>CAVRZU010000143.1:0-18830 GCA_963725365.1 uncultured delta proteobacterium | reverse complement strand
GACCGTGGTCTGCATTTTTTCTTTTCTCTCGGCCTTATAGGCAATCATCGAGAATGAACCGATAACGCTTTCCGTCGCCTCAAGGATCGATTCCCTTGTAGCAGTTTGTTCGTTAAAACAGACTAGTACATTGGAGGTAATCGTGCTGACACGCGCCGACATGATCTCCTCACCATTTTCCAGCCGTTCCTGAATTTCTATCTTTTGCTCGGCGAAATACTGCAGCGCGGGGCAGCGGATGCGCACACGCCCTGGCAAACTGTGTACTATCTCACATCCCAATAAGGGCAACTTTCTATTGCCAAATAGCTTCAACGATCTCTTCCTTTTTCTCAAGATCGATGCAATCTGAATCCGCATCTTCCAAATACCCAAAAACCTGCGACGCCGCTTTTTGCTTTTCAGGTTCCGGGAGCTTTGCAATCCGTTTTTTAATATTCACCAGGAAAATATATAAATCATTCAGCCAACGCATCACGCGTTCTTCATCGGTTTGGTTAACATGATAATGGATCAGGACATTTCCGCTGATGAAATTTAAATCGACCGTTTTGATGCCATTGCCGAACCGGACCTTGTCCATGAGTCGATTGGCCATGCCGTTGAACTGCTCCGGCATATCCTTGATGGCCGGCACGCTCACGCGCAGCCGTCCCGGGATGCGATGAATGACCTTCGGGCCGAGCAGGTAATTCCCTATGCTTTTCTTCAGATCAATCATGCTGGATTCTACCTCTCGCGAAACAGTGAAATATATGCCCACCACAGCAGGGTGAATCCGGTGGGGAACGCCAAAGCGCCCTGAGCCATAATCTTTCGGATTCCCACCGCTCCCAGCACAATGGGTATAGCCGTCCATAAGTCAATAATGCCGCCGGTACGTTCCAACACCGCCCGATTGAGCGAGTCTCCCATTAGCCGGATTTCTTTGAGAACGAGCGGCTGTGGAACTCTTTCCAGTTCCTTTTCCAGCCCCAGCAACCTGATGAGAACGGTATACAGCAGTTCCGGCTGAATTTCGTTGTCGGCAAACTCAATCAGCACGCTCCCGGTAATCGTGCTGATTTGAACCCTTGATACGCCTTTGACTTTCGGCATTTGTTCCATTAGGAATTGTTCAACTTTCGTATCGTTTTTCACGACATCCGCCTCAAAACGGACCCGTCCCGGCAGGATGTGCAGGGTTCGAATCGGATGGCGCAAACTCAGCAAGGGGGAGCGACCCGGTTCTTTTTTTCTGCCGAACAAATTTGCTATTAAAAATCCTGTAATCAGGTGCATTCTTTTCTCCCTAACCGCAAGGAATTATGATAACCACGATCAGCGCGCAAACCGAAACGAAATCTGTTTTCCAAGCCGGTCAATCAGTTGCCCTGGCCGGTGTACCCAACATTGACCCGTCAGGCTACCTCCTGCAACCGATTCGAAGACCGTCCACGGTAGCGGTGACACAAATATCAAATAATAGCAACTTGAGTTTATAAGTAAATTGGGATCTTTCCCGTCTTTCACTTTGCCCTTTTTCAGTTTATTATGCTGGTCCAGGGATGGTTTGCAACGGATGGACAAAAGACTTTAAACGGATAAAAACTATGGCGATAAGTTTGGAAACGGCTCTAAAGGATCACCTTTTCGACCCGGAAGGCGCCGGTCTTTGCCGGAGGGTCCGCGACTACTTTGGCTGGGAGATAGGAACGGCGCGGGTAATAAACATACTGACCCTGGATACGGGTCTTACGGACGCCGAACTCGAAGCGGTTCGCACCGAGATTTTCACCAACCCCGTAACCCAGGTATCGGGCTTCCGCAGCCTGGATGGCATGGGCGATCTTACTCCCCCCCCTTTTATAAAGGGGGGCAGGGGGGATTTTGATTATGCGATCTGGGTCGGGTTCCGCCCGGGGGTCCGTGATACTGCCGGCAGCGTAGCGATAGAGGCGATCTCCGATTACCTCGGCAAAGCGCTTGCTCCGGGGGACGCCGCTTACACTTCCCGGCTCTACCTGCTAAAAGACGCCCCTCTTTCCCGAAGCCAGGCGGAAACAATAGCGCGAGAGCTTCTCGCAAACGAAATCATCCAGCAATGGCGCGTTTATTCCCTATCGCCGCTGGAGGCGGGGGCAAACCAGGCTGGCGGTCCCACCGCCTCGCCGTCGGAGGCGGCTAACCTGGTTGGCGGTCCCACCGCCCTCCCGAAAGTGCTCCTTGCACATACGCCCTCGGTTAGCGAAATCCCCATCCAAAGCGATGAGCAGCTTGCCGGGCTTAGCGATGAAAGGAATCTGGCGCTAAACCCGAACGATATTCCCGTAATCAGAAATTACTTCTTAAGGCCCGAGGTGCGGGAGGCGCGTGCGAAGTTCGGTCTTGGCGCGCCCACAGACGTCGAATTGGAAGCGATTTCCCAGGCGCGCAGCGATCACTGCAATCACAATACCTTTCGCGGGAAGTTCCACTACCGCGACCTGCTCACCGGCGGGCAGTTCACCGTGGACAATCTTTTCAAGACCTGCATCCAGGCCCCTACGCTCCTGCTCCAGGAGCAAAAAGACTGGGTCGTCTCCGTTCTTTGGGACAACGCAGGGGTTGCGCGCTTTAATTCACGGTTGAACTACTCGGTTACGGGCGAAACCCATAACAGCCCGTCCAACATGGAGGCTTACGGCGGCGCGCTTACCGGAATCGTCGGGATTTACCGCGATATCATGGGCACCGGAAAAGGATCGCGCCTTGTGGCGGGCCTTTACGGCTATTGCGTAGGCCCCCGCGACTACTCCGGACCGCTCAAGCCTCACCTTCATCCCAGGCGTCTTCTGGACGGGATTGTGGAAGGGGTAAAAGACGGCGGGAACAAGCACGGGGTGCCCACTCCCTTCGGAAATCTCTTTTTTCATCCCTCTTATCTTGGCAAATGCCTGGTTTTCGTCGCGTCTGTTGGGATCATGCCGCGTGAAATAAGGGGGCAAGCCGGTCGAACTCAAGCAACCGGGGGAAGGCGACCTCATCGTTATGTGCGGGGGCCGCGTGGGGAAAGACGGAATTCACGGGGTTACGGCCTCGAGTGAGAGTTATGGCGCAAACACCCCTGCCGGGCATGTCCAGATAGGAGATCCCTACACTCAGAAGAAGATGGCCGATTTTCTTCTCGAAGCCCGCGACGAAGAGCTGATCACGTATCATTACCGATAACGGCGGCGGCGGCCTCTCCTCTTCCGTGGGAGAATCGGCGGCGCTCGCCGGGGGCGCTTATGTCGAAGTGGACAAGGTGCCTCTGAAATATGAAGGCCTGGATGTATGGGAAATATGGATATCGGAGTCCCAGGAGCGAATGACCGTGGCTGTGAGGCCCGAGAGCCTTCAAAGGTTCATGGAACTTTCGCAGAAAACATGAGGCCGAAAGCACTGTCATAGGCAGGTATGAAAATACGGGGAAGCTGCGCCTGGTTTATGGGGACAGGACTTGCGCATATCTGGACCTCAGCCTTTTTTCGGAGGACTTCCCCCAGTGGGAATTCGATGCCCAATGGCCTGCGCCCGGCGCGCGCGGCATGGTTGAGCCGGCGCTGTCCGAGCCTTCGCATTACGGCAGGCTCCTGCACGCGCTGCTTGCCACTCCCAATCTGAACAGCCGGGAGTGGATCCAGCGCCAATACGATCATGAAGTTCAGGGCGGCAGCGCCGTCAAGTTCATGGCGGGAAGGGACCGGGACGTTCCAAACGATGCGGCGGTAATGCGGCCCGAGCTTGACGCAAATACCGGTCTTGCGGTCGCGCAGGCGCTTCTGCCCGCCTATTCCGAGATAGATGCCTATCACATGGTGGCGGCCACAATCGATGAGGCTGTGAGGCGAATCCTTGCCGTTGGCGGCAGGCTCGATGAAATCGGAGGCGTGGATAATTTCTGCTGGCCCAACATTCAGTACGACCCGGATCTTAATCCGGACGGACGCTACAAGGCTGCGCAGCTTGTGCGCGCAAATCTTGCGCTTCGCGACCTGTGCCTTGCCTACCAAATACCGCTCCTTTCCGGAAAAGACAGCATGTATGTGGACGGATATCTTCCGGGCGCCTTTGGCGAGCGGCACAAAGTGAGCGGGCTTCCCACGATGCAGTTTACGGCGACGGGGATCGTTTCGGACGTGCTGAAATCACAAACCCTGGAAGCGAAATCTCCCGGAGACCTGGTGTATGTTCTCGGGACCACCCGAAACGAGCTGGGGGGTCGGCCTATTACGACTTTTTTGGATATACCGGGCTCAATGTGCCCAAAGTTGACGGCTTCGCCGATCCGGACGGCCTGGAACCGGAAAAGTCCAAGTCCCTTCTGGATCTCTACAGGGCTGTGGAGAAAGCCATTTCGCTAGGACTTGTCGCATCCTGCCACGGAATATACAGGGGAGGACTGGGGGTCCATGCCGCTATGACGGCCATAGGCGGTCGTCTCGGGTTGACACTCGACCTGGCGAAGGCGCCGGTTTCGCACAGTAGGGGGGAAGGCCTCCGCGACGATCAGACCCTTTTCAGCGAATCTTGCGGGCGGTTCCTGGTGAGCGTGCCCAAAGACTGCGCCACCAGGTTCGAGGCAATCTTGAATGGACTGCCTTATGGTCTCGTCGGCGAGGTGACCGAAAATCCCGAACTGGTGTTTAGTGGAAAATCCGGAAAAGAGATCCTTAGGGAAAATATTTTCTCCCTGCGCCGGTCATGGGCAGGGAAAGAGGTTTGAGACAATGGAAAATCCTCTGGTTGGAATCATAATGGGCAGCGACTCGGACATCCCGGTAATGGATCACGCCGCCCGGCTGCTGGAAAAGTTCGAAATACCCTTTGAGATGAAAATTCTCTCCGCTCACAGGACGCCCGATCAGGCTGCCCAGTACGTCAAAGGACTGGCTGGTCGAGGCATTAAAGTCCTGATAGCCGGGGCGGGCTGCGCCGCTCATCTCGCAGGCGCCGCCGCCGCTCAGACCTCAATACCTGTTATCGGTGTGCCGATCGACTCATCCCCCCTCAACGGAATGGATTCTCTTCTGTCAACGGTCCAAATGCCCCCCGGGGTCCCTGTGGCCACCATGGCCATCGGAAAAGGAGGCGCATACAACGCGGCGGTTTTCGCCCTCCGCATCCTTTCTCTGCTCGATCCCGAACTCGCCCGGCGATACGATTCCTTCGTAAAGAAAATGGCCGATGAGGTAATATGCGACCGCAACCGGGAGCTTGAGGAATATCTTGCAAAGCGGACTGCCCCTGCGGGAAAGCAAAAGTAAGTTCTATGAACAGACGCTATCCCGAGAGGCCCTTCGCAGGGGTGGGGGCAATCATATTCCGGGGAACAGAAGTCCTGCTGGTGAAAAGAGGCCACCCGCCGGCTATGGGTAAGTGGTCGATCCCCCGGAGGACTTGTCGAATTGGGCGAGAGCCTCGAGGCGTCGGTGCGAAGAGAGGTCATGGAAGAGACCGGGCTCGAAGTCAGGGTGCTCGACCTGGTGGCCGCCCTCGACCGCGTCATCTTAGACCGGGATGGTCGAATCGAGTACCACTACATTCTCCTTGATTTTCTTTGCGAGATGCTCGCAGGACTCCCTAAAGCCGGAACCGACGCCGAGGATTGCCGGTTCGTTCCGATAGATGACTTAGGCCGGTATGAGATGACCCGGGGGACTGAAGAAGTTATCCGGCGAGCGCTCCAAAAGGCCGGGAATATGGGCGTCAGGGTTTATTAAGGAGCGGGAAGCAGGAAGCGGGCCGGTTTTTTCCCGCTTCCCGCTTCCCTAAATCTCTATGGGCAGGGCTTCGGCCCCACTCTTGATACGGTAGATTTTTTCCACAGGAATTATTGCGATCAAACCATCTCCAGCCATGCCGGTGTGGGCGGATTGGAGAATGGCACCAACTATGGCGTCAACTTCGTCCGTCCTTGCAAAGATCTCAATTCGTGCTTGATCGGAAAGGCCGTCCTTGGTGAAATATTGCTGATATTCACCATAACCTCTAATTGGGCTCACGGTAATGCCCTTAACGCCTAACTTCCGAAGCTGCTTTTCGACGTCTTCCAGGAGATAGTCTCGAACTATGGCGGTGATCTTCTTCAATTCCATGTGGTTTTCTGCGCTTCCTATGCCTCAGGTGCGGACGAGGCAACCAATGTTATACTCTGCCTATCTTATTGCCCGGCACTTTCGAAACAGGGAGGGGCTGTTACGATGGCATCTAGCTTCAGAGTTGTAAAGTGCAGTGATATGCCAATAAAATAATTATAACATTTCCGAAAAATCATGTAAGCAAAAGAAAGTCTGGCAAAGTACTACTTCTATGTACCCTCACTTCCCCACAAACTTTTGCCTTGTCACTTTTGCCTTTTTACTTCCCGAAGGGCGAGGGGCATGATATTTTTGTTTTTCATACAAGTGCGATTTACATGCTCTCCGGGTCACCTTCGCGATTATCCTGTCAAAGCCGGCCATGAGCAATTTACTGGAGAACCTCAATGAGGCTGTTTGCTTTATATCTTGCATTTTTTTGCATTCCCTTGAATGTTGCTTTGGCATTAGGCCAGCAAGAGGCCATTACCCAGGAGCAGGCGCCGGCAAATACCGAGCCTGTACAAAAGCTCTGCCTCAAACAGGCGGTAATGTGCGAGCGCGTCGAAAACCTGTCCCCTGTTAACCCGGGCCTGGTCTTTTCGGTCTCATCGGGTCAGGTTTGCTGTTATACATCCTTCGATCCGGTACCGAAGCATACGGTCATCTATCACAGGTGGTTTCGCCGCGACGAACTGAGCACCCAGACCAGGCTGCGTCTGTATCCTTCAAAGTGGTCAACCTACAGCGTGATTCAACTCCGTGAAACTGACAAGGGACCATGGCGCGTTGAGATAATTGATCAAAACGGGCACATTTTCGACGTACTTCGGTTCAGTATAACTGACTGAAGACGGGAGCCCCCTAATGAACCGTTTTCTTGCATTAGTATCATCAATCCGGTGGCAGGATGTAGTCGACATATTGATAAACAGCTATATCCTTTTGCGGGTGTATGTTCTTTTCCAGGGCACTAATGCCTTCAGAGTCCTGGTGGGCGTCACATCGTTGTGGATTGCCCAGGAAGCTGCCGCAAGCCTGGGCCTGATTCTCACCAGTTGGGCAATACGCGGTATAACGGCGGCGGCGGCCATTATCATAATCGTGGTGTTCCGAAATGAAATCCGCTCGGTCCTCCAGGGGCGCAATATAAAAACATTTCTGTGGGGGTTGCCCAACAGGGAGCAGCAAACACCGATTGACGCCATAGCGGACAGCGTTTTTCAGATGGCCGGCAAGCGGATTGGGGCACTGATCGTTTTTCCCGGAAACCAGGATCTGGGTGAAGTGACCCACGGAGGAATTCCGTGGAACGGCCACGTATCGCCCGAAATGCTGATGAGCGTCTTCTGGCCCCAAAATCCCGTGCATGACGGAGCGGCCATAATCGAAGGCGACCAGATCACCGAAGTGGCCGTTTTGCTGCGGCTCTCCCACCGGCAGGACCTTCCCTCCCAATACGGGACCAGGCACAGGGCGGCTTTAGGGGTTGCGGAAGCCTCCGATGCGCTTGTTGTCGTGGTATCGGAAGAGCGGGGCAGCGTGAACGTAGCCAAGGACCGGGTCTCACGCCGATGCAAGACAAAGGCATGCTGTCGCAGGCGTTGAAACAAACATCTCAAAATGCCCGACATCAGCCCTGTCCGCCAGCGTGAACGCGAAAGGCTCAAGTTTGCGGCAGCGGCCTGCATTTCTTTTCTGATAATGGCCGGAATCTGGTTCGGTTTCACCCGCAGCCAGGATACCATCATAGCTTTGAACGTGCCCATCGAATACGTGAACAGGCCTTCAAATTACGATATTCTGGATACCTCCGTCGATGAAGCGCGACTCCAGCTTGTCGGTTCGGGCGCTCTCATAAAATCGCTCGACCGGGGCAGGTGGGAGTACGGGTGGATTTGAGCAAAGCCGCCGTGGGCAGGAATACCTTCCCCATCACTCAGGCCGACATTGTTTTGCCTCCCGGCATTTCTCTCAACAAGATACAACCGGCAACATTGGATGTTACGCTCGATGTTCCATCCGCCAAGGATCTTCCCGTCCAGGTGGATTGGATCGGCCGCCTGCCCGAAAACACCGCTCTGACTCAGGTCAGCGTCACGCCTGAAACTGTAAGAGTGATCGGCGGAAGCAAGACCCTGGAGAAAGTGAACTCTGTTTACACTTCTCCCATAAGACTCGACACTCTTTCAAAATCCGGCTCTTTCACCTCTCAAATAGTCCTTTCCCCGCCTTCGTTAAAGCTGGCGCCCTCCTGTTCCGACCGGATAACGGTGCAATACCGCCAGGAAGATATAAATCCTTCGGGGGAAAAAAATAGTCTCTAATACGTGGAGGTAATTGGGCATGCCCACCGAACCTGCACAGCGACTCACCGGCAATCCCGTCTGCAAAGAACTCGGAACCCATTATCTCAAGAATAACGATACCAACGGTCAGCACTCATTTTACCAGTTGATCCACCAGGGCACAAAGCTCGTTTGACGCCCGACCTCCCTGGGGAAGCTGATCGCCCTCTACGAACACGGTGTTTTCACACAAGGGGTGATCTGGGACATCGATTCTTTCGATCAACAGGAGATAACCCGTTTCACCTGTCTATCATTTCCGGAGGGCTATTGCGGATCGCCTCTTCTACTAGAGCTGCTCGGAATTGGTCGAACCATGCTTGACCGGAGCCTTTTGCACAGTCTTGCGACGGGCCCGGCGGCGGCTTTAGGCAATTGCACCAGGGCGAACCAGTATTCGCACAAAGACTGCATGGCATTGGCCATTTCATCAAAGGTCAGCGGCTTCAACATGAATGAACTGGCCCCGATGTTATAGCCTTTCGAAACGTGTCCCTGGTCCCGGGAGGAAGAGGTATCACTACGGGGATTCTTCGAAGGGTTTCATCGGCTTTCAGGTCTCTGAGCACCTCGAAGCCGTTTTTCCCGGGCATGTTCAAATCGACCAGGATTAAGTTAGGGGTTGGGGCATCCGAATATCCTTCCTTGCGGAGCAGAAAATTCATTGCCTCATCGCCATCTGCGGCCCAGTAGAGGTCCACTTTGAGCCGCTTCGATTCCAACGCCTCTTTGACAAGGGTGAAATCCTCTTCGTCATCGTTGATCATGAGAATGGAAATAACTTTGTCTCTTGGTTCTAATTCGCCCATCGTCTTCTCCTTGAAACAGAAGAGCGGTTCTATCGAAGATTGTAAGCTATACGGAATAGATAGGCAAGTCGGGGGGCCGGCGGTCCACGGTGAATCCTAGACCCCTTTACACGATTTTAAGTCTCTTTCTCATCGGCTTTTTTTTCCGAGTAGAACATATCGAAGAAGGATTCCCAGGGCGCAGCAGAGGGCATTGTTTTCTGGGCAATTGTCGAGAAGTTCTTGCCGACCTCCAGCCAGTTTTTGAATTGCTCATCGAAGGCGGCCCGGTAGAGCAGGTAGTTTTTGATGGCCAGTTCCAGATATTTTTCAAAAAACTCACTCAACACTTCCCGTGTGTTCTATAACCAGGTGGAGAAAAGGCACGGGCAGAAGGATATTCTTGTTTTTTGCCTCCTCTACGATTATCTGCGATAAGATGAAGGCAGTGACATCTTCGGATGTCCTGGCGTCGATCACCGAAACCTTGCGGCCGGCCCGTATAAGTTCGCTTACCTGTTCAAGCGTGATGTAGCCGCTCTTTTCGGTATCGTAGATCCGCCTGTTGGCGTATTTTTTCAGGACGATTTTTTCAGCCATAACCCGATCCGCTCCGATCCTGCCGCATAGCACAATAAATTAGGCATCAATCTACTAAATAACAAGGATTATTTCACTGTTACATTTTTGTGCACTGCACAATTTACCCTTGACTCACCCAGTTGCGTAGTTATACTTCACTTTAAGGTTTGGGCAGAGGTAAATTATTAATTGAAAACAAAGGAGACAGAAAAAATGAACCAGTTTTCTTTCGCAAAACAGATACTCGATTTTAACCGGACAACCTTGCAGAACACCTTCGGCGCCATGTGCATGCTCCAGGAGCAGTCGGAAAAAATGGTGAGCACGTTCATCGAGCAGGCCGACTGGATCCCCAGTGAGGGGAAAAAAGCCATTACCGATATGACCGCAATGTTCCGGAAAGGCTGCTCGGAATTAAGTAAAGCGGTAGATGAAAATTTCGTTCGGGTGGAATCCTATTTTGAGCAGGCAGGCCAAAAACAGGGCCAGTAAGCCGCAGACGCAGCTGTGTCTCAGCCAGGGTAAATCAAGGGATTGAATCTTTAGGAGAATTCTGAAAATCCTCCAGCAATCAGTCTTAAAATCCCAAAACTCTAGAGGTTGACCACTTTTACCGGACTTGGGGATGGGCTTTGTTTGTCTTTCGGCGAAGCCCATCCCGCCTATTCATTTTTTTTAAAGGGGCAGATGATGAGTCCCCTTTGCCTTTTCACTTGCGCAAGCTGGCTTGCGCCGATTGTTGAGTCCAGAACATCTTCCGGAAATGATAGCCGTATATCGCCATGGTGACTACATCCCCGAACGAATCGTCGTAACTTGAGATCGTCTTTCTCAAAAGCCTCCAGTAATATGTCCTGGATTCATGGTCGGCAATCCCCAGGTACCAGAGCGAGCGGACAAAAGCCAGCAGGTCGGTGTTTTCGAGGTAGGTCCTGGCCTTGGGGCGGTAGGTCCGAAGAAAGGCAAGTATCCTGTTATAATACATCTCCGGAGAATAGACGGAGTTCATGACCCAACTGTAGCCCTCGATTATTTTTGCTCTGTCCATCCGGGTGATGAAATTCAGAGAGCCACCCATATCAGTGTTGTCTCCGCAAGACTTGAACAGCATTCTTCCTTCGCTCTCCAGGCGCGAATGAAGCCGCGTTCCGGGGATGGCGGTCAGCAAGCCTATCATTGCAGTCACTATCCCGTTTTTCTGAATAAAGTTTAGCTGTCTTTGGAAAATATCGGGCGGATCGCTGTCAAAGCCGATTATGAACCCTCCCATGACAGCCAGGCCGTGTTGTTGAATAGTTACGACCGACTCGGAGAGGTTGCGCCTGAGGTTCTGGGCTTTGCCGCATTCCTTGAGGCCCTCTTCGACAGGTGTTTCAAGGCCAAGAAAAACCTTATTGAACCCGGCCTGCACCATCAGGTTCATGAGTTCAGGGTCCTCGGCAAGATTTACGGAAGCTTCTGTATAGAAGTTCAGCCGCCGCAGCCGGACTTTTTGCCAGGAAATGATGGATCTAAGAAGCCCTTTGACCTTCTCCTTGTTTCCGATGAAATTATCATCGACAATAAAGACTGAACCGCGCCAGCCACGTGCGTAGAGGGCCTCCAACTCGGCCAGCACCTGTTCATCCCGCTTAACCCTTGGCACCCGGCCATTCATGACGATCACGTCACAAAATTCGCAGTTGAACGGGCAACCCCTGGAATACTGAATGGAGATCGAAGCATAGTCGTTCAGATTTATCAGGTCCCATTGTGGCACGGGAACGATGTCGAGGGCAGGAAACCCGGAGGAATGGTAAGACCTTTTGGGCCGCCCCGACTCAAAATCCCTGACGAGTTCGGCAATTATCGACTCGGCTTCCCCGAAGACCAGGTGGTCCAGATCGGTAAATTCATCGGGATATGCCCGGAAAAGAGGGCCGCCTCCAACCGTCTTGACGCCAAGCGCGCGACAACGGTCCACAACCTGTCGAGCCGAATCTTTCTGGGCGATCATTGCGCTGATGAAGACGTAATCCGCCCACACAAGGTCCTCGTCCAGGAGCGGACTGACATTTAGATCGACCAGTCTTTTCTTCCAGGTCAAGATTATTGCTACAGCCGGTTTTTTTGTGGACAATCTCGTACATTTTGGTTACTTGCACGTATATATTTCGTCGAACAACATTGCCGCAATATGAAGGAGGGACTCAAAAGAGATGGCTCTTGTTGTGCAGAAGTACGGGGGAACGTCGGTTGCAGATGCCAATCGAATCAATGCGGTGGTCAGGCGGGTCCTTGAAAGGAAAAAAGACGGCGATCAATTGGTGGTCGTCCTTTCGGCGCGCGCTGGCGATACCGATCGGCTTATAAAGCTGGGGCAGGAGATTACCGCTTGCCCCGACCCCAGAGAGTTGGACGTTCTGCTCGCCACCGGCGAGCAGACCACTATAGCCCTTTTTTGTATTGCAGTGAAAGCGATGGGGGCCGATGCCGTTTCGATGACCGGATACCAGGCAGGAATAATGACAGACGGCCGATTCGGCGAGGCCCGCATAAGCTGGATTCAAACCCAGCCCATAATCGAGAGCCTGCAGGAGGGCAAAATCGTTGTGGTGGCCGGGTTCCAGGGATATGACGACGACGGCAACATCACCACGCTGGGCCGCGGGGGGTCCGATACTTCGGCCGTGGCGCTTGCCGCGGCGCTTCATGCCAGCGTGTGCGAGATATACACGGACGTTGAAGGGGTGTTCACCGCCGACCCCAACATATGCTCCAAGGCGCGCAAGCTGGACAGAGTAAGTTACGAGGAAATGCTGGAGATGGCCAGCATGGGAGCCAAGGTCCTCCACCATCGTTCGGTGGAATTCGGCATGAAGTATGACGTACCCATAATGGTGCGTTCCTCGTTCACCGACGCCCCTGGCACCCTTGTCACACGGGAGGATGTAAACATGGAAAAGGTGGTGGTTTCCGGAATCACTTACAATAAGAACGAAAGCCGAGTCACGATCACCAGCGTTCCCGATCAACCGGGGGTGGCCGCCAAGGTTTTCCAGCCAATCTCGGCCGCAAGCATCAACGTTGACCTGATTGTCCAGGGTGCGAGCGGAATTGCGGGCAGGGCAAATATATCGTTTACGGTGCCCAAAGTGTCTTACGATCAAACGATGGGCATCCTGGAATCGATTGCGCCCGAATTGGGCGAGTGCCAGGTGCTGGGCGACCCGGGAATTTCCAAGGTTTCCATCATCGGTATCGGAATGAGGAGCAACACCGGGGTGGCGGCCAGGATGTTCGAAACTCTTTCCAGGGAAAACATCAATATAAAGATGATTGCCACCTCGGAGATAAAGATCTCTTGCATAATCGACGAAAAGTATACCGAACTGGCGGTAAGGGTGCTCCATGACGCCTTCGAGCTCGACAGGAAATTGCAGGGAGGCGGCAACATCCAGGTTCAGGAAGAAAAACAATAGGCACGGAGAAATTACTATGGAAGTGAAAATCTACGATACCACGCTCCGCGATGGTACGCAGGCCGAGGATTTTTGCTTTTCGGCAGACGATAAGGTTCGCATAGCACTAAAGCTCGACGATATCGGCATTCATTATATAGAAGGCGGCTGGCCCGGATCGAATCCGAAGGACGCGGAGTTCTTCCGGGAAATTCGCAACTATCAACTGAAGAATGCCAGAATCGCAGCCTTCGGGGCAACTCATCATCATGAATCGACCGCGGGCGCCGACCCCAGCCTGAGGGCACTGCTCGAAGCAGATACGGAACTGGTGACGATATTCGGAAAAAGCTGGACGGTGCATGTAAAAGAGGCCCTGCACACGACCCTGGACCGTAATCTTGAGCTCATTTTCGACAGCATTACTTTTTTGCGCCAGCAGGGCAAAACCGTCTTCTATGATGCCGAACATTTCTTCGATGGATTCGGTGAAGACCCGCAATATACTCTTGCTACCATAGGGAAGGCGATTGAGGCCGGCGCCGAGTGCATTATCCTCTGCGACACGAACGGGGGAAGTCTGCCCAGCCGAATCCAGAACGCCATAAGAGCTGTTAAGGAGAAGTTCCCGGATATTTCATTTGGAATTCACGCGCACAATGATTCCGACCTTGCCGTCGCAAACTCTCTAACTGCGGTCGAGATGGGGGCCGTCCAAGTCCAGGGGACCTTCAACGGAATCGGAGAAAGGTGCGGAAACGCCGATCTTTGTTCCATAATGGCCAGCATGTGCCTGAAAATGGGACATGCATGCCTTGCCCCGAAAGATCTGAAAAAGTTGCGGCAGGTGAGCCGCTTCATACTGGAGCTGGCAAACATACCGTCGAACCCCTATCAGCCGTATGTAGGCCGAAGCGCCTTTGCGCACAAGGCAGGCATTCACGTAAGTGCCGTCACACAAAATCCCAGAACATACGAGCACGTTGACCCGAGCCTGGTTGGCAACGAACGCAGAGTGCTCGTATCCGATCTTTCCGGACGCTCCACCATAAAGCAAAAAGCCGAAGAATTCGGCCTGGAGCTCTCAAAGAGCGACCCGGTGGCCATGCAGGTGCTCGAGGAACTCAAGGAACTCGAAAACCAGGGATTTCAGTTCGAGGCGGCCGAGGCAAGCTTCGAGCTCCTTATCAATAAGACTATGGGCAAGAGTAAGAAATATTTCGAACTTGTCGGCTTCCGCGTTATCGACCAGAAGCAGAGCGAAGATAACGACCCGGTGGCCGAGGCGACCATCCAGATCCGCGTGGAGGGCAACTCGAACATACGGCCGCCATTGGCAACGGTCCCGTCAACGCCCTGGATAAAGCCCTGCGAAAGTGCCTGGAAAAATTCTACCCCGAGCTCAAAAGCATGGAACTAATCGACTACAAGGTGCGCGTCCTGCCACGGAAGGCCGGTCAGGGCAAGGTGCGCGTGCTAATCGAATCCACTGACGGGCAAGACGAGTGGGGCACAGTCGGAGTCTCCCACGATATCATTGAAGGAAGTTGGCAGGCGCTGGTGGACAGTATCAATTACAAGATGTACAAGGCCGAAAAAAACAAGTTAAAGTAAAATTAACTACTTACTGGGAAATACCATGCTGAAAGCACCGGCGGCGAATGCGCCGGTTACCCGCGTGCAGGCTTTCTTGTGCCGGGCTTTCTCACCTGTGCTGTGAAAAACTCGATTGTCCGTTCGGCCGTCTTCGCATTGGCGCAAAGAGCTACGGTAGCGTTCCCCGATTTTCTTTCCTATAACGCTAAGTGCTATAATATATCCTGAGAGGGATTATCGGGGGAAATGTGCGGGTATTCCACGAAAAAGTACATCGCAGGTTTTCAAGCTGAGGGGGTTAAATTGACGTCAAGATTTCTTCGTTTTTAATCCTGTAAATGCTGTTAATCCTGTCTAAGTCTTTAGTTTTTGGTTGCGGCTGCGCGCTCTCAGCGTTCTCGGCGGTGAGAGCTCTTTAGCCTTTGCCCACCAGCCGGGCGAAATGCTCGAAGGAGCGATCGTAGGTCTTCTCGGCGTCCGGCGGGAAGCAACAGGCGGGGAGTTCCCTGCTCTTCAAGTGATATTCGATACATTCACAACATAGACCGGTTCTGGGGCATCCCTTATAGGTGCACTTACAGTTGACGCTGTTTTTTTCTTTTCTGCATTCCATATTCTTAATCATCCTCATCGCCCTTGCTGGACCGCTTTCCACATTCGATCCCGTATTTTTTGACCTTGTAGTGGATAGCCCTTCGGCTTATTCCCAAAAGATTGGCAGCTTCTTTCTGAACGAAACCGGCCTGCTGCAAAGCCCGCAGGATCGCATTCCGCTCGCTTTCCTCAAGAGAGAGCGCGGACGTATCGCCTGCGGCAGAGGCCGAAGATTTGTGCGGGGCATCTGGGAGTCCGGAGAGGCTGAGGTCGCTTTTGTGCAGGACCCCGTCGCGACACAAAACCACACCGCCCTCCAGGGCGTTTTTAAGTTCCCTTACATTTCCCGGCCAGGGATATTCATAAAGCCACTTGATCGTTTCGGCAGGCACCTTGACCAGCGGAACGTTCTGTTTTTTACAAAAGCTTTCCACAAACTGATGAATAAGCACCGGAATATCCTCGCGGCGATCACGAAGCGGGGGGATCTTTAGAGTCACTACCCTAAGCCGGTAATAGAGGTCCTCGCGAAAGTTCCCTGTGGCGACATCCTCGGGGAGATCGACGTTGGTCGCCGAAATTACCCGGCAGTTTACCGGTATCTCCTTAAGGTCCCCTATCTTCCTGATTTTCCGGTCCTCCAAAAACCTCAGCAGCCTCATCTGCATATCCTGGGAGATATTGCCTATCTCGTCCAGAAACAGGGTGCCTTTGTCAGCGGCCTCGATCAGTCCTTTTTTGTCTTTGATGGCATGGGTAAATGCGCCGCGGACGTGCCCAAAAGCTCGCTTTCGAGCAATCCACTCGGAGTTGAACCGCAGTCCACAACAATGAAGGGCTGCTCGCGGCGGGGACCTCGCTGATGCAGCAGGCGGGCGACCCGCTCCTTGCCCACGCCGCTCTCGCCCAGGATCAGCACGTTTACGTCGCTTCTGGCGATGCGGTTGACCAGATCGTACAATTCACGCATTGCCGGGCTTTTGCCGCCCCAGAGCGACTCGCTCAATGGCGGAAGCGTATCGAGCGTAGGTTTTGGAGCGCTTTTTCTCAGCACCTCCTGGACTTTCAAGATCAGATCGCGCCCGTTGAATGGCTTTGTCAGGTATTCAACTGCCCCGGCTTTGACGGCTTTGACCGCGTCCGGGATTGTCCCGAACGCTGTGAGGAACATGACAGGCAACCCGGGCCGGACCGCCTGGGCGGCTGAAAACAGGTCCATGCCTCCCATGCCCGGCATCTTTACGTCCGTGATCATCAGATCTACCTGCCTGCTTTTTAGCAGCTCCAGCGCTTGCTCGCCCCCGGAGGCGGTCAGCACCCGGTAGTCAATCGAGGAAAGTCTTGCCTCCAGGACAGCCAGGATATTGAGGTCATCATCTACTACAAGAATTATTGGTTTGGTGGACAATTTCATCTCCGGCAAACAGGTGAATGCAAAAGTAAAAAGCCAAGAGGCAAATCCGGGGATCATTTTTCACTTTTGCCTTTTTGCTTTTGCCTTTTGCCTTCCCTACGGTGTGGCTTCCTGCTTTTTCTCCTGATATTTTCTATGTATTTCTTCAATGGATTCCAGCTGATGCCGCAATCGCCGTATTTCACGCTCGCGAAGTTCCAGCTTCGACCGAAGAATCTGCATCTCCTTTTCCTTGGTCAGCAAAACCCCCTTGGCGTCTACATCCTTACGGCTTTTGGAAGCCAATTGATTTTCGGCGGCGCTGACCGAGGATTGGAGCCGGAACAGAAAAGGGGTCATCATTCTCGGGTCCTCGCACCCGTTTAGGGAAGTAACCCGTCCGCTCCATTTTTTCCAAATTGAGATGGCGTCTTCGTATTGTTCGGGGGTCTGGGCGAGGAAGAGCTTAACCGAGGCAAGCCCGAAGAAGGCCTGGCGGATGATTTCGGGATTATGGGCGCTTTCACTAAGCATTTCGAATCCTATTTTTGCATTAGTGTAGTCCCCTGCGTTGAAGCTCTTCGTTGCATTGTCCAGGGCTTCCTGCTCAACATCACGCCGAATGGACTCGGCCCGGGCCGATACTTCTTCGGCAGCCAACGAGCGTACAAACGGCCCCCAAATCGACAGAAAAATTACCAACCCCAGGAAAAATCCGCTCTGAATCCGCATTCTCACGACCATCGCTCATTCCTCTCGGAATAGAGGAAGAGTGAAGCTGAAAGTGCTGCCTTCGCCGGGTTTGCTGCGAACGCCAATTTCGCCTCCGTGCGCCTCTACTATGCGTTTGGAAATGCTTAGCCCCAGGCCGACCCCGTCAACATGGTCCCGAACATCGGATGCCCTGTAATACTTATGAAAAACAAGGTCCTGCTCGGCATCGGGAATACCCGGGCCTCTGTCTGTGACTGAAAACACCAGAAGGGGGGCCTTTGCCGAGTCCTCCCGCCTTACCGACACCATGATTTCACTCCCGTGAGGGGAAAACTTTATAGCATTTCCAAGCAGATTGAGCAAAACCTGCTGCAAGTTGTCCGGATCGCAGTAAAAGTCAGATATTCCCGAGGCGATTTCCGGCCGGATCGATATATCCTTCGCCTCAGCTGCGGGAATCAACCGCGATATGGCTCCATTGACGAATTTATCGAGATCCATTTGGCGCGGATGGAATTCTACCGCTCCGGCCTCGAGGCGCGATATCTGCATGAGATGATTGAGCAGCGTCGTAATGCGCTCCAATTCATGGCTGGCTATCAGCAGAAAGCGTCTCTGCTTTTCGTTGATATCCCCCATGACCTCTTCGGCTATCAAATTAACCGACTCTCGAATGGAGGTCAGAGGCGTTCGAATCTCGTGGCTGAGCATGGAGATAAAATCCGACCTCATACGCTCCTCTTCAGTGAGCCGGGCGGCCATATCGTTGAAAGCACCCGCAAGCTCACCGAATTCGTCATTTGAATAAATCCTGATAGGGGCAGTGGCCCCCGAACGAGACAAAGACTTGATCCCGCGTCTCAGTTCGCGCAACGGACCGATCATCCCAAAGCTGAAGCCAATCACCCCGAACAGGCCGATCAACAGGGATGCCGAAACACCGACAACCCCCCACTCCACCGCAGTTCGCCCCTGGGTGTTGAGACGTTTGACCATCTTCTCTATCAGTTGTTCGTTGGCTGTCCTGGCTTTCTGAATCTTTTCCACCCACTCGTTTATCAGTTCTTCCTTCAGCCAGGGAACGTCCGAATGTTCGGCATCGGCCTGTTCTTTGCCGGCTGCGAGCTGGTCCTGGTATTCCCGCCAAAGGCCGTCCCAGGGATTGTCGCCTCCACCACCCCCACCGAGCCACAGAATTTCGAACAGATTAGTTTCGTATTCTTTCTGACCGGCTGCAAAGTATTCTTTATACTCTTCTTTTTTTAGAAGATCGTATTTTTTTTGATTCTCGGCCA
>CAVRZU010000142.1:0-6250 GCA_963725365.1 uncultured delta proteobacterium | reverse complement strand
TTTTTTTTTTGGACCCAGTACCGTATTGCTAGGATGAGTTGAAAACCCTTGGCGTGGAATACAAATCGGCGGTCTTCCCGTTTGCCGGAACCGGACGCGCACAGTGCCTTGGCGAGACCGACGGATTCGTTTAAAATTCTGGCGCGCACAGGCTCGGGCCGAATCCTTGGCGTCCGCATAATCGGGCTTCGCGCCTCCGAGCTGATAGCAGAATGTGTGATCGCCCTCCGCTCACACATGACAGCGGAAGAGCTCAGTCGAACCGTCCACGCCCACCCCACCCTGTCTGAAGCGGTGCACGAGAGCGCGGCTGCCTTGCTCAGGGGGTGATTGCTTTTAATTCAATCTGCAATCTGCAATTTTTTTACCTTCAGTCTTTCTTTTGCTTCAGCCTGTTTCCACACTGTTCACTGAATCACCTTTGAGCAACTTTTGCCTTTAATTGCGTCAACAAATCGTCAAACGAGCTTCTGGACAATATTTCGTCGAACTGGCCGCGATAGTTGGCCACAAGGCCCACGCCTTCGATCACCACGTCATACACCTTCCAGTTCCCGTCTACGAGGTGCATGTAATATTCGATTGTAACTTTTCCGGCCTGTCCGACAACGAGGGCTTCTACAACGGCATGATCTCCCTGCATTTGTTTCTGGTTATATAGATCTTTCGGTTGTATATTTTTCGATCTTACCGATGTAGGTGTTAAAGAGCAACTTGCTGAAGTCCAGGGTAAATTCCTGCTGCTTTTCCTGGGGCTGCCCCTCCACCCAGGTCCCAAAGCGCGTTTGGATATCGCATTGAAATCGAAGTATTGGTCTACGACCGACCGGATCCTTGTTCGGCGGGTCTGAGTGTCTCCACTATGTTCCTTGAGCAGTTGAAGCACCTGATCCGTACCCGTTTTCACCACTGTCACGGGGTCCGGGGCGGCTATTAAGCCGGAAGCCCACAAACAAAGAAAGACCACCGGGATGAGCATTTTGGAAACGGTGTATCTGCTCACCCGCCTCGTTTTGTGAATGCGCTGCCATCATCGTTTACTCCTATCGCAAGCACGAGCTGAGTTCGTTTGTCCATTTTTATATTTTAATCACACCCAAGGATCTCTACGGGAATTCTCTGAAAGGAATCGAGAGAATTTTGGATGGCAACCGGTTCGCAGGGCCATCTGTTGTTTACCCTGGAGTGACTTTTTATTCCAGTCAAAAAAGTGCAAAATGTTTTCACACCCCTATACTTTCTAAAAAATTCAGGACTATATTATGACTTAACAAAGGGTTAAGAACCTGACATGAACAGTGACGATGCCGCTCCGATTTCTAAACTAACCGACGTCCTGGACGCTCACCGGAACGAAAAACACATTATCGTGCTTCAGGATTTCCCCGATCCCGACGCCATCGCCTCAGCTTTCGCCCACCAACTCATAAGCGCCGCATTTGACATCGAATGTGACATTGTGCACGGCGGCAAAGTCAGTCATCAGCAAAATATAGCCCTGGTCAAATTGCTGGGGCTCGAACTTATGCATTTCGACTGCTCGGCAGATATGAAAATATACTCCGGGGCGGTCTTCGTGGACAATCAGGGGACTACCGCCGAAGAGATACTCAAACATCTTCGAGGCGGCGGCAGTCCCGATTCTTATCGTCGTGGATCATCACGAACTGCAACACCGGCTGGAGCCGGCTTTCCAGGACATTAGACGAGCTATAGGCGCGGCGTCGACAATTTACGCCGGATACATTGAACACGGCCTTATCGAAATGGACAAGTCTCACAGGGAGCATGTAAAGGTGGCGACGGCTCTCACACACGGCATTATGACCGATACGAACGGTTTTATCAGGGCAGCCCCGGAGGATTTCCAGGCGGCCGCTTTCCTGAGCCGCTTCAGAGATCCGGATCTGCTCGAGCAGATTATGAATCAGGCCCGCTCCAAGAAAACCATGGAAGTCATTCACAGGGCTCTTGAGGCCCAGGTGACGGCTGAAGGTTTCTCTATCGCCGGAGTCGGCTACATCCGGGCGGAGGACAGGGATGCAATCCCTCAGGCCGCCGACTTTATGGTAACCGAAGAAAATATACACACTGCCGTGGTGTATGGCATCGTAACAGGCGCTGAAATGGAGGAGGCAATCGTCGGATCGCTTCGCACTACCAAAATCACGCTTGATCCCGATGAATTCTTAAAAGAGATTTTCGGCAAGGATAGCGCAGGCCACTACTACGGCGGAGGCAAGACCTCGGCCGGAGGCTTCAGGATTCCGATCGGATTTTTATCCGGGGGAGAAGAGGAAGAGCATCGGGAGCGCAAATGGAAAGTATTCAATGAGCAGATCCAGAAAAAGCTGTTCGCCAGGATAGGAGTCAAGACCCTGCCTGCGGTCCGCCAGGCTTCCGTATAAAACTCACACTTCTCCGATCACGGCGCCCATACATGATGAGTCATATCCGGGCAGAGCAGCTAATTCTTCACGGAGGCATCGCGCCTGGAGCAAGTCAACTATAATTTTTACAGCCGGATGTTCTATCAGATCCAAGGGAATTACAAGGTCGCAGCGAACCATCTCCAGCGGAACAAACCCCAGGCCATGGGTGATTGCAATGGCCCGCAGTCCGAGTGCCGCCTCAACCAGTCCAAAAGACACCATTTTGGCGCCTTCGTTATGGCTGTGGACCAGGCGGTTGTAGCCGTCAATAGTCTCGGGCTTTATTCCAAGCCGAGTCAAATGATCGTCGAGAAGGACCCTTAGCGCTGCTCCAGGCTCCCGGTTGACGAATCCAACGTTTCCGGCAAGATCGCCAACGGTCCTGATGCCGCAAGGGTTGCCCGGACGCACCATCAAGCCCTCTTCGATGCTGGAAAATGCTATCACCTTCGCCTTTGCTTTTCCAAGTACTGCGCGGGCAAGTTCAAGGTTGGATTCAGTATCAGATCGGTTGTGCATATGGGTCCCGGCCAGATGCGCATAGCCTGACGAAAGCGCCTTCAAGGCCCCGAGGCTTTGAGAGAACCGGCATTGGAGTCTTTCTTCTCCGGCGGAGCGGGCCACATGCGAACTCAATATTGTAAAGGCGGGGTCGCACCCGAGAAGGAGGGCCTTTTTATCCAGGGCATCCTCGCCGTGCAGCAGACGCACGCAACAGACGGCGGAACCGCATGCCTCGCGCTGCATCGAGATATCGCCGGGAGCATCCTGGAGCAATCCGTCGGCGCCTTGAAACCCCTCACCGGACATCCACTTGTCGTCCAGCGGATAGGCGATCAACTGATTGCGTACTTTCACCAGGGAGACTCGATGACTGCACCCCGCTGCCCCATCGACAAGCGTTGCAGCCCTTTCGCCGGGGCTCGAAGCGATACTGAAAAGATCCTCGACCCTGCAGTTCAACACCTTTGCCAGCAACAGGGAGACACTGGTATTGGGGACGTAGCGGCTCGATTCCATATCATAGATGGCCTGCCGTTTAACCCCTACCAGCTCGGCAAGGTCGCTCTGAGAGATGCCTTTCGCTTTTCGAGCGGCCCTGAGATTACAGATCACAAGCTGCTTAGTCATGATGGCCTCTTTGTCCGCTCGCCTGGCGGGAGAAAGACAAACCAACAAATTTGTACTGTAAACATTGCCCGCTTGATGTGTTGAAACGAACGTATCATTGTTACTTTTAATTTAACGGTCCGCAAGCATCGTCCAAATTCCTTTGACCAGCATTGTTATTATATCCGATACTGGCCGACATGCAACGCTGTGGCGGTGTGCTTTGCCATAAATATTCAAAGAAATGGAGGAACTCAAACCCTTTCTCTTGGGAGAATTGACGGATAATATGATTTAATTGATTTTTTTGCCGCCGCCGGCGGCAGAGGCAAACCTGGCTGGCGGTCCCACCGCCTCGACCTTATTTTGCATCCTGTTACAATAAGACTTGCAATGAAACAAATTACGGGGTGAATAATGAGACCAACCGGTACCCGCAAAAAACTTACAGGATTACTTCTTGTCATCGCAATCAGCACGGGGGGCGCCATAACCGGGGCCATGCTGGATCGGCTGGTCCTGGCCGACCTTGCCCTTTCCGGCAATTCTCAAGCCGGACCAGATTTTAGCCTGATCTCAGAAGCGTGGGACGTCATTTCAAAGCGATATGTGGATCGCCAGGCGGTACAGTCCCAAAAACTTACCTACGGGGCAATTTCAGGGATGGTCAACGCCCTGGGGGATACAGGACACAGCACATTTTTGAACCCCCGCATGCTCAACATAGAGAATCATTTTCTGGAAGGAAATATCAGCGGAATCGGGGCACAGATCCAAAGCAAGGAAGGTCATATAGTAATCCTGGCGCCAATAGACGACTCTCCGGCACAACGGGCAGGTCTCAAATCCGGCGACATTATTTTGAAGGTGAACGGGCGCGATATTACCGGCCTTCCCGTGGAGGAGGCTGTGTCCCTTATTGCAGGAAAGCCGGGCACTTCGGTAGATCTGACCATTTTAGATCAAAAGTCGGGACAAACCCGGGATATTTCGATCGTGAGGGCCCACATTACCGTCAAAAATGTGAGGTGGGAGCGCCTGCCGGGCTCAAAAGCCGCACATCTGAGAATTGCCGGGTTCAGTCAAGGGGTTGGCGAAGAAGTTCGCAAAGCTTTAAAGCAGATCAGGAGTGAGGGTTTTACAGCGATCATCCTGGACCTGCGCGACAATCCGGGAGGCGTCCTGGACGAAGCCGTGGAAACAGCCAGTCAGTTTCTCTCCAGTGGGATCGTGGTTCTTCAGAAGAACAGCACCGGCGATATCAATTCGATTCCGGTTCAATCCGGTGGCCTGGCTACTAAAATCCCACTGGTTGTGTTGATAAACGGCGGTACTGCCAGCGGTTCGGAAATCATAGCCGGGGCCATAAAAGACGCAGACCGGGCCAAACTTGTGGGGGAAAAGACTTTCGGCACCGGCACAGTGTTGCAGAAATACGGTCTCTCGGACGGTTCCGCAATACTTATCGCCATAGCGGAATGGATTACTCCCTCAGGGCACGTTATCTGGCACAAAGGAATAATGCCCGACCTTGCAGTCGGCTTGCCCGACTCCGTTGTCCCGCTTTATCCTGAAAAGGAAAGGGGCATGAACTCGGCTCAATTGCAAGCCAGTCAGGATACACAATTGCTGAAGGCGCTGGATTTGGTCACGAGAACCCCGGACAAGGAACTTCAGCTACGAATTAAGAATTAGAGATAAGGAATTGAAAACAATCTCATCCGTTCATAAATTAGTAACTATATTAATTACTTGGAGGTATTTTCGCACACTCGTAATTCCTGATTCCTGATTTGAACTTAAAAAGAGGAGCAGCAATGCACAACGTAAAAAGGAACATGTTACTAACAGGTCTGCTTGCAGTGCTCGCTTTGGCTCCGGTTCGATACTCGAATTGTGGCTCGACCGCTACAGCTTCACCACCTTCTGAAGAAAAATCCAGTTGGGCATCCAGGAATTTATCGCAAGACTTGGACTACGTATTTCATCCCGAGCGTGTGAATCAGTGCAAACCTCGCCAGCTAAAGGATCATGGAGACGCCGGCCTGGAAAGCACAGAGCAAAGGTAAAAGGCATTAGGAAAGAAACATGTGGAATCGCCTGTCCATTTCAGGCAGGAAAATCCCCGGGGCTTATCAGCCTGTCGAAAAAGCGGCCCAGGGCGGTTCACTTATTTTGGAAGGCGATCTATGAACAGCACGCAAGTTTCCGGAGTAAAGACCGGAGGCCCTTCCGGGGTCTACTGTTTTATGGATATTGTGGCAAGAGAGGCGGAAGAGTATGCCGCTGCTCATACAACGCCCATGTCCGCACTTCTGGAGGATATCGAGCTTTTCACACTCTACTCGACTCCCTATCCCAGTATGCTCACCGGACGCGTCGAAGGCCGGTTCCTGCAGTTGGTGGCTCAATTGTCACGCGCCCGGCATATAGTCGAAGTAGGGACCTTTACCGGTTATTCGGCCCTTGCAATGGCCGAAGCCCTGCCCGATGATGGGGAAATTCTGACCATTGAGCAAAATCCCCAATTCGCGGAGATAGCGAGGAGTTTCTTCGACCGGAGCCCGGTAGGCCACAAAATCAAGCTGTACACAGGCACAGGGCTGGAGATCCTCAAAAGCCTGCCGGATTCAAAGACGGACCTCGTATTCATCGACGCAGATAAGCTGAGCTACAGTGCCTATTACGGTGAAGCGATGCGCATTTTG